>NZ_RCYB01000010.1 GCF_004168205.1 Catenibacterium sp. co_0103 | reverse complement strand
GAAGAGCTGATGTTCAGCTCATCAATTAAATGTTTTCAAATAAATCTGACGTGTATCTGTTCAGTTTTCAATGTTCTGTCTCAGCCCGTCTCCCGGACTGCCTGTCTATAATACCCAATATTCCAACACTTGTAAAGCATTTTTTTAAATTATTTTCTATTTTTATTTCAAAATGTTTATTTTTATCGATATAATCAATGTTTTTCTATTTTAATTATTTTTTATCCTCTTTTATATATGTCTCTTGTAAGCTCTCTATACCTAATTTAAATATATAAAAGACTGATTCAATATGAATCAGCCTTCTATGAATTATAATTCTTCACCATTAGTTTCAATAACTTTTTTATACCAATAATATGAATCCTTTGGAATTCTCTTTAGAGTACCAGAGTTTTCATTTTCATCACGATCTACATAGACAAAACCGTATCTTTTCTGATAACCATTTGACCAGCTTAATAAATCAGTATATGACCATGTGCAATATGCAAGAATACGGCATCCATCATCACATGCTTTCTTTAATTCTTCAATATGGTTACGTAAATATTCAATACGATATGAATCATGGATCTTTCCATCTTCTAATTTATCAAATGCGCCAAGTCCGTTTTCTGAAATAACGATTGGTAAATCATAACGTGAAGTAATCTTACGACACGCAAAACGTAGTCCCATAGGATCAATAGTCCAGTCCCAGTCAGTTGTAGGAAGATTCTTATTCGCAGGTACCTTATACATACCAGGTACACCTTCCATTTCTGCAGTGCCCTTCTTACCTGTATTGTTTTCTCCACCAAGAGAATCAATACCATCTAGTGGGTTGTATTCAATACTACATGTCTTATAGTAGTTAACACCCATGAAGTCTACTTTAGATGCAGCTTCTTTTAGAATTTCAGCATCGCCTTCCTCAAAGTGTGGGGCAACACCTAATGATTCTAAATATTTCATTGCAGATCTTGGATAACGTCCATAAGCATAAACATCCATCCAGTAGTAAGACTTTAAGTCTTCATAATCAACACATGCCATCTGATCTTCTGGTTTATCAGATACTGCATAAGCTGGACCATAAGCGAATGATGAACCGACTAATGCATCAGGATAAAGTTCCTTTAATGCAAGTACTGATTTTGCATGAGCCATGAATGCATGATGATTCACCTGATAGTAAGTCTTCATATCCTTAAATTTTCCTGGTGGATGTTTAGCAAGCATCCAGCCATGTCCAGTGAAGACATTCTGTTCATTTAAGATAATCCAATGTTTAACACGATCACCATAACGTTTAAATAATGTAGTTGCATAATTCACAAAATCATCGACAATACGACGATCTTCCCAGCCATGATATTGATCTTCTAATGCCTGTGGTAAATCCCAATGATATACAGTCACCATTGGTACAATATTATACTTTAAGCATTCATTGATTAAATCATCATAGAACTGTAAACCTTTTTCATTCACCTGTCCATTACCATCTGGATAGATTCTTGACCAGGCAATTGAGAAACGATAAGTCTTTAACCCCATCTCACCCATTAGTCTGACATCTTCTTTATACATGTGATAATGGTCAACTGCCTTATCACCTGTAGTAGCTTTGAATGTCTTACCTGGGATTCTTACAAACTTATCCCATACCGAAGGCTTTTTGCCGTCTTCAGCCCAGGCACCTTCTACCTGATAAGCAGCTGAAGCACTTCCCCATAAGAAATCCTTTGGGAACCCTGTTGATTCTTTAAAATACATTTTAATCCTCCTATCATCCATTTCTATTTAAAAACTCTGTAAGAAGATCCTTATAAGGATGCTTTTCATCAAGAGCATAAAATGGCTTATCTTTTAATGGCATTAATTCTTTAACACATAATGCATTATTGTATAAATCAAATACATCATTAAAATCTACCTTATTGTTGTTTTTGTTTTGGATAAATAATGTCGGAATAGTATTCCTTCTTATATATCTCATGATATCTAAATCATCTAGAGGTACATCCAATGCTTTTCTTAATACAATAGAAAGTAAAGGACGTGTAATAGATTCTGGATATCCATCATTCTTCATTAAATATGCAAAATAATCACGCACATTCTTAAATGTACTTTCTACAATTAAGCTTGTTGCATTCTTTAATAAACCTGCACTGCCTGCACAAAGCAAGGCTGTCGCACCTGTTTCTTTACCATAGAAGAAGACCGGATGATCTTCGCCATACTTTTGAATAATGAAACGATTCCAATAGTTAATATCCATAACATCTTGGAAACCAACGCCTCTTGTCACACCATCAGATGATCCATTACCATAACAATCAATCATTAAAATATTAGTATGAGGGCAAATTGACTGAAAATAGATTGCTTCATTTTCTAGAGAAGATGCATCTTTAGTAAAACCATGAACCATGATTAATGTATTGTCTGCATGATCCACTTCAAGTAGATGACCAGTTAAAATCGCATCATTCATATTCTTAATACGTACTGTCTGAGGCTTTAAAGTCTCAAATAAGGTACGTTTAATATGTGCACGATATAAGCGTTCATCTACAAACTGACTTGTTTTCTGATATAACCCTGCACCTGCAAGGACAGCAGTTCCAAAGGCTGCTGTGACTATATTTCTCTTTTTCATTTATACCAATCTCCAAAATTATCTAATAATAATCTATTGATATTTAATACCTGTTCAAATGAGCTGAGCTTATACTTATCATTATTCATTCTACCTGCAAAGAAACGAATAGCGGCAACGAGTTCATTACGAACTGATGTACGCATCTCTGTTGGGAATGAACTAATTGGGAAGCAAGTGAATATAAATGTATTGTAATCATTGCTGAATAAATCGAGCAACACATCATAACCTTCATTTTTTAATAACGTATTACCTAATGCAAGATCTAGATCATGATTTGCATAAACAAGAATTGCATCAACAATAGTTCTAAACACCTGTTTGATTACTTCTCTAAAAGGTTCTTTCTTATTTAAATAAGAATAAAATAAATAAGAATAAACAAGATTACACTGATTTAAATTATTAGCTTCCTTATCATATAAAATAAAGTGCTTTTTCAAATTGTCTGATAAAGCCTTTAAAACAACCTCATTATAATTAAATAATGAACCAAGATTGCTCATAATACAAAATGCGAATAAAGTATGCTGACATAGTAGATGCATAAGATGGAACAAATAGCTTGCTGCATGCTTATAGAATACATCTAGATGGTCAATAATTTCCTGAATCAATTCTCTTACATAATATAAATGATATTGATATTCCGTATCACGATATTTAGAATTTGGTCCATCCCAGTCATATTCATAAAGTATGTTACGTAATAATAAGATCAATGAAGAAATATAAACATCATATTTTTGTGTCTTGATTAAATCATGCATAACTGGAAGATAAATTTCATAGAAAGAATCGATCGTCTTTTTATTAATCCCCTGATGATACTTCATGTACTCCAATATCTCAATATAATCAATCGGTGCCATGTTTGTATCAATGAGATGATGTTCCTTCACTATCTTTGGAATCAAAGAATAATGAAGGATATGTGTAAACTTCTCTTTATAAAAAATATGTACCAGTGCATCTTTAATAATAAACTGCTTTTCCTGATCATTTAAATTTTCTGAGAATTCTGCTTCAACCTTATCACCATATGATAATTCAACATAAATATCGATATTTCTGAAGTTTTCATCAAGCATATAATAATGAAACTTCATCGCAGTATCACTAATTCGATAGCTACATCTATAACGATATTTTCCTAGATAATGACTTTTATGTTCATCCAGGTACTGTTGGATAACGTCTTCTATTTTACCCATACAATTCCTCCTTAAAAATCATTTTCATGAGCCATCTTAAAACGTGCAATTGATCCGCTCTTAATAAAACGTTCCGCAAAGAAACGAATGTTATCTAAATGAAAGTCTCCTCCCATTGTAAGAGAAGTATCCATGATTTCTTTCGTAAGAGCATAAAGAGCTTCTTCAGTTAATCCATAATCATCTGGATTAATGATTTCTCTCACCGCTTCTACACATTCTTCAAGATGTGCTGTTTTATCTATATCTGTAATATGTTCCATTTTTATCACCACCTTTATTATACAGCCTTTAATCAATACTAGGCACTTTATATTGTAAAGGTTTTTTTAAATAAATGAAATAATATCATTCTTTTTAATATCTAATACATACTTTCTAATTTAGAAATATCACTATCGTATATTATATTACTACATTTTTCTCATGCATCTAATTCAAAATAAACATGAATATATCAATGCTTTTTAAATTTAATGTCACAATAACTGTCAAACCAATTCAGTTACTGACATATAGTGCCTGATATGAGCAATCTTAATCAAGCGAGATACATTACTACATTTTCTACATACATTTAAATCAAAATAAGCATGAATATTCCATAACTTTTTCAATTTGCACTCAAGGGAACTGTCAAAAGAAAAAAAGGCTTTCTCAAGCCTTCTATCTCAACATCTTAATATCTTCAGTAATTTCTAAGCCACTTTCCTTTAAGTAAGCATAAGCACGATTGTATGTTTTAGTATCTTTTAATGCACTTGGTTCATGCGCATCTGTTCCGATAATAATACGGTTATGATGTTTCTTACATAAATCAATAAATGGCTGACTTGGATAATGACGCATAGCCTTATATCCTAATAAGTTAAATTCTAAAGGCATATCTATTTCAGCCGCATGAATACAGATTTTCTCTAACTCATCAATATGTTCTTGAATCTTTTCATCATAGAAAACAACATCAGGATGCGCTACATATGAAAACAAGCCTGTATCCATAGCCTTAATCACCTGTGATACATATCTCTTTAATTCTTCTAAAGATACTGGATGACCATAATAAATACCTGTTTCATCACTGCCATCAAAATGATTCCCTAAAACAATATAATCAAGCTTATACTTTTCAAGCTGTTCCTTAAGCCATTCCATCTTATCTTCAAAGTATTCACACTCCAAACCAATCTTGATAGAAATCTTGTCTTTATACTTATCTCTTAGTACTGATAATGTATGGACATAATCTTCAAGTTGTGATTCATCCATACGCATTGTAGCATGATATCCTGATTCATAATGCCATGGTGTATGGTCTGAAAAGCCTAGTTCTGTATATCCAGCTGAAATGGCTGCTAGAATATATTCTTCTTCACTTCCAATTGCATGCATACATCTTGTTGTATGTGTATGATAATTCTTCATTTGATCCTCCTGAAAAAAATACCTGACAACAGCCAGGTATTATAAAAAGTCACATGTAAATCCACGTTCATCTAATTCTAACTTTTCCACTTGCCATCCGTCAATTAAAGATCCTAATTCTTCTTTAATACGAACAACACCCATTGTATCATCAGCACGAATTAAAGCCATAATAGTAGGCCCTGCACCTGATAGATAAGCACCTAATACTCTTTCATCCTTCTCTAATGTTTCCATAATAGGGAAGAAATTGTCAATTAGATGTCCACGATATGGCTGATGGAAACGATCCTTGAAGCCTAGTTTCAAACCTTCATCATATCCATTAATAAGTGATGCAACCATTAATGCAAGATGAGATACATTCTTAATCGCATCTGCACGATCTAATGTCTGTGGTAATACAGAACGTGCTTTTTCTGTAGATAATGTGAAAGGTGGAATAAGTGCGACATAACGATATTCCTGTTTAACTGGAATAGATAATGTAGTGACTTTATGTTCTTCCATAACAGATACAGTTAATCCACCAAAGATTGCTGGGGCAACGTTGTCTGGATGTCCTTCAATCTTAGTCGCAAGTTCAAGAATGTTCTGACGTTCTTCATAACGATTCTTGAATGCGAATGCACCAACAATACCAGCGACAATACATGTAGAAGAAGAACCTAATCCTCTTGTATAAGGAACATCTCCTTCATTGGTAATACGTAATCCTTTATAATCTAATCCTACATAACGTGCACCTTCTTCAAAGGCACGATAAGCTAAGTTATCTTTGTTCGCAAACTGTTCAGGACATCCTAAGATTTCTAATCCTTCATCTAATAATTCAAAAGTGAATGTATTATATAAAGTCACTGCTAGACCCGCAACGTCAAATCCAGGTCCTAAGTTTGCGCTTGTTGCAGGAACTCTTACCTTTACAAACATAATTAGTACTCCTTGATCTTTTCTGCAATAGTATCTAGAATTGCATTTCTATCAATAACACCCTTATGAAGGATTTCACGATCCTTAATACCTTTTAATGGGTAAGAAATTTCCATACCAGTTAAATCATGTAGTTTTTCAATAGCTGTATAAACATCTACTTCTTCACCAGTTAATGCCTGATATACAGATTCTGGGAACTTATAAGGTGATGCAGTAGAAAGTAAGATTGTCTTAGTTGTATCACCAGTGTTCTTAACATATTCTTCATAAACACCATAACCAACAGCTGTATGTGTATCTAATAGATACTTGTTTTCATTCCAGCAGTCATGAATAACTTTAAGTACATCTTCTTCTCCAAGACATCCTGCCTTGAATTCTTTCTGAACTCTTGCAAGTGTTTCATCATCTACTTTATAAACACCTGTTTCTTTAAGTTCTTCCATATACTTATTCACTTTTTCACTATCACCATTCACCATGAACCATACTAATCTTTCTAAGTTACTAGAAACTAAGATATCCATAGCAGGCGCATTAGTCTTATAGAATTCACGTCTTGCATCATAAGTACCAGTAGTGAAAAAATCAGTTAAGATATTATTCTTATTAGAAGCAACAATGAACTGGTTCACTGGTAATCCCATATTCTTTGCAATCCATCCAGCTAAGCAGTTACCAAAGTTACCTGAAGGTACTGTAAAGTTCACTGCTTCTCCTAGTTTGATTTCATTTCTCTTCACAAGTGTTAAATATGAATAGAAGTAATATACAATCTGTGGAATTAAACGTCCAATATTTATTGAATTAGCTGAAGATAAGAAGATATGATGTTCATCACAAAGTTCTTTTAATTCTTTAGAACCAAAAGCTTTCTTAACTGCAGACTGGGCATCATCAAAGTTACCTCTAATACCGATAATTTCAACATTCTTACCTGTTGTAGTCACCATCTGCTGCTGCTGAATAGCTGATACACCATCAATTGGATAGAAAACCTTAATACATGTACCTTCTACATCTTTAAATCCTTCTAATGCAGCTTTACCTGTATCACCACTTGTAGCCGCAAGAATCATAACTTCACGTTCTTCACCTTTCTTCTTTAAAGAAAGAGTCATCATTCTTGGAAGCATAGATAATGCCATATCCTTGAATGCAGCTGTAGGCCCCTGATAGAGTTCTGCAACATATACATTTCCTGCTTTCTTTACAGGAACCACTTCATCACAGAACAAACCTTCACCATAAGCCTGATTGCAGGCTGTATGTAATGCTTCTTTTGCATCACTCGGTGCGAATGTACCAATAATCTCAGTTGCAAGATCTACATAGTTTAATGGAAGTAAATCTTCTAGGTTTTTCTTCTCAAAATCAAAGTCAGGTACAAGTAATCCCCCATCACTTGCGATTCCCTGAAGAATAGATGTATAAAAATCAATAGGTGTCTGATTGCCTCTTGTGCTCTTAAACAATTTTTCCATTGTGCATCTCCTTATCTTGTGTTTTCAACATTGTATTAAATAATCGGAAATAAGTCAATCAAGTTCATCATTTTTTATATTTCCCTAAATTATTACATATTTTTAAATAATATAAGAAATACTGTTTTCTTTCTTTCTTTTTTATTTTTTTCTTATATAATCATACATAAAGGAGTAAAAGACTTATGAGTAAAGTATTTGTACCAGAGAACTATCATTCACAACTCAATCTTATTGAGACTGAAGTTGCGATTAAGATGATTAAAGATTATTTTGAAAGACGTTTATCAGAAGAATTAAGACTCACTAGAGTATCTGCACCACTATTTTTATTAAAAAACACAGGATTAAATGATGATTTAAATGGAACTGAAAGACCAGTAGCTTTCAACAGCTATGAGTTAAATAATGATGATGAAATTGAAATCATTCATTCACTTGCAAAATGGAAGCGTGATGCGCTTTATAGATATGGCTTTGAAGCACATACAGGACTATATACAGATATGAACGCAATTAGAAGAGATGAAACAATTGATAACCTTCATTCTATGTATGTAGACCAGTGGGACTGGGAATTAGTGATCAAACCTGAAGATCGTACTGTTGATTTCTTCAAACAGACTGTTAAGAAGATTTATAAAGCTTTATTAGATTTAGATTTCTTAATGATTCGTCATTATCCAAAGTTGGATAAAGGATTATTACCAGAAAAGATTTTCTTTATTACCACACAGGAATTAGAAGATGTTTATCCTGATTTAACACCAAAGGAAAGAGAAAGAGCTATTACTAAGGCTAAAAAGGCTGTATGTTTAATGAAGATTGGGGATACCCTTAAGTCAGGTATTAAACATGATGGACGTGCACCAGACTATGATGACTGGACACTTAATGGTGATATTCTTGTTTATCACCCTATTCTTGATGATGCATTTGAATTATCTTCTATGGGGGTACGTGTTGATGCGAAAGCTTTAGAAGAACAGTTAAAGAAAGCACATGCTGAAGAGCGTACTGAACTTCCTTACCATCAGAACGTTTTAAACAATGTTTATCCATTAAGTATTGGTGGCGGTATTGGTCAGTCACGTTTATGTATGTTCTTCTTAAAGAAAGCCCATATTGGTGAAGTACAAGCTTCTTTATGGGATGAGGATACAATGCGTATCTGCGAAGAAAATGATATACATTTATTATAAAGTTCACTCATGTGAACTTTTTTTGATATAATGAGAGGGAAATTGGAGGAATGTTTATGAAAGATGGTTTTATTAGAGTTGCAGCTGGTTCTTTTAAAGTCTCTATCGCAAATGTGAAAAAGAATGCGCAGGAGATTATCCGTTTATCAAAAGAAGCCAACGCAAATCATACACAGGTTCTTGTATTAAATGAGTTATGTTTAACTGGTTATACAATTGAAGATCTTTTCTTTCAGAAAAGAGTATTGAATGAATCAGAAACACAGCTTCAATATATTCTAGATGAAACAAAAGATCTTGATACAGTGATTGTTATTGGAATGCCACTTGTCATCCGTAATGATCTTTACAATTGTGCTCTTGTATTACATAGAGGAGATATTCTAGGTGCTGTACCTAAGACATATATTCCAAATTATCATGAATTCTATGAAGGTAGACATTTCAAGAGTGGTCGTGATTTAGATGAGTATATTACTTTATGTGATCAGGAAATTCATGTGACAACTGAACAGATTTTTGAAGATGTAAATCATCCTTGGTTAAAGATTGGGGTAGAAATATGTGAAGATGTATGGGTACCTCATACACCAAGTACTGATGCATGTTTAAATGGAGCAACACTTATTGTGAACCCTTCTGCATCTAATAACTTAACTGGTAAGAGTGATTATAGACGTAGTTTAATTAGTGCAACAAGTGCAAGACTTGTATGTGGCTATGTTTATAGTAATACAGGTCTAGGTGAATCAACAACAGATGTGGTATTCTCTAATCATCATCTTATTTATGAAAATGGTACATTACTTAAAGAATCTACTCAATATTCTACAGGTTTAATCTATGCAGATATGGATTTAGAAAAGATTCATACAGAACGTATTGAAATGACAACTTATGATAGTGAAGATTATTTTGATGCCGTACCATTTGCATTAGATAATGAAGAATTAGATTTAGATCGTTATTATGATCCTCATCCATTTGTCCCTAGTGATAAAGATAAACGTGCTGCACGTTGTGAAGAAGTATTTAATATTCAGACTCATGGCTTAATGCAGAGACTTGAAGCAGCTCATATTAAGAAAGTCGTTGTTGGTATGTCTGGAGGACTAGATTCTACTCTCGCATTACTTGTAATGCATAAGGCTTATAAGATGTTAGGACGTCCTGTATCAGATATTATTGCGGTGACTATGCCTTGTTTTGGAACAACTGATCGTACTTTAAATAATGCCTTAACACTTATGAAAGAACTAGAAGTCACTTCTATGACAGTCAATATCAAAGATGCCGTTAACCAGCATTTTAAAGATATTAATCATGATCCTGAAGTTCATGATGTCACTTATGAAAACTGCCAGGCACGTGAAAGAACACAGGTTCTTATGGATATTGCGAATCAGGCAGGTGGTATTGTCGTAGGTACAGGAGACTTATCAGAAGTTGCACTTGGATGGTCTACTTATAATGGTGACCATATGAGTATGTATGGCGTTAATGTTTCTGTTCCTAAGACACTTGTAAGATATCTTGTAGATTATGTATCTACTTTATATAAAGGTGAAGTATTAGAAGCTACATTACAGGATATTCTTCATACACCAGTCTCACCTGAATTACTTCCTGCCAAAGATGGTGAAATTACTCAGAAGACTGAAGATATTGTAGGACCTTATGAATTACATGACTTCTTCCTTTATCATCATGCAAGATTCCATTATGAACCACAGAAACTATTACGTATTGCGATTCATACATATGGTGATAAATATGATGAAGCAACAATTAAGAAATGGCTCACTCTATTCTATAGACGTTTCTTTACTCAGCAGTTTAAGCGTAGCTGTATCCCAGATGGACCTAAAGTTGGTTCAGTGGCTTTATCTCCTCGTGGAGATTTACGTATGCCTAGTGATGCAGATGTATCTATGTGGCTTGATGAGTTACGTTAACCTGAAGCTTTCCACTTATGTGGAAGGCTTTTTTTCTTACCTCCATTATATAGGTGTTATAGAGACTGAACTTAATGCATGATTTTAGATGCAATGATATAATAGTACCAAAGTACAAATGAAGGAGAATCATTATGCAGATTATTAAAGGGATGCACCTCAATAAAAAACTCAATGAATTGGCAGAACACTTACAGGGGCCTGCTTATATCATTACAGAAAATACAGAATATGTAGAAGATCTATTCTTGAATAAGTATTCCTGTTTATTTGATATAGAAGTTCTAACACTTAAACAATATATAGATAAGATTTTGATTTCACATAAACAGTTTGCCCGTCATATTTATTCACAGGCAGATCTTGTTTTTATAATGCGTCATATTCTTTCTTGTCATACATTTAATACAATACAGTTTAGTTCTAATTCTTATGAGATGATTCTTGAACTCATTAATACACTTAAGAAGATTCATAGAAATAATATAACTCTTGAACAGTTTTTCGAAGATACTTTATTAAGTAAAAAATGTGAAGATTTATATACAATTAATTCTCTTATTCCAGGGGGATACTGGACAATTGAAGAAATGGTAGAAGATTTAATAGATGATTCTTTAAAGACTCCTCTTTATATTATGAGTGATGATTATCCTCATATTGCATCCAAAGAGTTGTTTAAGAAGATAGACAATTATGTTCCAGTCACATTATTAGAGATAACAGATGCAGATGAAGTATTAAGTGAATATGAAGAGGCTATTATTCATCACTTATTTGATAATAGTGATGTACATAAAGTTGCAAAAGGACGTGTTATTACAGGTGGTCATCCTATGCAGGAATGTATGAAGATTGCCTGTGATATTAAATCACGTATTGTGAATGAACAGCTGCAGTATAAAGATTTTATGATCATCACAAATCAGGCAAGCTATTCAGATTATTTGACTATTTGTTTTGATGAACTCAATATTCCTGCCACATTATCACAAAATGAAACATGTCATTATAATAGTGATTATCGTAAAATGTCTCGATCATTATCAGAGTGTATTGGACATACTTTTAAAGAAATTATTCAATTCCTTCAAAAACAGGATATCAGTGCCTCTATGATTAAAACTCTTGATGCCTATAAATGTGATGATGAAATTAGTCCAGAAGAGTTTGATTTATTCCTTCAATGTATTATCCCAGGTAATAGAGTTACAAATAAGACAGGTGTTATTGTGACTTCACTTGAAAAGGGACTCACTGCAACACAAAAACATATTTACTTAACAGGAATCAATGAAACATTCTTACCTTTAGAAATCAGTGATAAAGGATTCTTAATGGAGGAAGACTATAAACAGTTTAATCCTCATCCTCTATTATTAGATGAACAGTTACAGGCACATTATAAGCGTATTATACAGGTTCTTTTAAATCCTTATTTATCTTATACATTCTCTTATAGTAAGAAGAATATGGCTGCCAATGAGTTAATTCCTTCTATTCTTATGTCACGTTTGAGTGATCTCTTTGAATTAGAATATATCAATCCTTCATTGAATCTCATCAAGAATAACCTATATTTAAATCAGTCACGTATAGATGAAGATCCTATTAATCGATTGATTGATCATTATAAGATGACAAGTAACCAGCCTGAGTTTATTAAAGATACAAATAAGCTCGGAAGAGGGGTCAGTGTATCTCGTTTAGAAACATATAATAAGTGTCCTTTCTCTTATTACATTAAATATGGATTAAAGATTACAGAAAAGAGAGAAGATACTTTACAAACAAGTGAACTTGGTTCTTTATGTCATTATTTGATGGAGAAGTGTTTAGATAATGAATCTCTTGTAGATCAAGAAGCAATGCACTATATAGAAGAGAATCTGAAAGAGAAATATGATGGTCATCCAATGAACCAATACTTTATTGATAATCTCATTAAAGATATGAAGATGACAATCAAGATTATTCAGAAGCAGTTAAAAATGGGTGGGTATGTACCTGTATCTAAAGAAAAAGAGATTTCTGGACAGATTGGTGATGTTCCTTTTTCAGGTATTATTGATAGAGTAGATGAATTTGGAAATTATGCACGTATTGTGGATTATAAATCAAGTAGTAAAGAAATTGATTTAAATCTTGCGATGCAGGGATTTAATATTCAAATGCTTGTTTATCTAGATATGTTATGTAAACAGGAGAATAAGGATCGTGCAGGTATGTTATACTTTAATATGAAGAAACGAATACTAACACGAGATACAAGTTATGCACTTAGCGATGAGGATGTATTAAAAGAATATCGTATGGAAGGCTATATGGTGGATGATGGATCTACTAATTCTGTAAAAGGACTCGGATCTACACCTGAATTAGTTGCACCTGTTAAGGTAAAGAAGTCTGGAGAATATGCGAATAGCGCAAAGGTTATTTCCCCTGATGAACTAGATTCAATTATGGAATATGTGGAAAATCATATTTCCGAACTATATAAAAAGATTCATGCTGGATTAATTCCTATCCATCCTACCTTAACAGATGGTGCCCAGCCAGACAGTGATTTTAAGGTTTATCCATGTACTTATTGCCCTTATAAGTCAGTATGTTTATTTGATGTATTTGAAAATGAAAATAGAATGATTGCGAAAGATATGTATAAAAAACTAAAAGGAGATGACGAGAATGCCTAAATACAATAAAGAACAACAGGCTGCAATTGATTTAAGAGGGAAGACTATTCTTGTCAGTGCTCCTGCTGGCTCAGGAAAGACAAGAATTCTTGTGGCCCGTTTAATTAGTTTGATTGTGAATGATCATTATTCAATGGATCAATTTCTAGTATTAACTTTTACTAAAGCAGCAGGAAATGAAATGAAACAAAGATTGAATGTGTCTTTACATGAAGAAGCTTTAGCTAATCATGATGAAGAAACATTGAGACATATTCAAGAACAGATTCAATTACTGCCTCATGCCTATATCACTACGTTTGATAGTTTCTGTAAGACACTATTAGAGAAGTATGGCTATTTAATTGGTGTGATGCCCGGATTTAAGGTGAACCCTTCACCTGATTTAATTAAAGACCAAGTACTAGATCAGTGTTTAGAGAAATGGATAGAAGATCCAGATTTCAAGGATTATGCTTACCGTCATAACACAAAAAATAACTTTGATGATTTAAAGAAGACTTTAATAGACTTCCAGAATATTACCAATTCTTTTGTGGATTTCCATCAATTCCTTGATCAAGTTCATGAAAGATATTATGATTTTAATCTTTCTAGAAACATGCCTATTCTAGAAGGCATGACTCAATTATATAGAGACTGCTGTCTTAAAAGTTTAAGTGCCTATAATATTTTATATCGCTTCTGTGAAAAGCATGATATTACTTATTTCTTTGAAACTGTTGAAAATGCGAAAAAACCTGCACCTGCCACTGCATTATATGATTATTATTCTGATCTCTACGATGCCTTAAATAGACCTCTTACCTTTGATACATTAAAAAGTTTACTGTCTCAAAAGTTAGAAATGGCAAGTATTAAATGGAGTGAATTAGGTGTAGATGATTCTGTTAAGAAACAATATACAAAGTTAAAAGGAAATGTCACTGATCCTCTTTCAAAATTAAAGAAGTTGTTATCTTTTACTTCAACAGAGGAGTTCAAAAAATATCTTGATTATTCTTTTAAAGATATTGAATTCTTACTTGGTAAAGATGGATTATTGAATCAGTTCAATAAAGATTATAGTGAAGCAAAGAAAGCTAGAAATGAATTAGACTTCCATGATCTAGAAGAATATGCAACAAGACTGTTGCAGCCTGATCTTCCAGTTGTAGAAAGATTGAATCATACATTAAAGGAAATCATGGTGGATGAGTATCAGGATACCAATGAAATGCAGGAAAACCTTGTCTTAAAGATTGCGAACTATGATGAACATATTCCAATGTTTATGGTCGGTGATATGAAACAGTCTATTTATCGTTTTAGACAAGCTGATCCTTCTATTTTCCAGTATAAGTTTGATACATTCACTAAACTAGAAGAGATGACAGAATATGATACAAACATTCGTATTGATTTAAAGTATAACTATCGTTCTGAAAAAGTTGTATTGGATAGTGTCAATTATATTTTTGATTGTATTATGGATAGTTCTGTAGGTGGATTAGAGTATATCCATGGTGATAATGCGATTTTAAGATATGATTTTGATGCGAAAGGTACAACACTTCCTGAACTAGAGAAGAATCATGATTTTGATACAGACATACTTATTTCTCTTTATAAGAATCAGGAAGAATATACAAAATCTGAAGTAGAAGCCCATATGATTGCCCAGAAAATCATCAGTATGAGAAAGTTAAAAGATTATAAATATCATGATTTTGCGGTACTCATGCGTTCTACAACTGAATTTATTACCTATAAGAAAGTATTTGAACGTTATCATATTCCTGCAAATATTACTTTATCGAGTGGTTTATTTGAGTCCAATGAAGTCATCAGTATGATGACGTTATTAAAGGCTTTGGTTAATCCATATGATGATATTGCGATGTTATCTGTATTACATAATAACTTCTTATTCTCTCATTTTACGGAAAATGAATTATTAGAAATCAGAGACGCAGAAGATCCTCTTTACATCAACCTCACACATCATACCAACAATAAAGTTCTTCATTTCTTAGAAGTGTTTGATGATTTAAGAAATACGGCCATGACATCTTCTCCTTATGAAACATTAAAGAAATGTTTAAAAGAAACAGGATACCAATCTTTTGTATCCCAGTTAATGAATGGTGAACAACGTAGCGCAAACTTAGATATTCTATTAGAAACATTCCGTACAAATGAAGAATATCCTTATTTAAAGGATTACCTAGAACTATTAGATTCTTCTTCTAACCAGGCACCTGGTTTTATTGCGAGTGATGAAAATGATGCTGTAGAGTTCATGACTATTCATAAGTCTAAAGGGTTACAATTCCCTGTTGTTTTTGTGAGTGCGATGCAGAAGAAATTTAATACTTCTGATGAAAAAGCGGAAATTATTATTTCTCAGCACGATGGAGTGGCAGGAAGTGTATGTAAGCTAGAAGAATCTCCTTTTGGTAATATTGTATGTAAGTATGAACATCCTTATTCAAAGATGTTGAAGATGTTCATTCGTCAAGAAACAGTGAATGAAGAAATGCGTATTCTTTATGTTGCCTTAACACGTGCAGAAAAGAAACTCATCCTAACCGGTACAATCAAGGATGAAGAAGAGATTATTTCTATTGCCCGTCAAGTACAGGCCAATGATACAGATCCTACTCTAAAGAAGGGACAGGGTGTTGTATATAACCTTGCCATGCGTTCTACGAATAATTATTTGAATTGGGTGATAATGGCTTTATTAAGACATAAAGACTTCCAAAATGATTTAAAGATACTAATTCCTGAAATTAGACCTTATCTTTCATTAGATCGTTCTTCTTTTAAAGAACTAGATAATAAAGATACTCAGTTAGCGCGTTTCCATTGCACAATACAAGATATCAGTGAAACAGTACAACGTATTCCACCTTATGCGAAAATAAAGATAGAGAACCAATATCGTGCCTATAAGAAGTATTATGATTTTGAATATCCATATCCTGTTGAACCACGTAGCATTGCGGTCACAAGTATGGAAGAAATGAAGAGTGATGAAACTCACTTTGATTTCAGTAATGAAGAAACACACTATCTAGCAACAGATAGAGGAACACTCGTACATAACTTGTTAAGCTACTTTAATTTCAAAGATGATGATCCTCAAGAATTGATTGAATCACTTTATACGAATCAGATGTTTGATGAAGAAGGATTGAGTGTACTAAAGAACTATCTTCCTCATATCAATGATTTTATCAATAGCGATACATATCAATTGATTAAAGATGCAGATCAAATTTACCAAGAAAAACAATTTAGATACAAAGATGAGAATGGTCTCATCATCAATGGTATATTTGACTTAGTCTTTATAAAAGACAATAAGGTTTATGTATTAGACTATAAGACAGATAGAGTATCAAAAGATAATAGTGATGAAACACTTAAAGATCTCCATCGCACACAGTTGTCTTATTACTCTAAAGTACTTAAAGAAGTATTCCATACAGATGTACAACCTATTATCTACTATCTTCACATCAATAAAGCTATTTACTTATAGAAAAAGACTGATATCACTTATGTGATATCAGCCTTTTATTTTTCTACAGTATTGTTTTCTTCATCTCTAAATAATTCTTTTTGACAATGGGGACACACTGTTAAACTACCTGCATCTTTTGTGGGAAGGTAGTTATGACAATAAGGGCATCTCCAATAAACGAGACCAAGAATAAAATAAATAACTAAACAAATAATAATCGCGATAGTAAGTATAATCGCAATTGAGGCGTAACCTATGAAATAACAGACTAATGCTGCAATCGCAAGGAGACTAGCTAGATAACTTTGTTTAGACATAAAAAACTGTACTCTTTTTAGTTTCATAAGATCACCCATTCCCTACTTGACTTATTATATCAATATTCAAAGTAGAATAGAACACCTTTTTCTGTATTTTCTACTCCAAAATGATATCCATGTCTCTCTAATATCGCTTTTACGATAGGAAGACCGAGTCCTGTTCCACCTTGATCCTTAGAAATATAGGCTTCCCAGATAGATTCCATCTCTTCCTGAGAAAGATGATGTCCTTCATTTTCTATCTCAAAGCGATGCTTCATAATACGATATGTGATTGTACCATGTTCTTCGGTATGTTTAATCGCATTAGATGTGAGGTTGTTAATGACTCTTTCTATCTGAATAGGATCACAATCTAAATCAACAACTTCATATTCCTTTACTACATGAAGTTGTTTCTTTTCTAATTCATATTCAAAATCATCTATAACTTCTTCTACTAATTCAGATAATGAAACATAATAGTTATTGAGTTCAATCTTACCTGATTCTAAACGTGAAAGTTCCAACATTGTGAGTACAATACCATTAATACGCTCTATCTGTTCATTGATGATAGAAATATATTTTTCTCTTGATTCCTGTGTTGTAGCATCTTCTAATAATTCAGAATAACCGGCAATAATACCAAGAGGTGTTTTGATCTCATGTGTGAAGTTCGCAATAAACTGTTTTCTTGTATGTTCAAGTCTTTGGACATGTTCTAATTGTTCAGTAAGCTGATTGATTGTATTCTCTAAGTTCGTACTCATAATGTTAATATTGTTTTCTAATTGTCCTATTTCATCATGACGTGTAATTAAAAACTTCTCACTGAAATCATTTTTCGCAATTTCACTTGTAACTTCTGATACATGTCTTAATGGTTTAGTAATCATATGTGAGATTACAATAGAAATCACAACATTTAACCAGAGCACAATAATATAAATATACCAGGAATGTTCAAAATAGTTCACAGCAGCTCTTTTAGTTAATTTTGGTATAAAGCTTGCAGATACAAAATAACCTTTTACACCACTTGTATTTGATACAGAAGAGATTTCCTGATTAAGTTCTGAAAGCACAATAGTCATTGTACCATCACCTACATTAATACTCTTAGAATGCACATAATCAGACCCTTTTGAATATTCAATACTATCAATCTTCTTGATTTGTTTCTCTAATGCCTTCTTTAGCTTCTTATAATCCGTAAACTCTCTTCCACCACTTGAACCATTTCTTTCATAAAAACATCTTTCTGACATATACCAAGATATTTTATACTTCTTCAATGATTTATGTGAGTTATTAAGTAACACCTTACCATTAATCGCAAGATAAGCAGGATGAATACCTGTTGTATCCATTGATGTATAGTATTCAACTTCTTGTTCACCATCATTAATATAATATTGTTTCTTTTTAGACTGTGCACCGCCTATAACTACTTCATAATTCTCATCCGGATGGGCAATCATATATTCATTGATTTTCTTTACTAAATTATTTTCAGATATATCTACCATGATTTCTTGACTCTTATTTTCATCAAGAATCCATAATTGAGATACATGTAAAGAAGCACTGCTCACAAATGACTTAATATTATTATCACTATCAACAATTGCAGACATACCTTCATTGGTTAGGTAGTAATTCTTTAAATATTTAGTCATATTCTTATTATCTAATGAATATTCTGTTTGATAAATACTCTGCAAACCTGAAGTGAGTGAAGCATCGTAAGTTGAACTAATAAGACGCTCTTTGTATTCTGTAATACCTTGTAAGGACATAAGTCCTAGAATAATAATAAATACAAACAGCATTAAGAAGAAAGTACGCTGTACAAGTCCAAAAGACCATTTAGTCTTCTTCATCCGTATATGTATAACCTGCCTTCATAATAGTCTGAATACGATGTGAATGTACACCTAACTTTTTTCTTAGTTTCTTAATATAAGTATCTACAGCACGTCCATCACCATAATAATCATAACCCCAGACCTTATTTAAAATCTGAGAACGAGTAAATAACTGATTCTTATTATTTAAAAACAACTCCATCAACAAATATTCTTTATTAGGAAGCGCTACCGCTTCACCATCTACATACATGAGATGCTTACTTTCATCTAACCAGATTGTTTCTTTATCTTCTTTTTCTGTCTTCTTGCTTCTATTTAAAATAGCCTGACATTTCGCATATAAAACAGAAGGCTTAATAGTGACAAGTAACTATTTTGTCGCAGAGAACGGTGTGACCCGAAGGTCACGCCGTTTTTCTGTGTTCATAGGTTGTTTGCGTGATGATAGGCTCGGAAATAACGGGAATATCTACATCGTCCACGAAGTTGAAGAAAATCTTCACTTTCTGCTTGCGCTTGCCGCTGGATTTGTCCGGGGCATAGACGATGATTTTCTTGATATACTCGTTCACGATGGTCTGTGTCAGCTCCTCCACATCCACATATTTCTGTGTCAGGGCGATAAAGGCATCCAGACCGTCGTTCATTTCTTCCCGCTGTTCCACCCATTCTTCGATAACTTCAATTTCGAGCTTTAACCGTTCCTGCTCCGCTTCATAGTCCGCAGACATCTTTCTGTATCTGTCCTGATTGAGATTTCCAAGAACATAGTCCTCGTACAGCCGGGCGATGATGACATCCAGATCGGCAAGGCGTTTCTTTGCCTGTTCCAGCTTCTTTTTGTCATCCCGGATGCTGCGCTCCTGGTCAGTCCTGCGGCATTGCAGCCATTCCTCCTGAAAACCGTCCACATCGCTTCGGATATACTCATTGACTGCCCGGATGCGTTCCAGAACGATTTCACGAAGCACATCTTCCCGGATATAGTGGGCAGTACAAGTACCACGGTTGCTCTTGTAGTTGTTGCAGACGTAGTGATCCTGCTTGCCCTCAAAGTTTTTGCTTGTGGCAAAGTGGAGCTTGCCGCCGCAATCGGCACAAAACAGAAGCCCGGAGAACAATCCCTGCCGTTCCGCTTTTGCAGGGCGGCGTTTGTTTTTCCTCAGTTCCTGCACCCTGTCAAACTGTGCCTGAGATACAATCGCTTCCTGTGTGTCCGGCAGATAAAACATATTCTCCGGCTCATTGGGAATCCGCTTTTTCAGCTTGTAGGACTTGGAATAAGTCTTGAAGTTGCAGGTACAGCCTGTGTACTCCTGCCGTTCCAAAATCCCTACAATGGACTGGTTGCCCCAGTGGTACGGTCTTTCCGGCATCGGCTTTTTCTTTCGCTTGGCATAGAGTGCCTTTGCAGTCAGAATCTGCTTTTCTTCCAGAATCCTTGCAATCTGCTCCGGGCCTTTGCCGTCAATGCAAAGGTCGAAGATGAGCTTGACTACCGGAGCCGCTTCTTCATCCAGAATCCAGTGATCCTTGTCCTCCGGGTCACAGCGGTATCCGTAGGGCGGTTTGCCCATGTGCTTCCCACTGGTTCCTCTCTGCCGCAAACTGACACGGACTTTCTTGCTGGTATCACGGGGATACCACTCGTTGAACAGATTACGGATTGCGGCGAAGCCCTCGCTGTCTCCCCGGTTGCTGTCTACGCCATCATTTATAGCGATAAAGCGGACATCATAACTCGGAAAGATAATATCCGTATATTGTCCAACAGTCAGATAGTCACGACCAAAGCGGCTGAGGTCTTTGACCAGCCAGCAGCCCACAAGCCCCTGCTTGACAAGCTCAAAGCCTTCCTGCACACCGGGACGATTGAAGTTCGTCCCCGTATAACCGTCATCCACCAGAATTTTCAGGTTTGTATACCCGTGGTCACGGGCATATCGGGTTAAATACTCTCTCTGATTTGCGATACTGTTACTCTCGCCTTCCTGGGCATCCTCGTTGCTCAGACGGCAATAGAGAATGGTAATTTTCTGCTGATCCAACATAATATCCTCCTTCGGTGGTTGGTCAGCCGACAGTACCGTTGTGCATATTGGAATTATATCATGCTTTTGTGTCGCAGTCATTAACAAATCACCCCCTTGTCAGAAAAAATGAGCCGTTTTACCTTGTCGGTAAGTGGCTCATTTCCGTCACACTCCGTTTCAATCACATACCATGTGTTTCCGATCTTGCACTCAATGGTTTTGCAGAAAGAGGACTGTGCCGCTTCCCAACGCTTGCGGCATTCTTCCAGAAAATCAATAGGCGGCTCAAAAATCGGATCGAAGCAGGAGCAAATATCAATATAGCCGATGGCATCGTTGATTTCTTCCATCGGGGCATCTTCCATAATCATCTTGTTAATTTCCTCTACGGTTTTCTTCATAGGCAAATAGTTCCTTTCTTAAATTTCCATGTCCTGTCCACGATTGCGGGCAGGGTGTTTGTGTTCATACAGTTCCTTTCCCCTGGCGAGGATGGCATTGAT
This sequence comes from Catenibacterium sp. co_0103, assembly GCF_004168205.1. Taxonomy (GTDB): domain Bacteria; phylum Bacillota_I; class Bacilli_A; order Erysipelotrichales; family Coprobacillaceae; genus Catenibacterium; species Catenibacterium mitsuoka_A. The sequence continues at coordinate 26,597 of NZ_RCYB01000010.1, read as the reverse complement.
AAAAGCCCAGACCTTTTCAGATGCAATCTCAATCGCATCCAGGAAAGGCTGGGCTTTCTGTTTCAGCTCCTCATAGTCTTTGTTCAGTTTTTCAAAACGGTCTTTCCATATCTTTGCGTTTTTATCTGCCTGCTCGAATTTCTGCTTGTATTTCAGCTTCTCAGACTTTTCCGCAAAGCTGCTGACCGCATAATCCTTTAGCGTGCGGCACTCATCCGCCGTCATGGTAACATTTCCCGTAATGGGATTTTTCTTGCCCATCGACTCAATCTCATGTGCAGTCATAGCAACAGACTTAGCAGCCTGAGTTTCCTTTTTCAGAGCTTCCAGTTTCTTTTTCTGCTTCTCCGTGGCAGCTTTGGCATCCGCTAAGCTCTGCTCGGCCTGTGTCACCTGTCCGGTCACAGCTTCCAAACGCTGCTGTTCGGCCTGTACCTTGAACTGTGTCACCGTCAGATGTTCCTCGGTACTGCCACGCTCTCCACGCTCCACATCGGTATATCCGGCGGCTCGCATGAAATTAAAAAAGTCATCCTGCAGCACACTGTAGGACGACTTCAAAATCTTTTTCCCTTTTGCGTTCAACATCGGATTTCCGTTTTCATCAAGAACGGGTTTGGATTCCCACTTCTTACTGCGGCTGACCTGTGTGATCGTTTCCTTTACCGTTCCCCGGAGGGATTCATCCTTGCATCGCTTCGACCACAGGATTTGTTTCTCCACCACCGGGATATAAACCACATGAAGGTGATAGTGGTACACATCCTCACCCAGAGCTTCCGACATTGCCCGGTTGCGCTCGTCGGCATGCATTACAGCGGAGAGGATATACTGCTCACCGCCCACAATCTCCACGGCGGCTTTGTAGGCATCGGCATAGAACTGTTTGGCATATTCATAGCCGCCGTGGTTGTGGAAGTAGGCAGAGTTTACATCAAACAGCAGCTCCCCATATTTCACCGCATCGGCTTTCAGACCACGGGTGGAGATAACACCATCTGCAATCATCTGATCGAACATGGCGGCATAGCTGTCGGTAGGTTTCTTGAAGTGGACATTGCGGTGGGTCTGGGTGGTATCAATATCTTGATTGGAGTAGCTGTCTTTTTCTCGCTCGTTATGCTCCTGAACTTTCGTCACATCGTCGAGGGTGGGCAAGTCCTGGTTACGGGCAAAGGTACGGTCAATTCCATCGTTTCTTGCCATAGGTTTTTTCCTTTCTTTCGAGAGTAGCAGACGGGCGGGGCTGCGGGGATGCACTTCTGCGGAAGTGTAATAACCCACTATAACACTTTCATCCATTCTGGCTGCAAAGTGCCGTGGGCTCTCCCGAGGGGGTGTGCGGTCACTGCGGTGACCTCTGCTGACCAAGGCAAAATGTCTGCAACTTTTCCCATGGTCAGCCCGTCTGCATGAAGCTGTTCTGCGGAACGTTTCTTGCAGACGTTGGCAGCGTCTTTCACTGCCATCCATAGGCAGCACTGCGGTGTGCCTATGGGGACGGGAGATGCGAGGGGCTGTTGCCGGGGGCATCACTTCTCCCGTCTTTGCTGCCATACAATGTCGCATCCCAGCACATCGGCAAGCTCCAATACTTCCTTGTATCGGATGCTTTCCCGCTGTAATTTTGCGGACAGGTTGGAAACGCTGTCGCTCCATCCGTACTCGTCCGAGAGCAGGTCAACAACTTCCTGCATGGTCATCCCAGCACGGATGATCTGTGCCTTGATTTCATTGCGTACATTCATATTGAAAAATCCTCCATAATTCTGTTTGTGGTTCGGTACAATCTCTGCACCCCAAAACGGAGCAGATACACCGAACAGTGAAAAATCTGCAATCTCTGAAATCCGTTCAGAATTTTGCTTGTGATGTCCTGTCCATATATGACCATATCCCGCTTTACTGTTTCGTGTGATTTGGTCTGGAAAAATGAAAACATCTATTGTTCCGTGAACAGGGTACACGGTTCAGAGAAGCACGATTTCGTGAAATAGCTTCGTCCTGCGGTCAAAAACTTTGCTGTTTCCATTGCCATTGATTTTCAATACCCGAAAACAGGTTGTCTCTGAAAGCCGTTGTTTCCTATAATGGGAGAAAACAGGGGTAAATGCTGCGTACATACGTACAGAGCATGACTGGCAAAATCAATCCCGCCATTCCTCCGGTACGTACGTACATGACGAAACATCGTAAAACCCATTTATATGAGGCCTTGCCACAGCTTCCACACCCATAAATCCCCACACCCGCCGTCCGGCAGAGTTGGTGATGTTGTTGCAATGTTCCAGATTGAATCTCCCGGCATTGGCAATCATGGCGTCGCTGAAGCTGCGGGCTTTCAGCGGTGCAAGGGAATTTTCTTCGCACCACATCCGGTAGATTTCATAGAAATCCTTGGAGCTGATGGACGCATCCGCTTTGCACCGGATGTATCCCTCCGATTCCATGAAATCAAAGATATTATTATTGTCACGCTTGACCGCTTCCCGATTTTCACGGATGCGGTCACTCTCCGAAAACTTAAAGTTGTTGGCAACGAGCCGCTGCAATCCTTCGAACGCCCACAGGAAGATGCCCTCAGCTTCGGCTTTCATCTTCTCAGCAAGGTCGGGATCGTCGGCTCTGCCCACGGGCTTTTCCTTGGTAGTCAGTACAAGCTGTCTGCGGTAAAAGCCGTCGCTGCGGTCATACAGGGCTTGCAGATCACCATTGCTGAATGCCAGCAACCGGGCAAACATCCAGCCCTGATAACTCTGCTTGCCCTTGCGTTCCAAGTCCATTTTGCCCTGTGCAGTCACGATGGATTTTACATAGTTGGTCTGACGCAGAGCTTCCATCCGCATATCATCATCCACGCACAGCAGGATGTGTTCCAGATCGGCACGGGCAAAACGGTTTTCAGAAATCTTCCCGATGCTGCCGTCTTTCATATTCGTGCCGAAGATGGTGGACAGCACCGCACCGATTTGGGATTTGCCCTCACCGCCGTTGCCCTTAATCACCATCATGCGCTGACCTTTGTTGGATGGAATCAGGCAGTAGCCAATGAACTCCTGCAAGGTGGGGATGTCCTCTGCATAGAGTAGTCCATCCAGAAAGTTCAGCCAGATCACCGGTGCAGGAGCATCGGGATTATAGCCGACAGGCAGACGGCTTCGCACGATAGCCGGTCTGCCTTCGGTGAAAGTGCCGTTCAAGAGCAGCGTACCGTTGGCAACATGGATGCGATCCTGCTCCGGAGGGAAGTCAGACACCTGCGCTTCCAGTTTCAGCACTTCCAGAATGTTGGTGATCTTCCGTGGGATGTTGTTCACGGCACAAAATTTCAGCTTGTCGTAAATCTCCCCACGCAGAGGAAGGTCATCCGTCACTCGACCATCGGGCGTGAAAAAAGCTCCGTTTGCGAAGATGATTCTGCGCTCATGCAGAAATTCTTCACAAAACAGAGCTTCGTTGATGTTCTGCCCGTCAAACCAGACAGGCAAATTCATATTAGGCGTTTTCCGGTTCTTCGCCACGGTGCGCCACCTCCTTTTTCTTTCGTGCGGTATACTCTTGCAGAAAAGCAATTTTGTCGTCCTGCATCAGCTTGTCCACCAATGCCACCCGTTCTTCCAGATCACCCACCGTCAGCACATCTGCCATATATTCGATATAGCAGTGCATCTGGCAGGCTTCCACAAAACGGTCATCCAGAGCATCTTCCGGTGTCTTGGGTGCGTATCGTACTTTCCAATCTTCCAGCAGATGCAGATAATCCGTCAGCACCCGGAAACACAGCATTTCATCCTCCCGTAACTGACGGATATAGGGACGCTTCGGCTTGACCATAGCTGCGGCAGTGGGCGGTTTTGGGTCAAGTCCAAAGTCCGCAGCCAGCTTTTGCGCTGCTTCATAGCTGCTCAGATCGAACGACCTTGCCACGAAGTCGATCACATCCCCCTTGACTCCGCAGCCAAAGCAGAAGAAATAATCCTCATTCAGCTTCATGCTCGGATGCCTGTCATTGTGGAACGGGCAGCAAGCCATGCCGTTTCGGTTGACTTTCAGCCCGTAGTGTTCGGCGGCTTGCTTTACGCTGATTGCCACCTTGATGGTTTCATAGATTGTCATAGAAAACCTCCGTTCATAGTATTCAGAAAGCACGAAACACCCGCCGTGATTGGCAGGTGCTTCGCTCCGTCTACTATTGTTATGCCGGATTTTTCAAAAAACAGGCTAATCGGAGGACAACCCCGTTTCAAAAAACAGGACAACTTATGGATAGATGTAGATTTCTTTACATTAGCATGATAGAATTAAGACAATGAAAAAACAGGACAGGAGGGGCAAGCATGAACCAAGAACTGATGACATTGGATTTTTGGCAGGATACGGTCATATATGAGGGAAAAACACTTCCTGTCGGCGCTCTTGCCTGTGATGCGCTGAATGTCCCTGCGGATACCATCGCAAAGATGAACGAGCAATGCGAGAAAATCAATCTGCTGCTTGGAATATTAAACGCCGGACAGGATGCTTCTGCACTCTGTCCTATTGCAACGGAAGCTGCTCTGACGATGCTTGATATTCTCAGTCAAACACCGCCGTTCTCCTATATGAATATCTCAAAGCACAGAGAACGGATTGAAAAAGTCTTTACTGTGGACAATGCGCTGAAATATGTGGAGTTTGCCATAAAAGCCGCAACCAATTCTTTGCAATTTGAAGAAATCCAGAACTTTGCCGATGCGATGATGCTCCAACGCTATACCGCAGTTTTCGGGCATCTGGCATACTCCCTTGGGGAATACCAAACGACCATGCTTGATTTTGCAGAAAAATCAGACGGCAACGAAGCTGACCGCACCGCAGAGGGCTTTGCCAGAATGTTCGGCAATTATTTCCCGCCGGAGTTTTCCATCACGGAGGGCAATGCCTGGATGTCTACCCTGAACAATTCCGTTCAGTATGTATCCGTCATCCGTCCCGGCGAAAAAGTTGCGAAGCTGGTCAAGCGGATGCACTATGTATCCTTTGTGGGGATGTTCCGGTCTGATCTCTTTGAGGGCCTGTGTGTTGGCCATGCACCGAAAAAATGCAAAATCTGCGGCAAATGGTTTCTGACCACCAATGCAAGGCACACCAAATACTGCGGCGGCTACGCTCCGGGGGACAAGCTGCACCGCACCTGCCGGCAGATCGGTAACCTGAAAGGCAGAGAACAGCGGGAACTTGCGGACGATCATCCGCTGAAACAGATTTATGAGAAGCGACTGAATACCATAAACCGCTATGTGAAGCGTGGCGCTCTGGACGCTGATCTTGCAGAGGTTATGAAAAAACTGGCGAAAGATAAGATGCTTCGGGCGCTGGGCAATGTCGCTTACGCCAAGGGTGATTATGAAAAAGAAATGGGACAGGCTGCGTTGAAGAAAGAAGCAATAAAAAGAATTTGAATTTAGCTAAGAGGTGAGCAACGTTATGTTAGAAGTAGTATTTAGCGACAGTGCCGCAGGGACTATGGCGGTTGCGATTGGACATAAGGGTTTTTTAGGCGGAGCAACCAGTGTAATTATCTCTGATGGGACAGTTTCAAAAGAAGAAATAGAAAAGTTCCAGCATCAAGCAGAAGAACGGGAGCGTTCTGGTTGGGAGAATGCTATACCGTTGGAAGGAAATCGTAAGGACATAGTTAATCTTCCGCTGGCATTGTCTGTGGGCAACATCTCCGAAGCAGGAATTTGTTTGGAGCGTGAGTCGGCATTATCTTTGCTACTAAGCATACTGCCCGATATGGCATCTGAAATCGTAACTGAACTTCTCAATACATCCCGAAAGAACTATGCTACACTACTGGAAAAAGCACAAAACGGAGAGCCGATTCGTGTTTGGGTCGGACGAGACCCAGATGATGTGTGCGGATTGTATTGGCTTCTGGAACAACTACGACCAATCGGCTTTGAAAAATTGGATATTACCATTGTGGAGCTTCCAATGTGGGAAACAAGACCAGATGGATGCATTGTCCAGTATAACGGTTGGGGAGAAGTTGAACCTTATCACTTGGGACGGATGGCATCTCTTGGGAAGAAGTTGCCAACAAATTACCTTCGTAGTTTGGCTAACCGCTGGAGAGAACTCCAACAGGAAAATTCTCCTCTTCGTGCTGTTATAAACGGCAAACTGGTCAGCGTATCAGAAACTCTGTATGATACATTTATTCTTCGAGAATTGGATACACTGGACGACGAGTTTAGGGAAAGCGTGCTTGTTGGACAGGTTCTTGGAAAGAATCAATTAGGGATCGGTGATGGGTGGATTGCTTTGCGTGTGGAACAATTTATCAAAGAGGGACTTCTGCTCCCAATCACAACTCCTGCACCAAATGCACCTATTTATCACCGTATGTTAAAGAAAATAAAGTAATAAATAACCCATTAGTTGATCACGGGATATTTATGAGTATTACTAAACTGGAAGGAGGTGCGCTATGCTGAATGATTTTTCATGGAATATGACCGGATACATACCGAAACACGCTGTCAATCCATCCGATGATGGCATCCCACCCTATGTTGCAGAGCGCATCTTCCAGCTGGAACCGGAACCGCCTACAGTAGACAATCCGAACGAATATATCCTGTCTGCCCTACGGGAAAAAGACTTGAAATATTTCTCATTCTTTCTCCACCACTACGAGCTGCAACTTAACAAGCGCATCAAAACCTTTCTCGGTGTGGATGGCGGCAATCGATACGACACAGACCGTTTTCTGGATATAAAACTGTCCTGCCGGGAGCAAATGCTCCAAAAGCTGATGGACTATGCTCCTGCCAAAGGTGCGGAGTATGCAACATACATTTTTCCGTTCATTCGGGATGCTATGCTCCGTTTCCGCATGGGCGAAGAAAAATGGTCGGTATCCTCTCTGACCAATTACAAAATGGTGCGGTCAATGGCGTGGCTGTACCATAACACCAAGGATGCGGTCAGTGAATTTGCAAAGAAATACAACTGCGACCTTGCCCTTGCGGAAGGATACCTGAAAGTAGTCCGTGGCATCCGCAATCAGCAGCCATTCTATGTAACGGACGAGGATGGCGAGGAAACAGGTGAAGATGTTGCCCTTGATGATACATGGAACTATACCGACATCCTCTGGAACGGCATACAGGCTGAAAAGGTGCAGCGGGCATTTGAGAAACTGAATTACCGGGAGCAAACCTTGCTTGAAAAGCGGCTGGCGATCTGTATGACCTGTGGGCGTGTCGGCTCATGGAAGAACCGCCCCACCTTTGAAGAACTGGCGGTTATGTTTGAGGGCAGCACAGCCAGCGGTGCAGAGCGAGCCTACCGGAAAGCAGTGGACAAGCTGACGGAGTTTTTGGTTGCCGAGGGTGCTATCCATGCAGTCCGGCTGAAACAGAAATCCAAAACCAAGCGCAAAAAGAAAATCACCGCCGCAATCTACGAATACCAGGCAGACTGCGACGGCGAATGGGGCGAAATGTCAGTTGATTTTGAGAACGGCACAGCAGAAATCATTCGGCTTGCTGATTGGGATACAATTAAAACGAACTGGTTTGCCAATGAGGCGATCCGGTATATTTTATCATTGTCGCCTGATGCTCTTAAAAAATATATGCTCGTCCCCCTTGAGCCGCCACTTATATCCTGAATCCTTACAACAACTGTAAGTGGTATTTGCTGTGTTCCCATGCTATCATTTTATTACAAATGATAGGAGGTATTCACATGAAACCCATTTTGAATATTGAAAATTTAACAAAAATCTATGGCAATGTGACAAGTCAAACAAATGCACTGAATGGGATCACCCTCCAGGTGATGCCGGGAGAGTTTCTCGGCATTATGGGAAGCAGTGGTTCCGGTAAATCCACGCTTCTCAACTGTATTGCAACTGTGATTCAGCCCACCGGTGGAAGCATTCAGGTGGAGGGCGATACTCTGCAATCCCTCAGGGGAAAGGCTCTTGCAGAGTACCGTGGCAAAAAAGTTGGTTATCTATTCCAGAACTTTGAATTGCTGGACAACCTGACTGGCAGGGAAAACATCCTGCTCCCGACTTCCTTGCATGGGGTATCCGAAGCAGAAAGCAGCCAGCGGCTGAAGCAGTTGGCTGACTATCTGGAAATCACTGATGTTCTGGATAAGTTTCCGTCCAAGATGTCCGGCGGCCAGCGTCAGCGTGTTGCGGCAGCAAGGGCTCTGATCTTACATCCCCAAATGATCCTTGCCGATGAACCGACGGGTGCGCTGGATTCTAAGAACGCAAGAAGTCTTATGGAGAAGCTGTCCGGCCTGAATCGTGACGAACAAGCTACGATCCTGATGGTAACCCATGATTCCAATGCCGCCAGCTTCTGTAAGCGCATCCTGTTCATCCAGGATGGCGTGATCTTTCATGAGCTTCGGCGTGGAGACGAAAGCCAGCAGGAGTTCTACGGGCGCATCCTGAAGGTGATGGCGCAACTGGGAGGGGGCAGCGCAAATGTTCTCTAATCTCATTCTTCGGAACAGCCGCCGCAGCCGAAAGGAAAACGGTCTGTTTTTCAGCTCCCTGGTGATTTCTATTGTTGCCTTTTACATGATTCTTTCCATCTCCACTCAAGATGTGATGCTCTTTTTGCAGAAAATGGAGAGTGACGCAGTTGACAAACTCCTGCTTCTGATTCCTGCGTTTTATGGAATGACCCTCGGTATTCTGTTCTTTTTGATCTATTTTGCCTGCAAGTATCAGTTCGAGCGCAGACGGCATGAGCTTGGTGTTTATCTAATGTTGGGGATGCGTAGAAGTAAACTGTTTGGTATGCTTCTGGCGGAAGATTGCCTGACCAGTATTCTTGCCATGCTCATAGGCTTACCTGTGGCTGTGGTGCTTTCAGAAATTGTCAGTCTTGTCACCGCCAAGCTGGTAGGCATGGGGATCATCGGTCATCAGTTTTCTTTATCCTGGTCTGCGATTGAATGGACGCTGGCAGGATTTCTGGCAATTAAGCTGACGGCACTTCTGATTTTGAGTGGACGAATCAGCCGCCAGGAGATCGGTACTTTGCTATCCCAGCCAACGAACCGCCCCAAAAAGCAAATGCCATCTGTTATCTATGGACTGGCTGCTATATGCGGAAGTGTGATGTTGGCAGTGGCTTACTACATGGCGATTCAGGGAATTGCATGGACAAAGGTAAGTATGATGGGACTGACTTTGCTGTTGGGCATAGTTGGTACGATGCTGCTTTTCTATGGGATGCGTGCGCTGATTGCTTTGATTGTTAAGAAAGGAAAAGGAAATAAGCAGCTTCATGTATTTACCTTCCGGCAGATTCAGGAGAATGTCATTCATCAGTCAAACTCCATGGCCATCAGCTCCCTGCTGATTCTGGCGGCGCTGTGTTGTTTTGGTGCGGGCGTAGGAATTGCAGGAACGAATAGCCTGTCTTCTGGCCATGTAATCGACTATACTTTTGAAGATCATACTGCAGAAGATTCATCGCAGGTTCTTCCGAATATAAAGGCAGTCCTGAAAGAAAACAGTTTGGAAAATCAATTTTCAGAGCTTTTTGAAATGAGGGTTGGGCGTATTCGCACCACAGAAGATTATGATAATGCCTACAGCATGGACGCTGTTATGGACTCTCTTCGGAGCCTGCCCCAGTCGGAAGACCGGGATGTCCTTCTGAACAATCTTGGTTATGCCACATACCCATATTTGATTTGTTTATCGGACTATAATCGTTTGTTGGAATTGTCCGGCAATCCGGCTCTCCAATTAGGCGAAAAGGAGGCCACTGTCTATATTGATACAGAGTTTACTACGGCAAGCCGTACCGCAATGCTGAACCAAGTATTGGCCGGGCAGCCCAAGGTGGAACTGGATGGTAGTCCGATTCATCTTACAGGAGAGGTTCAGTCTGTGAATTTGGTCACGGACCGTTCTATAACCTTGTCCTTTGCATTGATTCTTCCGGATGAAGCATTCCTATATTATAGTCAGGGAATGTATGATACCTATGTCAATGCGGTGCTCAGTGAGCAAGCTCTGAATGGAAATAGCCTTATGACTGCCTATTCCGATCTGAACGAGAAGCTGGACAAAATAGGTATCGAATATGAAAGCTATCTTCAGAATATGGGCCGCCAGCTTTTCTACACCGTAGCATCCATCTATATTACCCTCTATCTGGCGATTGTGTTCCTGGTGGTTGCCAACACCATTGTGGGTGTTCAGTTCCTGATGAGCCAGCAGAAAACCGGGCGTAGATACCAGACCCTGATCCGCCTGGGAGCCACTTACGAAAGCCTTTGCCAGTCTGCCGGAAAGCAGATTGCGTGGTTTATGGAACTTCCTGTATTGGTTGCAGCTGTCAGCAGTCTGTTTGGAGTCAGAGCGTTGTTTACAGGGATACTCTCGTCCCGAACCCGTGGGACAGTGCCTGAAATGCTGCTTGTATCTGCTACTATGATTTTGCTGCTTTGCGTGATAGAATATATTTATATGAGAGTGGTCAAGCACTCCAGTGATCGGTATTTGCTGACACTGATGCAGCCGCAGAGAGAAGAATAATTTGGAAGGAGGTGCTGTCGTGAAAAGAATTGCTGTTGTGGAAGATGAAGTCTATATGCGGGAAGAACTCTGCAATATGCTCCAAAAGGACGGGTATCTTGCGGAGGCAATCACCGAGTTTGAAGATGCCGCTCGGCTCCTGGCAGCCCTCCGTCCTGACCTTGTGATCTTAGACCTGAATTTGCCGGAGATCAGTGGCTTTCAAATCTGCCAGGAACTAAAGAATAAAACCGCTATCCCCGTCCTGGTACTAACTTCCAGAGATCAGGTAAAGGATGAACTGCAAGCGTTCCACTTGGGTGCCGATGAATATTTGACGAAGCCGTGCAGAAAAGACCGGCTTCTTGCCAGGGTATCCAATATTCTCAAAAGGTATGAAGGCCGTACCAATCTCATAGAGGGACCAGATTTCCTGTTAGACCAGCAGACCTACACGCTTTATATTCATAATACCTCTGTCGTGCTTCCAAAAAATCAGGGAAAACTGTTGGTTGCTCTTTTGTCCGGCGGCGATGCTCTGGTCACGACGGAGCAACTTTGCATAGCACTATGGGGAACCACGGAATACATAGACGAAAATGCCTTGCAGGTTAATCTGACCAGGCTGAAAAAGACGATGTCCGGTCTTGAGATGAAGCAGCGAATCGTTGCGGTTCGTGGGATGGGCTATCGTCTGGAAACGGGGGTGGCTCCATGAAGCAGCTTTGGCGCATAACAGAGCGATACTACCCCTGGCTATTGTTGCTGTTGGGCGTGGATTGCTTTTGTGCTATCATTCTTTGGATTTCTGACATTCAGGCATTTCAACCCTTGATTGGGTTAGTAGTTCTGACAAGCCTCCTTTTGTTTTCAGCGATTCTGTTTGTACTAAACAAGCGGGAGACTACCCGCCGAGAACTGTTCCGGGATTTCCTCAGTGATCCTACCATCTGCAACGAGGAACGGCTGCTCAGTGCCATCAGCCGGGAAGGAGGAGAATCTATCCGGCTTCTGGCATCAGTTTTACAGGAACACAAAACTGAGAGTAACAGTATGGCAGATGCCCTACAGGACTATGAAGAATATGTGGAGGGCTGGGCACATGAAGCGAAAACGCCCCTATCGTTGCTGACCATGCTCTTGGATAACCGGAACGATGAAATCTCTCCTTCCCTGCAAGCAAAGCTGGATTATGTCCGCAGTCAGCTTCAGGAGGATGTCACGCAGATGCTGTACTATGCCCGGTTGAAGAGCAGTACAAAGGATTACCGATTTGAGGATGTCAATTTGAATGACTGCTTGGGTGAAGTTCTGGAGGACTATGCCCCACTTCTTGAAGAGAAGCAGTTTGTCATTCTCAACAAACTGCAATCTGAAACAGTCTATACAGACCGTAGAGGACTTCAGTTTATGTTGGGACAAATCGTTAGCAATGCCATCAAATATAGCAGCGATAGTCCCATGCTTACAATTTCCGTGATACATTCGGAGACCGCAGATATCCTTTCTGTTGAAGATAACGGCATTGGCGTAAAAAAATATAATCTGCCGTACATTTTTCAAAAGGGCTTTACCGGGGATTCTACTGACAGCAGAAAGAAGGCTACCGGTATGGGACTTTACCTGGTTAAGAAGATGGCCGACGATCTAAATCTTCATCTGGAAGCAGCTTCCCAGTGGGGAAAGGGCTTCAAGATTGTCATCTTCTTTCCTAAATTGAGATCCAACGGAGGGAAATAATATAAACAGAAAAACGCCCGCAGGATTTTCTCCTGCGGGCAGCGTGTTGTCAGCTATCCCAAGGCTTGTATTCTGTTACAGTTTTCAAATAGGTTTCGGGATCGCCGTTCAAGATAAGGTCTGCATACTCCAAAGGAGCGTTGTAGATCAAATAATCCAGCTCTGACCGCTGATACATATTGTCAGCAATCTCGTTCTCAACGGCGATAGTGTCAATCGCAATCATACTGCCGTCGCTGAATTTCACTTCCACACAGCAATTATCCATATTGTAGGCACAAGATATTAAGGTTTTCATGGTATGTCCTCCATAATTCGTAATATAAAGCGAAAATCCCGTCTGACTTCCTGTTAGAAATCAGACGGGATTTGTCCGTATGCACCCCGGAAACCGTCAGCTAACAGTTGATAAGTAAATTAGTTCCTTATCACTGTTAAGCCAAGGTTTAAAAGGTTTAGTAATATAATCATCTGCACCTACATGATAACCATCTAGCATATTATCAGTTTCAGATAACGCACTGATAAAAATAATAGGCATATCATATTTTTCACGGATCTTCTTACATGTTTCATACCCATCCATTCCTGGCATCATAATATCAAGTAAGACCATATCAATATCCTGATTCACTTTATCTAAAGCATCATAACCATCTACAGCTTCAATGACTTCATAATCTCTTGTTGCGAAATATTCTTTAATAATATCTCTAATCAGTACTTCATCTTCTACAACTAATAATTTATACATTTTACACCTCCAAATAATAAAGGACTCTATCGAAGATAGAGCCCCCATATGAGTTATTCACCAATTAATTCCATCATTGCTTTATGGAATACTTCTGTCTTATCAGCAGCATCCTTAGCATCTTTACCCTTAATTGAGAAATAGAATTTACATTTAGGTTCTGTACCAGAAGGTCTAGCAGCAATCCAAGAACCATCTTCTAGATAATACTTTAATACATTTGACTTAGGTAAGTCAATTGTAGTGCCATCAGAACGTTCACTTGTTGCATAATCTTCACTTAATACAACCTTTACGCCACCAATTTCAGTAGGCTTATCCTGTCTTAAAGTATCCATCATTTCTTTAATGCGTGCAGCACCTGCAGCGCCAGCCTTTGCTAAGGCAATCTGTGATTCCTTGAATGTACCATACTTAGCATATAATTCATTCAATACATCAATAAGATCCTTACCCTGCTTCTTATAGTAGTTACCACATTCAGCAGCAAGTAATACAGCCTGTACAGCATCTTTATCTCTTACGAAGTCTTCTACAACACAGCCATAGCTTTCTTCATAACCGAAGATGAACTGTTTTTCATGAGTCTTTTCATACTTTCTGATTTTATCACCAATGAACTTGAATCCAGTTAATGTCTTTTCAACATCAACACCATAGTTTCTCGCAACTAATTCACCAAGATCACTTGTGACAATAGTATTATACATAACTGCATTATCAGGTAATGTACCCTTCTCTTTTCTCTGAGATAAGATATATTCAAGATATACAGCAGCACTCTGGTTACCACTCATTAATACATATTCACCATTGTGCTTTGCGACAACACCAAGTCTATCACCATCTGGGTCTGTAATTGCGACTACATCAGCATCTACTTCTTTCGCAAGCTTAATAGCTAATTCATAAGAAGCGTCTACTTCTGGGTTTGGAGACTTAGTATTTGTATAATCTGGATCAGGTGCACACTGTGCAAGTACTGGCACAATATCATAACCTAATCTCTTTAAGCATGTTCTTACAGGGATGTTATCTGCACCATGCTGTGGTGAATAAACAATCTTGAAATCAGACTTATCTAGTCCAGGATTGATTTCAATACCCATTACAGCTTTATAATAAGCTTCATCTACTTCTTCTCCTACCCATGTAATGAATGGATAAGCTTCTTCATCACTGATCTGTTCGATTTCTAATTCGTCATCAATTTCATTTACATAATCAACAACGATATCACCCCATTCAGGGATTAACTGACAACCAGTATCATCATATACTTTATAACCGTTATATTCCTTAGGGTTATGAGAAGCAGTAATCATGATACCACCTGCACATTTTAAATAACGTACTGCGAAAGATAATTCTGGAGTAGGTCTTAAAGATTCCATGATATAAGACTTAATACCAAACTTTGCGAGAATCTTTGCAGATTCAATCGCAAAACGATATGACATATGTCTATTATCATAACTGATTGCCACTCCACGTTCTTTACCTTCTGGTAAATTAGCTACATATTTCGCAAATCCCATATTTGCTTTACGAACTGTATAAATGTTCATACGGTTTGTACCAGCACCTAAAATACCACGCATTCCTGCTGTACCGAATTCAAGATTCTTATAGAAAGCATCTTCCTTCTGTTCTTCTGTCATTCCGGCAAGTTCTGCCTTTAATGAAGCGTCCATGCCTTCATAATTTAACCATTGCTCATATTTCTTATTAATATCCATTTTTAAGCGTCACCTCTTGGTTCTATTATACCATTTTCAAAAACCTATAGAAACAAAAAGCGCTACAGTTACATTATTTTCTCATAACTTTCACTTATATTTTAGATACTTCTCTAAATAAAATAGCAATATTTACGAATATCAATAAGTTTTTGTCGATAACTCCTAAGTAAACACTTACAGATATATAAAAAGAGGTTAGTGATCTCTCACTACATCCCCTATTTTTGCATCACAATAAGTTGTAATATCCTTTGATGAAACAATCATCTGATAGCCTCTTTTACCTGCTGAGAGAGCGATAGGACGGTCTTTTTCTATGCTGGCATCAAAATATGTTGGGAACTTCTTTTTCATGCCAACAGGAGAACAACCTCCACGCATATAACCTGTAAGACCTAGTAAATCCTTCATATGAAGCATTTCTACCTTCTTATGTCCAGATAGTTTAGCGAGCTTCTTCAAGTCTATTTCCTCTAATACAGGAATACAGCATACTAAATAATCATGGTCTTCATGTAATACAAGTGTCTTATAGATATCACCTGCATCCATATCTACTTGTGATGCTACATGTTCACCACTTAAATGTTCTTCATCATATTCATATGTTTTGATCTCATAAGGAATCTTATCACGATCTAACATTCTTAACGCATTTGTTTTAATTTTACTCTTTTTCATATATATCACCTTGGATGATATTATAGCACTTTATCGTGGCCAATGTTCATTTTCTACAAAATAAGTAGCTTCCATATCCGCTGTAGATAATGCGAAAGCTTCAGGGAAGCGACCAAATACATTACCTACAGTTCTGGCATCATCCCCATAGCTAAAGCCCATATGATAGGCAATAGCTGCTGTTTCTATATCTGTAAGCTTTAAATAGCGATTCATAATATAAACACTCTTAGAACCATGTCCTACAGGGAATGCATCTTCTATTGTATAGAAAGGCACCTGTTCCCATTGTCCTTGCGCATTCTTCTTGTTACGCATTTCTGTCTTATAAATATCAACCTTGCATAAATCATGAAATAAAGCACATAATGCTATACTTTCTTCACTCATAGATAAATGATAACCTGGTTCACAACGCTTTTTTACATAGCTTCTAAAGCAGAAATAGACATGGAGACTATGGTCACATAAACCACCCTCATAATCTCCATGATAACGTGTACTTGCAGGTGCTCTATAGAAATCAGTACCTTCTAGCCATGAAAGAAGATCATAAATTCCTTCTCTTTGTATATACTTATGACAAATATCATTAAATAAAGTTTTTACTTCAATAGAAGATAAATCATCCTTTTCAGGATACATATCTTTTGCGAGTCTTAATAAAATACCATCTTTACCAATTGTTTTCATGTTTACATCTCCTCGTCTCTATTATACCAAACTTTTTTGTAAGAAAAGTGTGATTTTGTTTGATATCTCTACTATACTATTTTTAGAGGTGATTACATGAACAAACTACATTTGGCCCAGCTGCCTACTCCTATTGAAAAAATAGACTATCTTTCCAACAAATATAAACCAAGTATTTTTGTGAAAAGAGATGACTTAACAGATAGTGTGGCATCTGGTAATAAGATTAGAAAACTAGAATACAGTGTTGCAGAAGCTTTATCTTTAGGGTGTGATACACTGATCACTAATGGTGGATTCCAATCCAACCATTGTCGATCTACTGCCGCAGTAGCCGCAAAACTAGGATTGAAGTGTATTCTTATACTTAGAAAAGAACCTGGTGAAAATATTGAAACAGCCAACTTCCTTTTAGATCATATGCTTGGTGCTGATATAAGAGTAAAGGAACATGATGATTTTCAAGCACATAAAGATGAGATGATGCAGGAAGTCTACCAGGAAGTATTAGATAAAGGTGGTAAGCCTTATATTATTCCTATGGGTGCTAGTAATGGAATCGGTACTTTAGGCTATATTGATGCTTTTGATGAAATACTAGAATATGAGAAAAAGACCGGTATTGTGTTCGATACTATTATTGATGCAGTAGGTTCTGGAGGAACTTATACTGGTTTATATTTGGGTAATGAATTAAGACAAGCTCATAAAGATATTGTAGGTATTAATGTATGTGATGATGCTAATTTCTTTATTAATGAAATTAATAGTATTATTGATGATACATTACCTCATCTTGATGTAAAAGATGTAGAGAGAAGTCATATTCATATTATTGATGGATATGTAGGAAGAGGATATTCTTTAAGTCGCAAAGAAGAATTAGAAGCTATTTCTGACTTATCTAGACATAGTGGTATTATTCTAGATCCTGTATATACAGGCAAAGCGTATTATGGACTAATCTATGAATTAGAAAAAGGTACATTTGATCATGCAAAGAATATACTATTTATGCACACAGGTGGTATATATGGTTTATTCTCTAAATCAAAAGAAATAATCTCAGCCTAGGCTGAGATCTTTTTCTTATAAGCGATAATCACTGTTTCTAAATACATAATAGATGTAATACCAATAGACTCTATTAATATTCTAGGTGTATAGGTTGTTTTGATCTTTCTTGTTTCTTTTTGTGACATATTCACATCATGCTGAGATAAATAAGTATTAATTGTATATTTAGAAAGAGATGGACTTGTGAAACATGAAATAGTAAATGAAATCATAAAGATAATAAGTATCTTACTAAGATTATGTGTTTTAAATAGTTTATGGCATATAAGTATTAAAAAGAGCGAACTAATAATTAATATAATCAAAGGAATCATCTTTAACTTATCACATATATTTTCAAAGATAGAGACACATGCATTATATTGTGCATCATTGGATGTAAGCTGGAGATGATTCCAATCCAATGGTTTTCTTTGTGCTTTCTTTATAAAGCCTTCTGTATGGCTTTTTTTATTTAAATAATAAGTAACAGAAGAAACAGTTTGTTCAGCATGACTTAATGACTGCGCTTTTGATAAAGAGATAAAGATAGTATTATAAGGCTTTAAATGACTTAATAGTCCTACTTTATTCTTATAGATTCCTACAACAGATAATGATACATCTCCTTTTTCTGTGTTTAATTGAATATCGTCTCCTAAACTTAGATTATTATTTTTCGCAAGTGCATAAGAAATCACTGCATTGGATGTATTCTCATCATTCTTGTTTAAAAGTCTTCCTTCTTTAAGTTTATATTCTTTTGAATTAAAGTCCTGGATCAGCGTCATAGAGGAATAACCTGCAAGAAGAAATGTATCTTCTTGTAATTCTGTCAAACAAATACGAGGAAAAGAAAGACGTGTATTGACTGATTTAAGTGTATGTGAAGATGCATTGACTAGTTGTTCATAGTTATAAGTTTTAACATCTTTAATAGTAGTTAATTGTTTGGCATCTCTGATGCTTATTCCATTATCAGATGATAGTGTGACTTCATACTTTAATTGTTTCTTATACTTATTAATAACCTGTGATGATCCCTGCTTAATGAACAAGCACATCATAATAAGATTCATTGTGATACATACAATGATAAATAACGACAAATAATGTAGACCCTCTTTCCCTTTAGACATAATAACGCCTCCTTATAAATATAGTAAGAAATAATATTTGCGTTATTATGGAGTAAATATGGGAAAAATTGTGTAAAAAAAACAGTGGATAAAATCCACTGTCAAAAACAAAAGTATATTATTCAGCAACTTTCTGTTCTTTGATAACCTTAGCGATAGATTCGATTACGTCCTTTTCGTCTTCACCTTCAGCTTCGATTTCTACAGTAGCCTTAGTTGGAACACCTAAAGACATAACACCCATGATTGATTTAAGGTTAACGCTCTTACCGTTATAGATTAAGTTAATATTGCTAGAGAATTTGCTAGCCTGGTTTACTAAGATTGTAGCAGGTCTTGCATGTAAACCTACTGGGTCAGATACTACGAATGATAATTTTTCCATTTAAAAAATTCCTCCTTATGAATATGGTCTTATTATATCACAAATCCTAATTTTTTCTATACCTTTATGTTATTTTTTACTAACGCTTACAAAAGTATTGATATATACGCTATTTTTTTGATAATAATTTTTTATAATTGTATAAATCCAACACCTAAAACAGAACCACAATTCCATTCTTTTGTATGTCCAGGGTGTTTAAAAGCTAATGCAAGATTACCCATTTCATAGACCATTACGCCACCTTTTGGGATATCTACAACTTCTACATAATCTAATATTTCAGGTCCAAACACCTTTTCATCACTATATACTGCCGCCTGCATATTTGTGATTGTCAGAAGTTTTCCCTTAATGATAAAAGAGAATTTATAAACATTCTGAGAACCTTCTAAAGGAATCTTTTCGACAAGAATCTTATCAGGATCAACGCCTAATGTTTCAAAGATACGAGACTGCTGGAAAGACATAGCTTTCTTTAGTTCTTCATTTAATTGTTTCTCTTTAGAATAATCATTTTTACTATAGTCATGCTGTGTTGCATTAACATCTACATCTAACATCCATGGATTAAATCTAAATTCCATTTTCTTTCTCCTCTAATTCATTTTTGGTTTCCGTACGATATTCTACTAATCTTTCAAACCAGATCTTACATAATGCACCTACTGGTACAGAAACGAGCATTCCTAAGAATCCACCAATCATACTACCGAAAATAAGTGATACGATAACAAGTACAGGATGAATATCAATACTTGCACTTAATAATCTTGGGTTAATAATATTACCATCTACCCCCTGAATAATAAGTAATGCAATCAAAGCTCTTAAAGCCATATGTAAATCAGCTGTCACAAGACCAATAATTGCGATAGAAGCATATCCAAGGAACGGGCCTACATAAGGTATTAGATTACCTATACCAACTAATAATGCAATCACAATCCAGAATTTAACATGCAAGAAGCCAAATGCTACACTTACCATGACAAACATAAGAAAAGCATCAATCACCTGACCACGTACATAACCAGAGAATACACCTTCAATATCAATTAATAATTGATGAATAGCAGTGTCTACTTTCCTACTTGTAAAAGCTTTAATACTCTTACTCCAATAATTCCATAATTTTTCTCCATCAAGCATAAAATAAATCGCAAAAATAATAGAGAATAGTAAATTAGTGAAGAAGTCCGACACTTTAGTGATACCGCCTAGAAGATTA
The DNA here is from genome assembly GCF_004168205.1 of Catenibacterium sp. co_0103. Lineage (GTDB taxonomy): Bacteria > Bacillota_I > Bacilli_A > Erysipelotrichales > Coprobacillaceae > Catenibacterium > Catenibacterium mitsuoka_A. The sequence goes on along the minus strand of NZ_RCYB01000010.1, from coordinate 6,627 downwards.
CTTGTAACACCATCAACTGCTGTCTTTAAGAACTGCTGTACTTGTACTGTAGAAATACTCATAGATTTAAGCTGTACGATGATTGCCTCATAAATCTCATTCACATTCTTTGCGACAATACGTAAGAAATCACTCATATCCTTAAACCGTGTGACTGCAAGTTCTTTACCAATACTTTTAATCACAAAAGTAGATAATAACGCAAAAACAAATAATACAATTAAAGAAGTAATCACAACAGATAACTGATGAGTTAACTTCTTCTTTTCTTTAAAATAAGAAACATTTCTAAGAGATGATTCTACCTTTTCTACTACTGGCTTTAATAAATAGGCAATCACAAAACCAATGAGTAATGGTGTAAATACCTGGCTTAAAAATCCCAATCCCTTCTTAAGAAACAAAAGAATATCTGATATGTTACTTCCTGCTGCAATCACAAGATAGATTGCAATGACAGTAAGTACTACATAAATAGATATCTGTGTATATTTTCTATTAGGTTTAAAACGAAACATAGTACCTCCTTACATAAGAGGGCTAAAGAAACGTAAAATACATCTCCATCCTCTTAATACAACACTTGTATTTATATACTTTTCTGATACATCCTGACTTATTTCAAATAGTTCATCGAAGTCTTCTCTTAATTCTTTGACTGCATGATTATGTGTAAACCAGCATCCATTTTCAAAGTGTAGATAAAGACTTCTAAAGTCAAAGTTAATTGTACCAACAACACCGACCTGATCATCAACCAAACATTGTTTTGAATGAATAAATCCAGGAGTATATTCATAAATATGAATACCTGCCTGCACAAGATGTGAATAATAGCTTCTAGTCAATGCAAAGACAACTGCTTTATCAGGAATACCAGGTGTAATGATTCTTACATCGACACCTCTTTTTGATGCAAGAATAAGTTCTCTTTGCATTTCGTCACTTAATATCAGATATGGTGTAGTGATATAGATATGATCAACAGCATGTTTAATCATATTTAAATAGACATTCTCACCTGTTTCTTCATCATCTAAAGGTGTATCTGAGTAAGGGATGATATATCCTTCTCCTGATACTTTATGACCTTTTAAATAAAGTGTGAGGTCTTCATTATCTTCTTTACTTGATGTCTGCCACATCTCAAAGAATATCTTTGTGAGAGAGTCTACTGCATCACCCTCTAATCTTACTCCAGAGTCCTTCCATAGTCCATAAGGATGTGTGTAATTGAAGTATTCATCGGCAAGATTATAACCACCAGTATAGCCTATTAGACCATCTATGACAGTAATCTTACGATGATCGCGATTATTCATAAATGGATTTAAAACAGGAAAGATAGGGTTAAATACACGGCATTGTATACCTTCATCATGAAGACGTGCTCTAAACTTATTATTAATAAATCCTACGCTTCCCATATCATCATAAAAAACTCTTACATCCACACCCTGTTTTACTTTCTCTACAAGGATATCCTCTATCTGTCTCCATGCTTTTGAATCTTCTATCGCATGATATTCCATGAATATGAATTCTTTAGCGTTATTTAAATCATGTAGTTGTGCTTCCAATGCATCATTTGTAGAACTATAGAATTTTATCTTTGTATGATTAAAAGTAGGAAAACCCAAAGATTGTAGATAATAAGCTTCTGTGGCATGAAGAGGATCATTCTGTTGAAGTTCTTCATAACCTTGTGTTTCAATCTTATAACTGTTGAGATCATCATTTACTTTATTGAACTTCTTCTGTACTGTCTTCAACAATGAAGGTCTACCAAACAAGATATATATAGCTAAACCAAAGACAGGAAAGATGAGAATCAAAACAATCCAAGATAGCTTAAAAGCACTATTATCCGGTCTACCATAAATACGTAGTACACATATAAAGGCAATTATACTCATGATTGTATCAAAAGCTGCATAGTATTCAGAAAGATGTATCGCAAGATTCACAATCATAAATACCTGAATAATAATCAGAAGTGCAGCAATTATTACTCTTACAATACTATTTTTTACATCATTTTTATGCTCATATGTATTCATAAAATCCCCCTATTTAAAAAAGGCTTTCAATTAAGAAAGCCTATTAGAAATTCTTCTTTGCGACAACTAAGAAACGATATGTTGTCAACTGGAAATATGTATTCTGTTTAATCTGATCTAATGCATTCATATAGAAGCTCTTATATTGTGCGACATTTTCAGCCACTTCTGGAGCCACCTTACGGAAGTAAGTCTGTATTTGGCGAAGATTATGGAAACGAATATAACCTTTATCTTCTTTAGTTTCTACAACTTCAAATCCTGCCTCAGCAAGAGTCATTGCACAGCTGTTCATATCCCATACACCTCTCATCTTAAAAGGCATATACATAGATAAGAATTCATGAAGGTTTTCACTACCATTCTGATTCACAATGAAAGTACCATTTGGTTTAAGTACACGTAATACTTCATTCTTATCATAGTTAGAGAATTGATCCATTAATACATCGATACGTTCATCCTTAAATGGAAGCAGGTTAGATTCTGTCAATTTAGTTGCCTTAACAGGTAATCCTTCTAGAGTTGCTTCTACTTCACTTGTTTCAGTATAAGGTTCAATATCAAATGTTGCTGCTGGATAATCTTTATAATCCTTTACAAACTGCCCTTTATCCACTGTCATAAAGGCTAAATGATCTTCTGGATGAACATAGCTCTTAGTAATAGCGACTTCATCATAAAGTGGTGCAGAGACTTCATAACCATAGTCTTCTTCATCTCCACGTTTTAATTCTTCAATTTCTTTCATTAGATGTGTAGCTGATTGAATCTGCTGACGACATCTGAACTTACCATACTTAATAATAATAAATTGTACGATTGCATCCGCAATCACACCACATGCCACAAAGATAATGAGTTCTAAGAACCACAGTGCTGACATGAATGGTGCATCTGTACCACCAATCATATAACAGATAATACATAATACAACCATGCTTGCTGTTCCTGTATAGTTGAAAGGACGATTGAATTGTTCAAACCACACTAAGTTATTCACTCTTAATGCACGTTTACGGCTGATTTCAAAGTAAATCAGCTGGAATGTTAACATCAATCCAACAAACGTTAATAAAGTTGCGAGTAAAATTGCCATAGAATTCCCCCTTATTTGATCTTCTGACCTGTAAGAGTATAGTATTGATCTCCAATTGTGAAATAGCCTTCATCATGAAGAACGATTTCTTTTTCAATAGAGTAAATTTCCTTCATATCATTATCTACATCATAGATATAAGAACGTCCATTCTTTTCTAATGCAAGATATGGATGCCCATCAAAGACAATTGCTGCCTTTTCAGGAATCTTTGTATAAACATCTGAAAGTGCTTCTTTTCCATTACAGTCATAGACCTTAAATTGGCCATTCTTATTATATGCTGCATAATATGAATTGCCGATGAATTCTAAACGTGGATATGATGATTTTAATACATTTTCACCTTCCGCATTAATTAATTCATACTTACCGTTTTTAAGCTGTACAATAGCACACTTGTTTTCATCATACTGATTGGCTTCCTGATAATAAGGACTGACCTTCTTACCATTGAAGTCATAATAAGCATAGCCTTTACCTTTTACAAAACCTGGATAACGAGACACCGTTAATTCATGTGCATATGGATAAACCTGTACATTCTTTAATTCACTTGTCTTCTTACCGTTATAAACTGTATGAGGTCCATAGGCAATCTTCTTATTTCTAGAAATGAAATGTGTATTGTCTTTAAAGTTAGAGTTTGTAGGAACAATCTCTCCCTTTCTATAAAGACTGACAGTATCATCTGCAGTTAATACGATATTGTTTTTGTTTGTGATCTCTGCACCAGTTAGTACATAATCATTTGAATAAATCTTAGTACCAATTACAGCTAATGTATTCTGGTTATCTGCATCATATAAAATAGCCTGATTCTTACGTGATGCAAGAATAGAATAGTTACCTACTTCCTTAATAGAAGATTTCTTACCATTCTTTAAATAAACATTAATAGAATCTTCAAAACCTACAATAGATGCATCATCTATACTAGAAGCATAGTAAACCTTCTTCTTACCAGCATATAGAGTCTTCCCATTATTTACAACTTTATAAGTCTTACCCTTTACGATAACAGGTAGATCAGTCTTTAATAAACCGCTCTTAGTAGATGATTTATAAAGAACCTTACCTTTTGTATTGAGTACTTCAATACCACCTAAAGAAATATCGGCCGCTCTTGTTTTAGTTTCTGTTTCTGGATTTCTTATAACAGTTACTTCACTTATATGCTTCTTCTTACCTATAGTTGCAGTAATAGTTACTTTACCTGTTCTTATACCATATACAGTACCATTTTCTACAGTCGCAATATTCAAATCACTTGAATCCCATTTAACCTCTTCAGGATTTACATTAGTCACAGAAAGCTGACCCTGTCCACCTTTAATAACAGTCATTTCCTTCTGATCAATCACTTTAATAAGCTTATGAACTGTAACATCACATGTATAATCCTTCTTATCAATCGTTGCAGTAATAGTCACTTTTCCTGCTTTATTCGCATGAATTGTACCATTTTCTACAGTCGCAATTGTCTTATCAGAAGTTGTCCATTTAACCTTCTGATTTTCATAATTATTAATAGAAAGACCATAATCAGATTCTTCATCCATCTCAATCTTAGTTTCACTTAAAGAAAGAGGTTTAGCCTTAACAGTAATTTTAGCCTTAGCCTTTTGATTACCAGCCTGAACAGTAATAGTAGCCTTACCAGGTTTCACACCTGCAATCTCTCCAGTATCCGGTGCTACAATCACAACCTGATCATTACTTGTAGTCCATACTGCCTGATCTTCATCCTTCTTATTTAATACTTGTAAGAAGATATGCTGATCCTTTTCAATAGTAGTCTTAGAAGGATTAATCTTAATCTGTCTCTTCTTTACTGTAATAGCAGCCTTATATTTCTTCTTGCCGACCTTTGCAGTAATAACAGCTTTACCCTTCTTTAAACCTGTTACTTCACCAAATTCATTGACTGAAGCAATCTTTTTCTTATTAGAACTCCATTGTACAACTTCTTCTGGATTCTTCTTATCTAATACATTTAATACAACCTTCTGTTCAGTTAAAAGAGTCACCTTAGTCTGATCAAGTCTCTGTGTTCTCTTCTTTACAGTCACCTTAGATTTAACTGTCTGACCATTACTTGTTGCCTTGATAGTCGCTTTACCTGGATTAATAGCCCAGATATGTCCATCAGCAACAGTCACTACATTCGCATTACTTGTTTCCCACTTAATATCAGGATATGCATTTTCAATGCCATACTGACCTTCTTCACCTGTATAAAGTGTTGCTTCATTTTGAGAAATCTTTAAAGTCTTACGTTTTACTTTAATCTTACACTTTAAAGTATCATCCCCTACTTTTGCGATTATTGTAGTCTTACCAGGCTTTAATCCCTGAATGACACCATTGTCTACTGTTGCAATCTTAGGATCCTTAGACTTCCATTCAATTGTACGTGCACCAAAATCATTCACTGTAAGTGTAGCAGGTTCTGATGTATATACATCTAAAGATTCCTGAGAAAGATATGGATGTAATGCTTCTACCTTAATCACACAAGTCACTGACGCATTATCTTTAGTTGCAGTAAGTGTTGCAGTCCCTGCATGTTTTGCATAAACATAGCCTTCCTGATTAATATCAATGACATCATTATCATTTGTAGACCATACAACAGCATCATTCGCAAATACCTGTGTTAAAGTGTTTTCTGTCATATTAAGAGAAGATGCACTTAAATAAAGTCCAGTCTGTGGCTGAGATTCACCTACAAGCATATTACCCTGTGTTTTTAAGCTTGTATAACGTCCTGGTTTAATAATTGTTTTACCTGTATTAGAAATATAACCAGTCTGATCACTCTCATTAGTCACTAAATATCCACCTTCAAAAGGTGTATATGTCTTATACATATCTTTGGTATAACGCTGCCCCTTAGTATTATAAAGAGCATATAAACTATTCTTTCCTTCTTTCATGAAAGAAGTCTTCTTAATCTCATGATTATCGGATGATGATCCACAGCCACTTAATATTAATGCAGTAGCCAGGATTCCTATTACCTTCTTCATAGTCTGCCTCCTTGTTTTTTTTCTACAACATCATTATAACATAATTCTTTACGTAAAAAAAATGAGAGATAATCTCTCATTTTAGAATCTTTCTGAAACGATAATTTACATTCCATAGGAACATAAGAAATACAACTACTAACATACCAAAAGAGACTAGTGTTTTACATTTTACACTACAATAGAAAAACAAGATACAAAGTACAGTAATCAAGAAACTCATAAGTAACATCATGAGACTTTTTGATTGTCTTCTTAATTCAAAGAAAATAAGAAGCTGTAACGCAATGGAAATTATGAAATATAAGTCATTATAATTCATAAGCGTATCTCCTCTCTTTTTTCTTATTATATACCAAATAGGGTAGACAGGAAATAATATCAATACTGAGATTAATTATTATTTCTGTGCCTCCCGTTGCACCGTACGTACGGG
>NZ_RCYB01000009.1 GCF_004168205.1 Catenibacterium sp. co_0103 | reverse complement strand
ATCAGGACTTCTTTTCGTCGTGGAGATAGAGAGATAGAGGGCGCGAAAAAAAAGAGCATCACCTTACGGTGATGCTCTTTTGGCAAGGACTGTCAACATTCTGTCCTTGACTTTTGAACCAGTTTAAGGATCAGGCTGGAACTTTAAGGGAAGTATTCGTATACACGATGAACTCCCCTCATAAGGATGTTCCGGCAAAACCATCGAAATTTTATCTGGATGGAATTCTGGAAGGATGTCTGGAAAATGGCTTGCCGACAAAGGCAGTGATGGATGCAGTAAAATGCACCAGACAGGAAATGAAAAAAGCAGAAAAGCAATACACAAGATAAATGTTACCGCAGAGGGAGAACCTTCTGCGGTATTTTACTGAACAATGTATTTATTATCAGAAAGGAAACACACATGAAGGTGAAGAATTTAAAAACCAGAATCGCAGCCTTTGGACTGGCTGTCCTGGTGGGCGTCAGTACCTTAAGCAGTGCCAATGCGTTTGCTGCCGAGCAGACGGATGTGGGGCAGGAGGTACAGGCATCCGAACAGGCGGCTACGAGTCGGAAAGAGAAGGCAGTTACGGCAGACGATATCACGAAAGAGATTTCGGATGAAACATTTGCAGTGGAAACCAGTATGGAAGGAATCCATTATGATGCAGAAAAAGAGGATGTTACGCTTGTCAGCATCCAAGATGAAAAGGGTGGGGAATACCATCCGGACAAAGCTGGAACTTACATTGCCTCTTACATGGTTGTACCAAAGGATCAGAGTGACAGCTACATCATCAGCCGAAAGGTGATCCTGACGGATACGGAAGGTCAGGCATATGCACAGGACAATGGTGGAGAAAAGCAAAAATCAGATACAAAATCTGAAGATGATTCGGACTCGCCTGTGCAGAACTATACCGATGTAGAGATCGAGGCATCCGGGGAAGATGCATCTGCACAGGCAATCGAAGAACTCAAAGAGGATATTGAAGAAGGGAATGTCATGGTACTGTCTGCGGCTGAAAGAGCCACAAGCAGTGGTTCAACAGTCACACTGACAAAAGGAAGAACGATTTATTATCCAAGTTATCTTGGAAATTATCTTACGTGTCTGTTTACCGTAAACGGAAAGATCGCATACTGTCTCCAGTCCCAGAAAGCATCCCCACCGAGTGGAAGTTATGTGGCACAGGTATTGGACAGTAACAAGAATCTGCAGAAAGTCCTTTACTATGGCTATGGCGGGGCAGGAGATCTGACAGGAAGTTATCTGTCCGGGAAATCAGAGGATGAAAAGTATGTGTATACGCATATTGCAGCCAGCTACGCTTACGCAGGAGAAGCCGGATTTACCGGATGTAATTATAATGACCTTGTAAATGCAGGGGTTATCGCATATATCAATTATCTGTTCGGACAGGAAGAACCGCCAAAAGGTGAACTGAGCTTTTCAAGCACAAAGCTGAATGCAGTACGGGATGGAAACATCCAGAAAACACCAAATATCACACTGTCTGGAGATCACAGAAACTATGTGACATTGAGTGTACCGGAAAATGTGACTGCACATAATCTTTCTAAAGGAACAAGTGTTACAAATGGAAAAATCCAGATTTATGGTGGAGATACATTCTATCTGTCTGCGGATTTATTACTGACAGGCAGTTATGCTTCCGGCAGCTTATATGGTTCTGTCGGAAAGACATGGAGAACGCTGGTGCTGACGACCGGAGATTCCAAACAGGATATCGGTGTATTTGAAAGCGAAACAGCAGCTCCGGTAAGCTTCAGCGTACAGTGGCTGAACATGACACGTATTGAGTTGACGAAGAAAGATATCAATACACAGAACCCACTATCTGGAGCAGTATACGGTATTTACACCGATAAGAAGTGCGAAAATCTGCTGATGACAATGACTGCAACCGGAACAGACGGAAAAGCAGTCAGTGATTATTTTGATGCCGCACTCAAAACTGTGTATGTAAAAGAAGTGACTACACCGACCGGATATAAACGGAATCAGGAAGTCTATCAAGTGGATGTTGCAGCCGGAAAGACATTGACGGTAACAGCAACGGATGAGAGGGTCACCGGAAAAGTAAAAATCGCAAAGATTGATAAGGAAACACTTGCATTCCAGCCACAGGGAGACGGCGCTCTTCGAGGTGCGGTGTATGGTCTGTATGCCAAAGAAGATATCGTGCATCCGGATGGAACAACAGGGGTGCTGTATAAACAGGACAGCCTGATCGCACAGGGAGTCATCGGTGATGATGGAACACTGGAGTTCTCAGAATTATACCTTGGGGAAATGTATGTAAAAGAGATCACTCCGCCGGAAGGATATACACTGGATACTACAAGATATGAGGTATCCGTAACCTATGAGGGACAAGATGTTGCAGAAGTGACAAGAGACCTTACGGTAAAAGAACAGGTGAAGAAACAGGCATTTCAGTTGATCAAAATCAGTGAAGATGAAGAGCAGACAGAAACAGACCTGGTCGCAGGCGCAGGATTTCAGGTATATCTGATTAGCAGCCTGTCACAGGTGAAAAATGGAAAGCTGAAACCGGTCAATGGAGAAAGCTACACGGCAAGTGATTTTAAAAATTATGATTTCAGTAACGAGCAGGTGGCAGTCACCTATGAAAATGGAACAGCCGTACCAGTGCCGGAACTGATCACGGATACAAAAGGATATGCAGTCAGCCCGGAACTGCCTTATGGAAGTTATGTTGTGGTAGAAAGCACGACACCGGAGAATCTGAAGACCATCGATCCATTTGTGGTGAATGTGGAAGATGACAACAGAGAACCTATGCAGTGGCGAGTGTTTGATGACCGTCCGTTTGAATTCTTGTTGAAAATTATAAAGAAGGATGCACAGACTGGAAATACGGTTTTAAAGGCTGGTGCTTCTTATAAGATTTACGATGTGACAAATAAGAAATATGTGGAACAGGTTGTTCAGTATCCGAAGAAAGAAAAGATCAGTGTATTCGAAACAAACGAGGAAGGATATCTGATCACACCGCAGGAACTGAAGTGCTCTACCTATCGAATCGAAGAAGTGAAAGCACCAGAAGGATTTGTAAGACAGGGAAGCGAAGAGTCCCTGTATGATGGAACAACGATTATTTCACCATTAGAGCAGACTACAAAAGGAACATATAAAGAAAATCCACAGAGCGGTATTGTAATTACAGTATCCTCAAACACTGCACATCAGATTGATCCAGATACAGGAGCAACGATTGTAGAGGTAGAACAGAAAAACGATGAACAGGTAGGAAGCCTGCTCCTGACGAAAAAGGGAGAACAGCTTACCGAAGTAACAGGAGATTCTGTTCTGGAAAAAGTAAAGACGCTTGTGTCAAAGGTAAAAAATGCGGTATCAGGGAAAGAAGAAACAGGTATCTATAAAGAATTTAAATATGAAGAAACCGGAGTAGAAGGTGCCCAGTTTGAAGTATATGCTAAGGATACTATTTATTCACCGGACGGAGCAAAGGACGAAGAAGGAAATCCAGTTGTCCGTTATGAGAAAGATGACCTGGTAGCCAAACTGACTACAGATGAAAATGGAACAGCAGTTATCTACAATCTGCCACTGGGAACTTATTATCTGAAAGAGGTTGTAGCAGGAGAGAATTTTGTCCTGAATACCGAGCAGAAAGAATTTACCCTGACAGCCGAGGATGATACACAGGCAGTTGTTTATGAAGGTGTTACCTATAAAAATGAAAGACAGAAAGTTTCCGTATCAGTAGAAAAGAAAGATGCTGTCACAGGCGAAAAGCTGGAAAGTGTTATTTTTGGACTGTATGCTGCGGAAGATATCGTTTCTAATCAGGGAGAAGTTCTTGTAGAGAAGGATACCCTGCTGGAAAAGAAAGCAACCAATAAGAACGGAAATCTGACTTTTGACAGTGACCTCCCACATGGAAAATATTATGTCAAAGAGGAAGTCAGAAAAGCCGGATATCTTCCGAACGAGGAAGTATGGAAGGTAGATGCATCCTACGAAAACCAGAATCTTGAAAAGATTGTACTGAGTAAAGAAGTTGAGAACCAGCCGACCGAGACACGTATCACCAAGACAGATGCGACTACCGGAAAAGAGCTGGAGGGAGCAAAACTTCAGGTGATCGACAAAGACGGAAATGTCGTGGAAGAATGGACCAGTACCAAAGAAGATCATGTGATTTATGGTCTGCCGGAAGGAACTTATACTTTGCATGAAGAACTGGCTCCTTATGAAGACGGCTATGTGTCTGCCAGCGATGTGACCTTTGAAGTCAAAGAAGATGGAAGTGTGACAAAGGTTGAAATGAAAGACGAATATTCCAAAGTGGAAATTTCCAAAACAGACATTAGCACAGGGAAAGAACTGGAAGGGGCAAAGCTTCAGATCATCCGAAAAGACGGAACTGTTCTGGAAGAGTGGATCACGGACGGAAAGCCACATTCTGTTGCGAAGCTTCCGGTCAATGAGGAACTTACCTTGCGTGAGATCACAGCACCGGATGGGTATGAGATTGCCGAAGATGTTACATTTACATTGAAAGATACGATGGAAGTGCAGAAAGTAGAAATGAAAGATGCCAGAACACCGGAGAAAACAACCGAAAAGACCAATGCACCAAAAACAGGGGATAACCAGAAAGTGTGGGCATTTGTCTTGCTTGCACTGGCATCTGCCGGAACAGTTACAGGAGTGACTGTGTACCGCAGAAAGAAGTCAAGAATGACAGAAAATAAAGAAGAAACAGAAGAAAAATAAAAGAAGAATAACTGGATAAATCAATCCGGCAGGGCAGGAGATGTGCATCAGGCAGCTCCTGCCCTGTCTATCTTGCCATGCATTCGTAAGTAAAGATTTGCTAGTGGCAGGACTTGTAGATATAAGGAGAAGAAAAATGAAACGTTATTATACAGCAGAATCAGTAACAGAAGGACACCCGGATAAAGTATGTGACCAGATCGCAGACGCAATCTTAGATGAATGCCTGAAACATGATCCGTCTTCAAGGGTTGCATGTGAAGTGCTTGCGACAAGAGGAAATGTGTTTGTGGCAGGAGAAATCAGCAGCGGATATGAGCCGCCAGTGTTTGATGTGATCCGAAAGGTTCTGGGGGAATGCGGATATTGTACAGATGGAATAGAAATGGATACATTTGTACACCAGCAGAGTCCGGATATCGCAAAAGCAGTGAGTGTATCAAAAGAATTCCGGGACAACAATGGAAAAAAGGGAAGAGACAGAAGCCGGGGAGCTGGAGATCAGGGCGTTATGGTCGGTTATGCGTGTGACGAAACCGCACAACTTATGCCAATGCCTATCGTCTTGGCACACCGAATCACCCGTGAACTTTCGGCTTGCAGAAGAAGCGGATATATCAAAGATATCTTTTCGGATGGGAAAGCACAGGTAACCGTAGAATATGAAGATGAAAAACCAGTGAGACTGGAAAGCGTGGTTGTTTCCTGCCAGCACAGTGCAGAAAAGAGCCTGAAGAAGTTAGAGACCGAGATTAGGGAGAAGGTGCTTCGTCCGGCACTCCGATTACTGCCTCCGGATGAGGATACGAAGATCCTGGTCAATCCGTCAGGGAGATTTGTGTGCGGAGGGCTTGATGCAGATACCGGACTGACCGGAAGAAAGCTGATGGTGGATACCTATGGCAGTATGGTTCCGCATGGCGGAGGTGCATTTTCGGGGAAGGACTGTTCAAAAGTAGACCGTTCTGCAGCATATATGGCAAGATATATTGCCAAAAATATGGTAGCTGCCGGACTTGCAAGCAGATGTCAGGTGTCTCTGGCTTACGCAATCGGAGTGGCAGAGCCGGTGATGATCGCAGTAGATACCTTTGGTACAGGAAAAGTGTGTGCAGATGATTGTCTGGCGAGAGCAATCCCACTGGTGTTTGGAGTGACACCTGTCCAGATCATGGAATCTCTCAGACTGAACCGTCCGATTTTCCGGCAGACGGCAGTTTTTGGACACTTTGGAAGAAAGGAGTTTCCTTGGGAGCGAACTGATAAGGTACTGGCTCTTCAGGATACCATTCTGTAATGCCTTGGGTAACGGAAGAGGAGATTCAGGCAGCAAAGAACATGACTGCATATGAGTATCTACGAACGCATCAGGCACAGAGACTGCAAAAGACAAGAACCAGAAATGAATGGCAGTTGACGGACCACGACAGTTTTAAAATCAATGAACTGTCCAGCAAATGGCATTGGAAGTCCAGAGATATCGGCGGCGTGTCTGCACTGCGTTTCCTCATAGAAGTGGATGGGATGAAATTTACAGATGCCGTAAAGCTGTTGTGCGAAGAGAGTCCGTCTTTTCTTCCAACACAGTCAGTTGAAAAAGAAAAACCACCATTTAAGCTGCCGGAGAGATTCTTAAACTGCCGGAGAATCCGGGCCTATCTGAACCACCGTGGGGTTAGCGATGCGGTGATCACGTATTGTATCTCACAGGAAATCCTTTATGAAAGTGTTCCGTACCATAATGCTGTTTTTGTCGGGAAAGATGAATCGGGAAAAGCGAGATATGCCTTCCTGCGAGGAATCTATGAAAAAAACAGGAAAGGATTCAAGATGGAACAGGTCGGGAGTGAAAAGAAGTACAGTTTTTGTATTCCTCCAAGAAAAGAGACGAATCGGGTTGCTGTTTACGAAGCCTGTATTGATGCACTGGCACATATGACACTGGAAGAGGGAAAGCAGGATAAATACCGGCTTTCCCTTGGGGGAATTGCTGCTCCGAAAGAAAACGCACAGATACAGAGTGAACGTTTTAAAAAGCCGCCGGACGCACTGGAAGCGTTCCTTAAGAACCATCCGGAAATCAAGGAAATTGAAATCTGTACGGATAATGATTTTGCCGGAAGATGGGCAAAAGAACAGATGAAAAAGCATTATGAAGGAAGATACAAGATCATCAGCAACCTGCCGGAAAGAGAAGGGGCAGACTATGCAGATCTTGCAAAAGAAAGAAAGCAGACGAATCTGTGCAGAGACAGACCATTGGAAAGCAGGTGATAGAAAATGGAAGAAAAAGAAACGATACACATCAATCTATTGACAGAACTAACTGGAAATCTTATTTCGGAAGAATCAGAATGGGAAGAAGAGTGGACAGAAAATGATGCATATGGAATGCCTTTGTATGGGACAGACCTTGCCTGGTATGAAAGTGCAATCCGTGAGGAACTGAACCGATATGGGGAAGATGACCTTATGCAGTATTTTTCCGGCAGTGCATCCATTCAGGAAAAAGTAAAAAGTGCAGTTGTTACCATAGAAAATCAGGAAGGAACCTTATATGGCTGTACAAAACTGGAATTAAATGAATTCCTGAACCCGGAAGAACTAAAAGAGCTTGGTGATTATATTACAGGGCAGTACAGTGATGGCTGGGGAGAAGGATTTGAACAGCAGGACATTCAGGTAGAGGAAGGAATTTTGAATGTCCATTTCTGGCATCCGGGGATGGAACGGGCAAAAATGCAGGAAGAAACCAAAACACAAAATGAAACACAAACAGAGAAATCACATCCGAACAAACCACGTCCCAAGTTACCGCTTCTGGGACATGATGGAAATATCTTTTCTATTATGAGCGATGCCTCAATCCTTCTGAAAAACAATGACCAGACAGCAGAAGCAAAAGAAATGTGTAAAAGGGTAAGGGAGAGCGGTGATTATAACAAGGCTCTTTGTATCATCAGTGAATATGTGGAAACGGAGCTAAGTTCACCGCCAAAAGAAAATAAAAAGGTAAAGAAAAAGCATCAGCCAGAACGATGAAAGGAAAAATATGAGAAAGTATAAGATTACAGAGAGTAAACATCCGAAGTATCCCTGGCTTCATAGAATACAGGCATTAACAGACGTGAATGATAAAGTACCAAAAGGAACAATGGGTGGTTTTGTTGAGAAGGAAAGCAATCTGTCACAAGAAGGTGCTTGCTGGATTTATGATGATGCGATTTGTTGCGAAAACGGTGAGATAAAGGAAGAGGCTGCACTCTACGACGGCAGCTTGGTCAGAGGTTCTGCTGTTGTTACCGGAGATATTACTTTTTATGACAGGGCAGTTGCAAAGAGCGACTGTTATATTTGTGGCGGTGAGATAAAAGAAGATGCCGTAATCAGTGGAAAAGCATTTATTGATACGGTAGGAATAAATGCACCTATCATCGGTGGGGAAAGTCATGTGTATGGAGAAGTAAGGGGAAATATCTATATTAAAGGGGATGTTTTTCCATGGGATATATTCGATAACCACATGAAAGATATGTTCTTATATAAAAAGGGGAAGTGGAGTGCATTCGCTATTCCTGAAAAATTGAAGCCACCGGAGTCCTACCGGAAAAGACAAATAAAGAAGAAAAATCAGCCGGAGCGCTGAGAACAGAAAGGATGATGCCTATGACAAATGACCTGAGTTTGGAAGAACTTATGAAAGAGGGAACATACCCGGAGGAATATGCCGAAGGGGAAAACTGGAGAATATTACATGGAGATACATTAAAACTGGTCAAAGCATTCCAGCCGGGAATCTTTGATGCAGTCATTACCGATCCACCGTATGCGTCCGGTGGAACAAAGCAGAATGAAAGAAATCGTACTACAAACCAGAAATACAGCAGTATGAGTGCTGCGAATGCACTTCCGGATTTCGATGGAGATAATAAAGACCAGAGATCTTGGACACACTGGATGGCTGAGTGGCTTTATGATGTGCGGAAAGCCTGTAAGAAAGGTGCTCCGATCTGCCTGTTCATTGACTGGCGTCAGTATCCATCGATTACCGATGCATTGCAGTGGGCAGGATGGATCTGGAGAGGAACAGCGGTGTGGGATAAGGGAAACTCCCGTCCACAGAAAGGCCGTTTCCGCCAGCAGGCTGAATACATTGTGTGGGGCAGTAACGGACCGATGCCGATCAACCGTCCGGTATCTTGTCTGCCGGGTGTTTTCCGATATGGAAATCCGCAGAACCGGATTCATGTGACAGAGAAACCATTGCAGCTTATGAAAGATGTCATTCAGATTTGCGAACCGGGAGGTCTGATCCTGGACCCGTTTGCCGGAGCAGGAACGACTGTCCTTGCAGCGGTTATGACAGGTTATCGTGCAGTGGGAATTGAGGTAACAGATGCCTACTACAAACTGGGAAGTGACAGAGTGAGAATTGCATTAGAAGCAGAGCAGAAAGAGGATGAAAAGTAGTCGGGATGTCCAATAGGACATCTTGTTTTTATAGAGAAAAAGCAGTGGCATCCAACTGGATGCAGGAAGGAGATGGAGCGTATGGAACAGGCGCTGGCTTATGTGTGCTGTTCAGCAGAAGAAAGCCGGGTAAAAGTGCAGAAATATTGCAGAAAAATCTATGAACTTGGGTATGTACCAATCTGTCCGAGATTTGTATTCTCACCATTCTTGGAAGAGTCCGATGCAGAAGATATGCAGGGATATGGAAGAATGTCACATATCCTTTTACGGAGATGCCGGATGGTAGTCGTATGTGGAAAAGAAGTGACAGGAACAATGAATACCGAAATCAGTATGGCAGACAGACTCCATATCATTTGTACGACACTTGATGGATTGGTACAGATAAAAGAATCAAAATAAATCAGAATCGAGTCAATCCAGTGCTACAGAAACTGGTGGTACTCGTATTGCAAGCATAGCGTTTGGATATCCAAACGCACTTTGGGGAGAACCCCAATCCCCCGGACACAGACGGAAATGGAAAGGAAGGATCAAGTCATGTTAAGAAATGGAGTAATGATTGTAATCGCATTGATGAGCGGAGGATTTATAGGAGTGATAGTGACCTGTTGCATGGTTGCAGCGAAAAAATCCGATGAGGATCTTGGCGGTATGATGAAAGAGGAAGAGAAAAAAGAAGGGACGGTGATGCAATGCGAAAACGAAACCATGTGATCCCGGTACGGCTTAATGCAAGGGAAGTCAGGGAACTGAATGAGCAGGTCGAAAGAAGCGGTCTGAGCCGGGAAGAGTTTATGCGTTCGTTGATTTTAGGAGCGCAGGTTCATGCAAAACCCTGTGAGCATCATCCCGAATTGCTCCGAAAGATTGCAGGCTTATGCAACAATGCCAATCAGCTTGCACATGTTGCCAATGCTTCTGGTATGGCAAGCGAGCAGAGTATTCAGGAAATGCTGCGGCTTACCAAAGAGACATGGCATCTGGTAAAGGAAGAGTGGTAATGACCGATGGCTTATACAAGTGTTATCCCCGTCCACCGCCTGGACCGTTCCATCGAATATGTGAAAGACAAAGAAAAAACCACACAGAAAGCAGACTCTTTGGAGGCTGCCATTGATTATGCCATGAACCGGACAAAGACGGAACAGGCGGTCTTCGAAGATACCATCGGATGTACCAATGAAAATGCGTATGCAGATATGGTGGCAACAAAAAAGAGATTCCATAAGATGGGCGGTGTGGAAGGATACCATCTGGTACAGAGTTTTGCAGAAGGTGAGGTGACACCGGAACTGGCACATCTCATCGGACAGGAACTGGCAGACCGGCTCTTAAAGGGACAGTATGAAGTCGTTATCACAACGCATCTGAATACCAGACATTATCATAACCACATTGTCTGGAACTCTGTGAGCATGGCAGACGGGCGTAAGTACCACAGCAATGCAAAGAGTTATTATACGGAGATCCGGAAGATCTCCGATGAGCTGTGCAGAAAATATGGTCTGTCTATCATTGAATCCAATCAGAAAAAATCAATCCCTTATGTACAGTGGAAAGCAGAACAGGAAGGAAAGCCGACATGGAGAACGGCGATCCGTTTGGATATCAGGGAATCGGTACAGGAAAGCTACTCCTGGTCACAATTCCTAAAAGAGATGGAAAAGCGGGGTTATACATGGAAACTGAACAGGAAATACATTTCTTTAAAAGCTCCGGGAATGGAGCGGTATATTCGTCTGCGTTCCCTTGGAAAAAATTATTCTGAAGAGGAAATACGTGGGCAGATACTACAGCCCAAGGTGAAACGAGTCTATCAAAAGGCAGTACAGATTCATCCCAAAAAGAAACTGACCGGGATTCAGGCACTGTATTATTCCTATTTATATCAAATGGGGGTACTGCCAAAAAGACCGAAAAGGAGTCCATACGCTGTCAGAGAGGATATCCGGAAACTGGATCAGAGGATTGAACAGATTGAGTTTTTAATGAAGCATGACATTACGACCAGAGAACAGCTTGCCACATACCGTGAGCCGTTACAAAAGCAGATTTCAGAACTGATGAAGGAACGCAGAAAGCTCTATCGGAATGACAGTGAAGACAGTGGAAAAGCACGGCTGTCTGAAATCAATGAGGAATTAAAAAATCTCCGAAAAGAAGTCCGTATGACCGTCCGGATTGAAAAGCATTCATTGGAAATCGAAGAAAGACTTCGAAAGGCAGAAGAACAAAACCAGAATGAGAAACGTGTGGAACACAAAGAAAAAGAGAGTCAGGAGGTGAGATAAGTATGAATTACGGAGCAGAACCGGCAGATCAGGTGGTGCGGTACAGTCTGGAAGGAATGGAATACTCTTTGAAGATTACCGGAAATGTGGCAAAGCATGTGGCAATCTTTATTGCGGCCGCCCTGAAAGATCAGAAAAAGACAAGAGGGAAAACAAGGCTTACCAGAATGTTAAAGGAACAGCGCCCGATGAAATTTTTTACCGTTCCGGGTGACCGCTTAAAAGAATTTGCGAAAGAAGCCAAAGCGAGAGGTATCTTATATGTTGTCATCAAAGATAAGGTGAATCCGGATCAGACAGAGGTCATGGTATTTGCAGATGATGCAGCAAAGATGAACCGGGTATTAGACCGGATGAATCTGGATTTTGTAAAAGCAGAATCAGGCTCTATGGTTACAGAAGCAGTGGAAAAAGAGAATGCACCGGAAAAGGCAGAGAACCAGATGGAAAAAGAAACCGGGGAGAATGTACGGACAGAGACTGTTGTCCTGCCGGAAGGCAAGATAGAATTTGAACTGGATGATGCGGAAGAAATGTTCCAGATCGGGGATGAGGCTTTCCCGGAAGGAAATTTTACACATGCGCAGGAGGGGAAAGCAAAGAATCCGTCCGAACCTTTCTCGCGCAACAAAAATATTTCTTCCGGTCGGGAAACTAGCTGGGAAGAAAAGAATGAAAAACCATCTGTGCGGAAAGAACTCGGAGATATCCGTAAGGAACAGGAAGAGAAACGTAAGAGGCCGGACAGACGGAAAAATGCCAGAGAGAGCAGGAAGAAACGTAAGAATATGAAAACGAAAGGCAGGTAATGTATATGGATTTAACAGACATGATTTCAGGTGGAACGGAAGAACAGCAGATTCCTGAACAGAAATTGACCAAGGAAGAATATGCAGCCAAGAAGCAGCAGGAAAGAGAAGAGGTATGGGCTGAAGTAGATTCACAGGCACAGGGAGTTTTTCAGGATGGAGAAAAACTGAAAGGCTTTCTGGATTTTATGGCAGAGTGTAATACACAGAGAACTCCGAATCTGCTTTTGATCTACGGACAGCATCCGGATTTTAAGGTGGTAAGGTCTTATGAACGCTGGAGAGAAGAACACCGTTCAGTAAAAGCAGGGGAGCATGGCATTACTTATATGATTTCCACTGAATACGAAAAAGACGGAGAAATGCGGAGAGGATATACGATCGGAAAAGGATTTGACATCAGTCAGATGTCAGGAAAGCCATTAGAAGAACGCCCACAGCGAAGTCTGACAGAACTGGTAGGAGTTGTCTTAAAAGACCAGTCGGTGCGTGTACAGATTGAGGATAATCTGCCAGACAAAGTGCAGGCCCAGTACAATCCGAGATACCGTACCATTTATATCCGCAACGGAATGAGTGAAGTAACGACATTCCATGCACTGAACAGAGAACTGGCATGTGCAGCACTGGACCAGCATACCGGAACCTACAGCCGACAGAAAGTCAGCGCACAGGCATATTGTGCGGCCTATGTGATTGCAAAACGTTATGGTGTGGATGTTACCGGATTCAATCTGGAGTATATTGCACAGAGAAATGAATGTGGAAAGAAAGATCCGCAGGAACTGAGAGACTTTTTAAATGATGTCCGTCAGGCTTCCTACAGTATACGAAACCATATCGAACGCAATTTTGGTGCAAAGGAACAGGAGTATATAACCGATGAGTTCGCAATCGGAGATCCTGTAAAAATACCGGAAACCAAGGATGAAAAACCATCTGAAAAAGCATCCGGAAAAGAGAAAAAAGCAAAGAGCCAGCCGGAACGATAAAAGTGAAAAAGTTGGACGGTTGGAGTAGCTATTACGGAGGTCTTGTGATATGTTTGGTGTAACAAAAAAAGGAGGTCAGCCAGATGACAAAATACTATTTGAAGATGGATAACATTATGAAAAATATGTTCGTGGTGGCACTGAATGATGAGCTGCAGGCACAGAGTGAGCAGGATGAATGTTTGGAAGAAACGAAAGCTCTTCTGAAAAAAGTAAGTGAATACGACCTCGCCCAGAAACGGCTGCAGATTACAGCCGGGGAACAAAGGCAGATCCGTAAGGCACTGAACAGGCTTAGAAGTAAATATCTTGCAGCCGGAAGATATAGTGATGGAATAGATAAAATCATTATTCAGGTTGCAAAACCGAATACCACCAGACACATGTTCTGGTAGAGAAAGGAGTGGTTGATTGGTCATTTATTCAAGAGAAAAAGTGGCACGACTTAGAGAACAATATCCGGCAGGAACAAGAATCTGTCTGGATTCGATGGACGGAGAAGCGGGTATGCCGCAGGGACTGGAAGGAACTGTGCAGTATGTGGATGATGCAGGTCAGCTCGGCATCAGTTGGGACAACGGCAGAAGTCTCTCACTGATACCGGGAGTGGATTCCTTTCATAAGAAAGAAGGACAGGAACATCCAGAAGAAAAGCCACGCAAGAAAAGAGAATCTGACTTGCAGAGATAAGTAAAAAAAAGCAGGACTTGGTTCTGTGTCTTGTCTTTCTGCCATTTGTCTGGTGGGCGGCAGCGATTACCGCTTGTGCCATTGCACCGGATAAGAATTTTATTCAAATCTTAGAAACGCTGAGCGAAAAACTCGAACAGCCGTTTTTTATCACGTATACACCGTATACGTTCAAATGTATTCTGATATTCACAGCAGCCTATTTCTTAGGCATTGGTATTTATGAATCCCAAAAAAGAAATTATAGAAGAGGTGTGGAACATGGTTCCGCAAAATGGGGCAACGTGTCCGAAATCTGCAGACGTTACTGCGAAAAACGATACACGCAAAATCTGCTTTTAACACAGCATTTCCGTATGGGACTGGACGGCTATAAGCACAAACGAAACCTAAATGTGCTGGTAGTCGGAGGTTCAGGAGCTGGAAAGAGCCGGACGTATGCAATCCCAAACATCATGCAGTGCAACTGTTCGATGGTGATTACTGATCCCAAGGCAGAACTTTTGCGTAAAACCGGAGGTGTTCTGGAACGGAATGGATATGAAGTCCGGGTTTTTGATTTGATCAATCCGGAGACTTCCTGGTGTTATAATCCGTTTGCGTATGTCTGGGATGATAAGGATGTACTGAAGCTGATCAATAACCTGATCCGCAACACAACACCGAAGGGAGCGCAGAGTTCAGACCCGTTCTGGGAGAAGTCCGAGACTGCACTTTTACAGGCACTTATGCTGTATTTGCTGCATGAGGCTCCACCGGAAGAACAGAACTTTCCGATGATCATGGAAATGCTTGGAAGCGCTCAGGTCAAAGAAGATGATGAGGATTACCAGTCCCCATTGGACATTTTGTTTGAAAGACTGGAAATGCGGGACCCGGAGAGTATTGCGGTCAAGCAGTATGCCATTTATAAGCAGGCAGCCGGAAAGACTGCAAAGTCTATTTTGATCTCGGTTGGTGTCCGTCTGGCAGCTTTTAACCTGAAACAGATTGCAAATCTGACCTGTACAGACGAACTGGACTTATACAGTATCGGGGAGAAAAAAGTAGCACTGTTTTGCTGTATTCCGGATGCCGACACCAGCATGAATTATCTGGTCGGCATGATTTACAGTAATCTGTTTCAGACACTGTATTATGTGGCAGACCGGAAGTACGGAGGAAGGCTTCCAATTCCGGTACACTGCATTATGGATGAATGGCCAAACGTAGCCTTGCCGGATGATTTTGACAAGATTCTGGCAACCATGCGTTCCAGAGGGATTTCCTGCAGTATCATCATCCAGAATATCGCACAGATGAAAGCCTTATTTAAAGACTCGTATGAGAGTCTGATCGGCAACTGCGATGAATTTTTATATCTGGGTGGAAATGAAAAAGAAGGACATAAGTATGTCTCGGAATTATTGGGAAAAGAAACATTGGATACCAATACCTACGGACAGACAAAAGGGCGTAGCGGCAGCTATTCGGTGAATTATCAGCAGACTGGAAGGGAACTTTTAACACCGGATGAAATACGGCTTTTAGATAACCGCAAAGCGATTTTGTTTATTCGTGGGGAGCGTCCGATCATGGACGATAAATATGATTTAAAAAAGCATGTGAATTTCAGATACACAGAGGACGGTGGTGCATCGCCTTATGATTATGCGAAAACACCACTGGCTCACGACGACCTAAAGATTGACATTAACAGATTAGACGACTACGAACTGCTGTCTACCGAAGACATCCTTGGTGAATAGCAGTTTTTTGATGGATTGGAGTGATGTGTATTGAAGAAATTTCTCACAGGAGAAAAGAATAGAACAAAAAAGAATACAACTGAAAAAATGACAACCCCGATGCCGATGGGGAGAAAACAGAAAAAGTGGATGAGCCTTTACATGGCACTGGTACTGACCGTAACGGTTGGAGCAACGACCGCATTCGCAGCCGGTGATCCGTTGTCCGTTATCAATAACCTGTCTACTTTTATTTTTTCCCTGATTCGTGCAATCGGTTTGATTTTGCTTGGATTTGGTGTTGTGCAGGTTGGTCTGTCTTTAAAAAGCCATGATCCAAGCCAGAGGGCAAATGGATTTCTGACACTGGCCGGAGGAGTAATTATTACGTTCGCCAAAGAAATCCTGGATCTGATTATGGCGTAAGCCTCTTTGAAAAAGTATATCAGGAAACAGCAGGAGTGCCGGAAGGTACTCCTGCATTCAAAAGTATGTTCAGGGAGGTGAAAGTTTTTGAGCGATAACTGGATTGTACAGAATCTGAACTCTGCGTTGTCTACATGGAGTGAAAAGATGGCAGAACTGTGGACACTGCTTACTGAAAATCCGGCAACTTTTAAAGGCGGCGGCATCTGGCGGATTATGACCAATATCAATGATGCACTGACAGCTATTGCCTATGGATTACTGGTGTTGTTTTTTGCAGCCGGAATCATTAAAACGTGTGGCAGTTTTACAGATCTGAAAAAGCCGGAACATGTGCTAAAAGCATTTATCCGGTTTGCACTTGCTCAGGGAGCAATCACGTATGGAATGGAACTTATGCAGGCACTGTTTTCCATTGTGCAAGGAATCGTGACAACCGTAATGAGTGGCTCCAGTATGGCAGGAAGCGTGACGGAACTGCCAACGGAGATTGTAGATAAGATCGAGAGTGTGGGAATGCTGGAATCCATTCCATTGTGGATTGTCACACTGCTTGGCAGTCTGCTGATCACCGTATTGTCATTTGTGATGATCCTGACAGTGTATGGCAGAATGTTCAAAATCTATATGTATACGGCAATCGCCCCGATTCCGATTTCCTCGTTTGCAGGAGAACCCACGCAGTCTATTGGAAAGAACTTTATCCGTTCTTATATAGGCGTGTGTCTGGAAGGGGCAATTATTGCACTGGCGTGTATTATCTTTTCTGCTTATGCGGCAAGTCCTCCGGCAGTGGGAGATACGGAGCTGAGTGCAGTTACAATCGTGTGGAACTATGTAGGAGAACTGGTATTCAATTTATTGGTACTTGTTGGAGCAATTAAGGCATCTGACCGTATTGTCAGAGAAATGATGGGACTTGGAGGTTAAAAAATATGGATACAAAGAAAACATTAAGATATAACTGGGAATTCGGACGTGAGACAGTAGCGATACGAGTGAGCTCTTATCGGAACAATGGGAATTTATATGTAGGACTCTGCCATAAGGAAGGGAGAGACTGGGAAGATTTTGGAGATGTAACCATTAATCTGCCCTATCAGTTCTTAGAGCCAAATGAGGCTTTTATAACAGGAGATTTTACCAAGGATATGCTTCATTTTATCAAGGAACATAAACTTGGAAAAGTGTTGAATGAAACAGGAAGATCAGGATATGCAACCTATCAGAAGGTAGCGTTTGACCTTGCAAGACTTGCGGAATTTGATCCGGAAGGCGTTGCGGAACACTGTAGATTTGCCGGGATAGAAGTACCGAAAGAAAAACCACAGAAAACGAAGAAACAAAACAGGGGAGAGGAACGATAATTTATGGAAGTAAAGATGAACAAAGAAATCAGGGACTATCAAGAATCCATGTTTATGGGACTGGACCTGAGACAATGTGTGTGTTCTGTTCTTGCGATTCTTACAGCAATCGGAATTTACTTTGGAATGCGTGATATTACCGGACAGGAAATAACCGGATGGCTGTGTGTGCTTGGTGCTGCTCCATTTGCTGCCTGTGGCTTTTTCAAATATCATGGTATGACAGCCGAACAGTTTTTATGGGCAGTGATCAAATCCGAATTGCTGTATCCGAAGAAACTGGTGTTTCAGTCGGAAGATATCTACTACTCCTGCATGCAGGAGACCATCTCGCTGGGAGAAAAGAATCAAAAGGATGGAGCGGAAATCATAAAAGAGCGGGAGCAAAAAGCAGAAGCAAAACAGAGAAAGAAACGCAAGGGAAGGAGTGATGCCTTTGATTAAAACCTTAAGTCAGGCACTTCGGATGGATAAGGAACGCTTCAAAGTTCCGAAATCCGTCCAACAGGCAATTCCCATCCAGCGAATCTGGCCGGATGGAATTTTTCAACAGGGAACGAAATTCTCAAAAACATATCGTTTTACAGATATCAACTATTATATTGCGAGTAAGGACAATAAGACAGAAATGTTTCTGGATTATTCTGAACTCTTAAATTCACTGGATTCCGGCATTTCTGCCCAAATTACCATCAATAATCGGAGAATCAATAAAGAAGAATTCGAAAAGTCTATTCTGCTTCCAATGAAGGAAGATGGACTGGACCACTATCGGGAAGAATACAACGAAATGCTCCTGTCTAAGATTACAGGAACAAACAACAGCATCTATCAGGAACGGTATCTGACCGTCAGTGTACATAAAAGATCGATTGATGATGCAAGAACCTATTTTGCACGTATCGGAACAGACATCGTAACACATCTGG
This sequence comes from Catenibacterium sp. co_0103, assembly GCF_004168205.1. GTDB lineage: Bacteria > Bacillota_I > Bacilli_A > Erysipelotrichales > Coprobacillaceae > Catenibacterium > Catenibacterium mitsuoka_A. The sequence goes on along the minus strand of NZ_RCYB01000009.1, from coordinate 31,734 downwards.
CAAAGTTATCGTCCACAGCAGAAGGACTGGACGCAGAGAGCCGGCTCCAGATTTTCAGGGATTTCTTCAAGGGAGATGTCCCACAGGCATTTCCGTTTGATCTGAAACAATTTGCCAAGAAGGGAACAAGTTTCAAGGACTGGATGTGTCCGGATTCTATGGAATTTGAACGTGACCATTTTAAAATCGGTGACAGATACGGAAGAGTCCTGTATATGCAGGATTATGCAAGTTATGTCAAAGATGACATGATTTCAGAATTGTGTGACTTTAGCCGGAATCTGATGTTGTCGATTGACATCCTGCCAGTCCCTACGGATGAAGCGGTAAGGGAAATCCAGAACCGACTGCTTGGTGTGGAAACTAACGTGACCAACTGGCAGAGAAGGCAGAACGCTAATAATAACTTCTCGGCAATCGTACCATACGATATGGAACTTCAGAGAAAAGAAACCAAGGAAATGCTCGATGATCTGACAACCAGAGACCAGCGTATGATGTTCGGGATTTTGACAATGGTACATCTGGCAGACAGCAAAAAGCAACTGGATTCCGATACGGAACTGATTCTGTCAATCGCAAGAAAGCATCTGTGTCAGATGGCAACATTAAAGTGGCAGCAAGTGGACGGACTCAATACAGTGCTTCCTTACGGACTGCGAAAGATCAATGCCCTGCGTACATTGACAACGGAATCAACGGCTGTTTTAATCCCGTTCCATACACAGGAAATCCTGCAGCCGGGAGGTATCTATTATGGGCAGAATGCAGTCAGCAAGAACCTTCTGGTAGCCGACCGGAAGAAACTGATGAATGGAAACAGTTTCCGGTTGGGCGTCAGTGGATCAGGAAAGAGCTTTTCGGCAAAAGAAGAGATTGTGCATCTGGCATTGAGTACCGATGACGATATCCTGATTCTTGATCCGGAGTCCGAATTTACAAAATTAGTAGAGGCTCTGGGCGGACAGGTTGTAAAAGTATCTGCGACATCAGACAATCATCTGAATGCAATGGATATGGACGCAGCCTACGGCAATGAAAAGAATCCACTGATTGAAAAATCGGAGTTTATCCTGTCTGTGTTCGAGCAGTTGGTTGGAGCAGGAAATCTGTCGGCAAAAGAAAAGTCGATTCTGGACCGCTGTGCTGCAGATGTGTACCGGGATTATATCCGAAGTGGTTATACCGGAGAAGTTCCGACATTGAAAGATATGTACCGACAGTTGATGTTACAGCCGGAAGAAGAGGCAAGGGGACTTGCACTGTCATCCGAACTTTTTATCAATGGAAGCCTGAACACCTTTGCACAGCCGACCAATGTGAATAAGAAGAACAGGATCATGGATTATGATATCCGGGAACTGGGGGAACAGCTTATGCCACTGGGAATGCTGGTTACCTTAGACAGTATTTTCAACAGGGTAATTCAGAACTGGAAAGAAGGAAAAACGACATGGATATTTGCCGATGAGTTCTATCTGTTATTCCGCTATGAATACAGTGCAAATTTCTTCTACCGACTGTACAAGAGAATCAGAAAATACAATGGATTCGTGACAGGTTTAACCCAAAATGTTGAGGAACTTCTGAAATCGGACACTGCAAGACTGATGTTGGCAAACAGTGAGTTTTTGATTCTTTTGAATCAGGCAAGTACAGACAGGGAAGAATTGGCAGCTCTTTTGAATATTTCCGAAAACCAACTGTCCTATATTACAAATGTATCGGTTGGCAGTGGCCTAATCCGTTGCTCTGGGAATATCGTACCATTTGAGAATACGTTCCCAAAGAATACAGACCTTTATAAACTAATGACAACAAAACCGGGAGAATCATAATGAAGAAAAAAGAAGAAGTAACGATAACTTTTTATGCTGCAGAGTGCGGTGAGTTCCATGATTTAGGAGAATATACAAAATGCAGAACGCTGGAAGAGGCATATAAAAAGTACCAGAAATATTGTAGAACATCTGCCAATATGTGTCCGGCTATTGAGTTTTCTATTCATGATCCAGAATCAATTTATTCAGACATGGAATATCCATTACCGTTGTCATCAAAAGACAGGGGAGACTTGGAACTTGTGCCATATTACAACGAACATCCACTGGTAAATGAGGCAATCAGACAGGTGGAGCAGTTGCAGAAACAGCAGGAAAAAAAGAAACATCGGGATGTTGCCCGATGAGATAAGAGATACGGAAAGAGGGTGACCGGATGAAAGATATCAAGGAACGGGTAAGGGATAAGAATCCGAAGATTCGAAATCCGGCTGCCCGACTTCCGAAAGAACTGGTTCGCTCAGCGGTTCTGGAAGCAAAAGAAAAGCCAAGGGAACTACATGAAAAAAGCAGTGGGCAGTCAGAATCCCCAACACAGTATGGAACTGAAAAAATAGAATCCGTACAGTACAGAGCGGCGAGTGTGGCAGGAAAAAGTATAGGGAAAACCACATATCAAGGTGGAAAAAAACTTGCTGGAGTGACCTACAGGAAGATAAAGGAAAGAAAAAGCAGACAGGAAGAAGCGAAAGCTGCCGAAGAAGCAATGGAGCAGGGGGCAGAAAGCGGAAAGAAATTAATCAAGTTGAAACCGGAGCAGGCAGCACTTGCCAAGGAGAATGGTAAACGGCAGGTGAAAGCAGCACCGAGAGTGGTAAAAGTATCCGGTCTGTCTCAAGAAAAAATAAAGACACAGGCATCCATGCAGAAACAGCAGATGGAAAAAAGTCTTCAGGCGATGCAGAAAGCAAGAGCAGCCCAGATGGCAAGAAAGTCAGCACAGGCATCGGCAGAAAGTGGAAAAGCAGTCCTTCAGGTAACTGGAAAGGGTTCAAAGTTATCCGTACAGGGAATTACAGCAGCGATTCAAAAAGGGGTAGTAGCTCTTGAAAAAATGGGAAAATGGATTGCTGCCGGAGGTAGTGCATTTCTTCTGGTATTTATTCTGATTGTGGGAATCATTGCAGGAGCAGCTTTCAGCAGTAATTCGGAAAGCTCCGAATCCCTAAGTGAAGAAGTGCTTGCGTATACTTCTGTGATACAGCAGTATGCATCCCAATACGGCATTCCGGAATATGTGTCTGCGATACAGGCCATCATGATGCAGGAATCTGGAGGCAGGGGAACAGACCCGATGCAGTGTTCGGAAAGTCCATATAATACAAGATTCCCACACACTCCTGGTTCTATTACTGATCCGGATTATTCGATAGAGGTTGGAGTACAGACCTTTGCAGACTGTATCAGACAGGCAGGATGCAGCAGTCCACAGGATCTGGACAAGCTGAAACTTGCATGGCAGGGATATAACTATGGAAATGGCTACATAGGATGGGCATTGCAAAGAGGCGGTTATACAGAAGCCAATGCATTGCAGTTTTCACAGGAACAGGCAGCTTCGCATGGATGGAGCAGTTACGGAGATCCCCAATACGTTCCCCATGTGATGCGGTATTATTCCGGTGGCAGCCTGTTTGCTGGTTTGTTTGGTAATCAGCAGATTGTGTCGGTTGCAATGGGGCAGCTTGGAAACAGTGGCGGTCAGAAGTTCTGGAGCTGGTACGGATTTGACAGTCGGGTAGAATGGTGTGCCTGTTTTGTAAGCTGGTGTGCGGATCAGAGCGGTCTGATTGCAAGTGGGAATGTTCCTAAATTCTCATTGTGCAGTGATGGAGTGTCCTGGTTTCAGGGAAAGAATAAGTGGCAGAGTGGCGGAACAACTCCGACAGCTGGAATGATCATCTTTTTTGACTGGGATCATGATGGAACATCGGATCATGTAGGAATAGTAGAAAAGTGTGAAGGTGGAAGAGTTTACACGATTGAGGGAAATTCCAGTGATCAGGTACGGCAGAGAAATTATGCAGTAGATTACAGTTCTATAATGGGATATGGGGTGATAAATTGATGGTTTCTTTCATAATTTGTTAAGGATTTTATAAGGGAGTTAATGAATTCTTTGGAAAATAGTCACAAAATAGGCACAGTTGATTGATAAATTGTTATTGTAACTTTTAGTGATAGACATATAAAGAGTTAGAAATCTTTATAATTGACTTGAATTAGGAGGTAGTGAATATGAGTGATCAGAATGTAAAAGCAGCACAAAAATATTTAAATGCGATGTTTGGTGGACATAAGGATTGGGTAAAACTGGATGAAGATGGAAAGACCGGAACAGCCGTGATGCAGGGAATCATTCGTGCATTTCAGATTCAGAATGGAATCTCAACGATTACAGGAACGGTTGGACCACTTACTATTAATACCATGAAGAAGTTAGCCATTATTACAAAAATGGATCCGAATGATACTCCGCAGGTTAATGTATGCTTGATTCAGTGTGCTCTGTTTTGCAAAGGATATGCTGCTGGAGGAATTACTGGAATTTATTATACATCAGGAGTAAATGCAGTTAAAAAGATGCAGGAAAATGCAGGACTGGAAGTTACGGGCAAAATTGATTGGAAAGTTTGGTCTGGATTGTTATCCCTAAACTGGTTTACAAAGGTTTCTGGTGGGGATTCCAATATTGTTCTTATTCAACAGCAATTAAATAGTGACTGGTCAGATGTTATTGGTGTTGGACCTTGTGATGGAATTGCCTCAAGACAGACAATTTTGTCTTTAGTTGGTGCATTGCAGGCGGCTGAAGGAGTTACAACTGAATTAATTACAGATTTGAATTCAGTTAATTTTGGCGATGCAACAACAAATGCGTTTCCGGGTACATTACAGAACGGACAGAACTCGACGAAATATGTTCCATTTAATAAGATTGCTCAATACGGACTATATTTTAACGGATATAATCCGGGAAGATTCGATGGCGTGTTTGATTCGACTACAGAGTCAAAGGTGTCAGAATTTCAGGAGTTTTATGGTCTGACAGGAATTGGACTTGTAACAAAAGGAAAAGTAAATGTTTCTACTATGAAATCATTGCTTACGAGTAAAGGCGATACAAACAGGGCAGCAAAAGCGTGTGACTGTGCAACAGTATTAAATAAACAACAGGCATTAGATATAAAAAATGCAGGGTATACTCATGTAGGACGTTATCTGACAGGTTCTGTTGGAAAAGAACATACACCGAAATATTTGACATCAACAGAAGTGAAAAACATTGAAAATGCAGGATTATCGGTATTCCCGATATATCAGGATGGAGGATATGAATTAAACTATTTTAAGGATCCGTCCCAGGGAAGTGTTGATGCACAGACAGCAATTTTAGCAGCCGAGAGAATCGGTATACCAAGTGGAACGACTATATACTTTGCAGTGGATTTTGATTGTTATTCATATCAGATTGATACATTTATTATACCTTATTTTGAACAGATTCACATGATCTTTTTCAGTTCGACAAATGATAAAAATTATAAAGTCGGCATTTATGCACCAAGATATGTATGTACTAAAGTTTATGAAGCAGGATTGGCAAGTAAATCATTTGTGGCAGATATGTCAACTGGATTTAGCTGTAATTTGGGATATTCGATGCCGAAGAACTGGGCATTTGATCAATTTTGTGAGTTGAACTCATTTTCTTCATCACCTTCGTTCCCACTGGATAAAGATGCATATTCAGGGAGAGATACTGGATTTAAAAAGTTCGATGCCGTATCGACAAAAACAGATGAGGAAATAGCGCAAGAAAATCTTCGGGCAAAGGTAAAAATAGCACGAAATCAATATGTCTATAATGTAATGGAGCCGCTTGGTTATCTGAATAAAATTATGGATGTGGGTGTGGAGTATGATAAGGAAATTTCACTGGGAACAATGATGAGTCCTCAAGGAGCAATTGATATTTCTACTAAAATATCCACATCGCTTGAAAGTTCAACTGGTAAAATTTATAATATAAAAGTGGATATAGGAAATGATGGAGAATTGACACAAACTTGCAAAAATCAAATTATGGAGATTTCATCAAATTTATCAGATACAGGTATAGAGGGAGCAGATAACTTTGGAAATACGATAGAAAAAATTGCTTTATCGGTTAAATCTGGTAATATTGCTTTTGAAATAAATAATGTTTTTGCCAATAGTGTAGAGTTTTCCATTGTATTTAGTACATCAGATTTGCTGCCAGAAGAGGAAAAAGAGTGGACAATATCGGTTGCTTTGATTTTTACAATGACATTAAATTCTAATAGTGGTCTTGAATTTAATGTTGTAGAATTCACAAAAGAGCATAGTAATATACTGGCAGGAGCCGTAATATTAGTTCTTGCGGGTGCATTAGTTGTAAATGCAATTCCGTCAATTATTGCTTTATTTTCAGCTGGAGCAGGTACTGTTTTTGGTTTGTTGATTCAAGCGCTGTAAATTGTAAAAGAATAAAAGAGACAATGGCCAGAGGTTCGATTTTATAAAGAGGACCTCTGGCAAAAGGGGGATTAAGAAGAATGCATATTAAATCAATTGTGTCAGATGAGGATAGGGAAGAATTAGAAAGAATGCTTTCGCTTGGGTTTATAATTCCTAATCAATTATTTAAAACAAGACAGAAAAGTAGAATGATTATCTATATTTTTACACCTGTAGAATTTTTACTGTCGATTAATTGTTATCTGTCGGAAAGTTATTTGATGTTTGGAATAGGGATTGGAACTTGTGTGGCTTGTGTGGCTTGGATTATTTGGTATCAAATGATTGGTAAAAATTTTGAAAAAAATGTTCATGAATTTGTCTGGGGTAGATCAGGATATGAAACGGTGGATATCGATGAAAACGCAATTAAAATAGATGAAGATCAAATTTATGAATTTAAAAATATTGATAGAATGTTCTTATATAAAAACTTCTTTTTTTTCATAACAAATGAAAAGAAAATATTTATATTTAAAACGACAGATATGGAGTCGGATGAACTTATAAAAATTATTAAAACAACAGGGATTTTATTTGAAAAAAAAGAAAAACCATTTAATATTTATAAGTATTGTAAAAAAGGAAAAAGTTTTTAAAAATAAGCAGAGGATGGTGGATTTATCATCCTTTTAGAGAAGAGCATGTATTTTAAAGGGAATCTGGTTTTGCAGGTTCCCTTTTTGCCATCAAAAACGTTGATGTTTTATCAAATGACGCTAAAAATAAAAAGAATAATGCAGGGGGTGACATTATTAGTTATCGCTGTAATATTTGGATAAAATATAAATAAAACATAAAAAATATAAATAAATTATAAAATGGCGACAGTTTTTTCTTGTTCAAGTGTTTATTATATAGAGGACAAAATAAGACAGCAAAGGAAGTGGTGCTGTTGCATCGGAAAAATGACACAAAATTAGTGATGTCCATTCGGGAAAAGAATTGAAGGGGATTCTTTTCCCCATTTGTCGTGTTACGAAAGACTGAGGGTAAGAAAATATGCTAGAACTTGCAATCTGTGATGATGACATCATCCTATGTAATTGGTTAGAACAGAAGCTGCTCCATTATGGGAAAGCGAATGACTGTCAGATATCTATAGAAATATACTATTCTGCGGAGCAGCTTCTTAACAGGCTGGAAGAAGAATCCTACGATATGTTATTCCTTGATATTTGTCTGGAACATGAGAATGGAATTGATATCGGAACGGAGATACGAAAGAAAAATTATGGAAAAGAACTGCGGATTACCTATATTTCAACATATCAGGAATATGCTATGAAATTATTCCGTATTCATCCATTTGATTTTCTTGTAAAGCCAATCCGAGAGGAAGAACTTTTCCGGGTGATAGGTGAATTACGGGAACTGTTAAAATAACGGAAGAAAATATTTGAATATACGGATACAAAAGGAATCCACAAGATTTCTTATGACAAGATCCTGTATTTTTATAGTCTGGGAAAAAGAGTACATATCGTGACATCGGAAAAAGAATATGAATATCGAGGAAAATTAAAGGATGTAGCGGATGTAACAGAAGAATATTTCTTACTGATTCACAAGTCCTATCTCATCAATATGGAACACGTGGAGCATTACGAATATGACAACGTGGTTATGAAAGACAAGACACGTCTCAGTATCAGTAAAGCAAATCGCAAGAAGGTCAGGGAAAGACTATTACAAACGGAGAAGAAAAGATTATGAATATCCATTTGATCACTTATCTGACAAGTAAATTATTCTGGATTTATACTGTGTTCCGTTACAATACCATCCTGTATCCAAAAAATGAGGATACACAAAAGCTATTTGCATATTTTTGTGCATATCTGCTTTCATGCTGGGGAAGCATGCAGTGGGGAACGATGTACGGAGATCTGATCTTTGAGCTGATAGCTCTGTTAATTATAACAGTGGCATATCAGGCAGACTGGCAACATCATGTCTGGAATACACTTATGGTATATATTATGGGAATTTTATGTGATGGGATTCCAATCGTGTTCTTTCAACGGTATGCGGTAGCAAGAAATCCGGTGCATCATCACATGGGACCGGGAACTATTGTAATGGGAAATTTTATATTCTTTTTACTGGAAGTCATTATTGAAAGAAAAGTAGGTGTAAAGAGAAGTTATTATATAAAGAACCGTCATTGGCTTGCTATGCTTTCTGTCCCGGTGATCAGCATTATAGTCTGTATCAGGATATTGCTGCCAGACAGAAGAGGTGTGCGGTCTACGATTGTATTATTCTTACTGTTTATCAATGTGTTTATTTTCTATCTGCACGATGAGGTTCAGAAAAGTTATATTGAAACAGCAAAACAGGAAGAGATGAAAATTCAGATGAGCCAGTATGCAAAAGAACTGGAGATGATGATGAAATCACAGGACAGGCTGAATAAGATACATCATGATTACAAGCACCATCTTACAACAATAGGGGCAATGGCAAAAACGGGAGGAAATGAAGAGATTCTATCGTATCTGAAACAAATGGAGAATATAGCCGGAACAGCCTTATGTCATCATTTATATACAGAAAACCGTAATATGAATAATCTGCTGAATTATATTTTGGAAGATTCGAAATCAGTAATTGAAAATCCGGAGATTTCTGTAGAAATACCGAATCATATAGGGGAAGAATTATTTGATATAAGTATAATAGTGGGAAATCTTATGGATAATGCTATTCGTGGGACAGCAGCTTCAGATGAAAGGAGATTATCGTTTCAGATGTATTATGGAAAAGGAATCATGAATATCCAGATTGAGAATAGCATAAAAGATACACCAAAAGTGCGGAATGGAATTTATCTGACAACGAAAAGCAGGAAAGAAGGACATGGAATAGGATTACAAAATGTGAAACTCGTAGTAGAAAAATATCATGGTCAGATGGAGATCTGCCATACGGAGAAATCCTTTCAAGTGAAAATATTATTATATATGAAATTAGATGAAAAATAGTAAGGCGATGGTGTCTTACTATTTTTTTCGACCGATTTCGTCTATTTTTGCCACCTCAAGGGGCATTTTTACCATTTATGAAAATTTTGTGATTTTTTAGATTATAGTAGTGCCAAAGTCAGAAAAAAGGAGGGTAGCGGTTATTTTGTAAAGGAATTATAGAAAAAGATTACAAGAGGGAGAAAGAGACTATGAAGAGATTTCGAAAGTCGGCTATAGCCTTAGTACTTGCACTCCTGATGGCACTACAGGGAACAGAGCCTATTTTTGTACAGGCAAAAGAGGCCATTGAGGATGTACAGAAGAATGCAGATTTCTCCAGACCAGAGGCTTTGACGGAAGAGGAAGCAGGGATTACAGATTCCACATCTGGAGAACAAGATAAGAGTCAGCAGTCTGATGCGGACGTACAAAATGAAACGACGCCATCAGAAGATACAGAGACGCAGGAAGAACAGACAACTCCAGCGGAAGAAACAGAAGAAAATCCGCAGGAAAAAGAAGTGGAGTTGAAAGAACCACAGGATTACTATCCGATTCCAGAAGAACCGGAAGGTGAACTGATTGATTATGATGCCATTTCCAAGACTTATAAGACAGGGGACAAGCAGTATACAACCGTTTATGGAGGTTATGTCGGAACTTATAAGAATGAGGATGGAGATACCGAGCTGGTTGATAATACACTTGTAAAACCAGAAGAAGCAGATACTCCGGCATCCGAAGAAGCACAGGAAGCCAGCAGTGTAGTGGCAACTGAAGAAAAGGAAGAGAAAACAGAAGTTTATCAGAACAAGGCAAACGATTATGCTATCCTTCTTCCGGAACAGATGTCAGAAGAGAATGGTGTAACGATTGAAAATGGAAAGACCAGAATCGGGATCATTCCGGTAGATGGAGATTATACACATTCCGTTATTAAAGACAATGCGATCCTTTATAATGAAGTTTACGAGGGCGCAGATGTTCAGTATACAGTACTGGATTCCAGCATTAAGGAAGATATCGTACTTCAGCAGCCAACAGACAGGGAAGTCTATGAATACGAGCTGCAGATTCCGGGGTATCAGGCAGAAGTAAAAGACAATCAGGTCTATATCTATCCGGAAGGGAAGACAATCAAAGATGCGAAGTATCTTCTGGAGACGCCATCAATGGAAGATGCTGCCGGGGAAATCAGTTTCCTGATCACATTGGAACTTCGGGAAGAAGATGGAAAAACAATCCTGACCGTAAAACCAGATAGGGATTGGCTTTCGGCAGAAGAACGTCAGTATCCGGTCAGGATCGATCCGACACCAGTAGAGATTCAGAAGAGTTCCTTTAACATGATCGGTGTGGAAGAGGGAAGTCCTACCAGTCAGATTGGTGACAACAATTATCCGTATGTCGGATTTGATGATGGTATTAAGTCTGGGAACCTTGCAGGATTTGGTACTGCACACCAGAACTGCCGGACTTATATCAAAGTAAATTCAAATTTTAGTCAGATTCCGAAAGATTCCAAAATTGACAGTGCAACATTTGCAGTCAGTCAGAAAACTGCATACAGTGGTGGTGCATCCCAGTTTGGACTTTATCGTGTAGATCAGTCGTGGAACACCTCCATCACATGGAAAACAAAACCAGTAAATCTTACGTTTCAGGATGTACAGAATGCAAGTACCAGCAGGAACAGCTATATCAATTATGACGTCAAAGATCTGGTCAATGACTGGGTGCAGGGAACTCATGCGAATAACGGATTTGCACTGGTAGCCATTGCCGAGGCAAATAACCTTGGAGCTTCTATGCAGTGTGAGGTACTGAATAACAGGGCATCCGTTTATGGACCGAAACTCAGCATCCAGTGGTCACCGGCTGAAGATCCATATCTGCGAGATATGTCACTGGATGAAACAACGATCCTGCTTCGCCCGATGACAGAAAAGAATACAAATGGAAAGCTGAAGTTTGATGCCGTATTTGCAGACGGAATTGCAAAGAGCAAATCTACAGTAGAATATTATCTGCTTCCAGATGAGGAAAATGAAGAACATCACGAAACAGATGCAAAACCATTGTATTCCTATCCAGACAGTACTGAATACAATAAGCAGTTCCCGGAGGCGAATAAGTATTACAGCAAAGATTCCAACTGGCAGAGTGCACTGTATTCAGGGCTGACGAAGGACAAGCTTTATAAGATCAAAGCAAAAGCATCGAAAGAGATTGATGGAAAGCTGGAAACAGGAAAAGAAGTGACCAGTGACAGCTTTGTGATCTATGAAGTGAAGCAGTTTGATACATTCCCGAAGATTGCAAAATATTATGGTGTTCCGCTTAAGAACATTATGAAAGACAATCAGGTTATGGACGCACTGGTAGTCGCAAATAACACGATCTTTATCCGTAACCCACAGACAAATGTTCCATATAGTCCTGCACCGCTTACCGATCAGGATAAGATGCGGATTGACGGAGCATTGATGGGAAGAGGCCTGCACTGTGAATTTGGATTTGAACCAGTCAACTTAAATACTGGTAACTTCTACATGGATCAGTCCGATGCGACGATGAATGAACTGAATGGAGAATTCTCCATTACAAGAAGCTACAATTCCAAAGGAACAGACCAGCATTCCATGTTCGGACGTGGATGGAGCTTTAACTATGACCAGTCACTTTCTCAAATGGAGGACGGAAGTCTTCTGTATATGAGAGGGGACGGAAGTTATCTGATCTTTGATAAGAATGAAGATGGAAGCTACACTGCTCCGGATGGTTATGTATATGATTTAAAAGCAGTCAGCTATAAAGATACAGACCATGACTACATCGGATGGGAACTGACAGATGCGGATCAGAGCGTCTGGTCATTTGATAAATATGGAATTTTACGTTATGTAACGGATGTGAATGGATTTAAGACAGTATTAGATTATGACGATGATTATAATCTGAGTAAGATTACAACACCATCCGGAAAAACATTCGGGGTAAAACAGGATAAATTCGGGCATATCAAGGAACTGTCTCTTCCAGATGGTGGAAAAGTTTCTTACAAATATGATGAGCAGGGAAATCTGATATCTGTAACAGATCCGAATGGAACAACAAAAGAGTACAAATATGATGATGACAGCCGTATGACAAGCTGGAAAGATGAGAATGGCAATACGGTTGTAAAGAATACTTACGATAAAGAAGGAAGAGTTGTAGAGCAGACTGATGCAGAAAAAGGAACGGCAACTTTCAAGTACGGAAAGAGTTCTACTACAACAACGGATAACGAAGGAAATAAGACCGTTTATCATTATGATGATCAGTACCGCACAACATCCATTGAATATCCGGATGGAACAACCTGTGAAAAGACTTATAATGCAGAGAATCAGCTTGCTTCCGAAACGACAGCAGCCGGAACAAAAACTTACACTTATGATACATTTGGCAATGTAGCAACGGAGACAAGAGAGGATGGAAAGACAGCCTCTTATACTTATAATGAGCAGAATAAGCTGACCAGTGCAACTGGATATAACGGAGCAACGGTTACTTACAGTTATGACGGTAATGGAAATATGGTCACATCTACAAAACCGGATGGAACAGCCATTACCTATACTTACGATGACAAACATCGTATGGTATCCCAGACAGACGGCAGAGGTGTCACAACAACGTATTCGTATGACGGACCGAACATGACCGGATATGTGGATGGAAATGGAGCAGCATGGGGATTCACGTATGACGCGATGAATCGTGCAGTTACCATGACAGATCCACTTGGAAATGTAACCTCGAACAGTTACGATGCGAATGGCAATCTGACTTCCAAGACAGCAGCCGATGGCGGTGTGACCGCTTATACGCTGGATGGTGTGGGAAATATTACAGCAAGTACTGACGCACTGGGGAATACCACCACTTATACTTATGATAAGATGTACAACATGACCAGTGGTACAGATCCGAAAGGAAATCAGATCAGCTACGTTTATGATAAGAATTATCAGCAGGTCAAAGCAACCGATGCAAAAGGAAATACAATTACTTATAAGTATGACAGCATGGGACGTGTCATAGAAGAGAGTAATAAAGATTTTGGAACAAAGCTCTATGAATATGACAAAGCAGGAAATCTGAAAAAATATACCGATGGAAATGGAAATGCAACCGTATCCAAGTTTGATTCTCTTGGACAGGTGCTTCAGTCCAAAGATGCAGTTGGTAATATAACCAAATATGAATATGACGCATTAGGAAATGAAACCAAGATTACTTATGGAGATGGAAGCAGCCATTCCAAGGAATATGATAACTGCGGAAGACTCGCTAAAGAGACAGATGAATTAGGTGCAGTTACCACTTATACTTATGATGCGGCAGACAATCTGGTATCAAAATCAGATGACAGTGGAAGAACCTGGACTTATACCTACGATAATACAGGAAACCGCTTAAGTGAAACCAACCCAGAAGGTGGAACTACCACATATACTTATGATAAAGCAGGAAATCTGGTATCTTCTACCGATGAAGAGGGAAGAACAGATACTTATGCTTACGACAAGGCAGGAAATCTGACTACATCCAAAGATGCCCTTGGATATACCGTATCCATGAAGTATGACTTAAATGGAAATCTGGTATCCTCTACCGATGAAAATGGAAATACCAGTACCATGACTTACGATGGTAATGGAAACATGACATCGGTAAGCGATGCAAAGGGCAACATTACAGCAATGAAATATGATTCCACCGACAATCTGGAACAGACGGTGGATGCCCTGAAAGGAAAGACCACTTACGAATACGATTCACAGGGCAACAGCACAAAGATGACAGATGCCCTCGGCAATGCGTATAGTTATGTGTATGATAAAGAGGGAAATAACACATCCATAATACTGCCGACAGGGGACAAGGTGCTGATGGAGTACGATGCCATCGGACAGCTTGTAAAATGTACGGATGCACAGGGACTCGTAATTACCTATCAATATGACGGAGCAGGCAACCTGATCCATTCCTCCGACAATGGTGGAAACAGTATGGATTATACTTATGATGGTGCCGGAAATGTACTGACACAGACCGATGAACTTGGCAGGACAGCAACATACAAGTACGATCAGTACGGCAGACTCCTGAAACTTACTGAAGCAGACGGAAGTATCACATCTTATGAATATGATGTTATGGACCGCATTACAGCGGTAACGGATGCGGAAGGTCATAAAACAACCTTTACCTACGATAAAGTCGGCAACCAGTTATCCATGACAGAAGAAGAGGAAGCCACATATAAATACGCTTACGATAAGAAAGACCGGGTTATTTCTCAGACAAATCCACTGGGAGCATCCAGCACCTTTAAGTATGACGGAAATGATAATGTGACGGAATCTGTCGATGAAAACGGTACGGTTACCAAGTATGCTTACGATAAAAATGACAATCTCGTATCCCAGACAGACGGAAATGGAAATACGACAACCTACCAGTATGATGAACTGGACCGCAAGATCGGTGAGACTTCTCCGTTAAAAGAAACAAATGAATACCGTTATGATGCCATTGGAAATCTTACCAAATCAAAAGATCCGATGGGACTCATTACCGAATACAAATATGACAGCCTGAGTAACATGACGGAACAGATTTCTCCAAAGGGAGCAGTTACCAAATATGATTACGACAAGCATGGCAATGTCATTTCTGTAACGGATGCAAAGGGAAATGAGACACAGTACAGTGTTGACCTGAATGACAATGTCACAAAGATGACACAGGCGAATGGTGGAGAGTATACCTATAGTTATGATAAAGCCGGACGTCTGAAGAGTATGACCAGTCCACTGGGTTATACTAAAAATTTCTCTTATGATAAAGTGGACAACGTGGTAAAAGAAAGCGACAGCTTAAAGAGTACCACTACTTATACTTACGATAAGCTCCATAACATGAAGTCTTCTACCAATGCACTGGATGGAACAACCAGCTTTTCTTATGATAAGTATGGCAATCTGGTGAAGGAGACAGATCCGCTTGGACGGAGCAATACCTACAGTTATGACCTGGCAGGTCAGATGACTTCTGCAGCTGATCCGCTTGGTAAGATAACTGCTTACACTTACGACCCGGCAGGAAATATTACTGAGATCACCAAACCGGGTGGAAGAAAGACCAGCTATGGATATGATAAGAATTATAATGTTACATCTGTAACAGATCCGATGGGCTATGTTGCAAAGACAGTCTACGATAAAGACAACCGTGTAACAGAAGAGACCGATGCACTGGGGCAGAAGGAATCCTATACCTATGATAAGGACAGCAGGGTAACTTCTATTACAGACAAGCGTGGATTCACAACGGGATTTGATTACGATGCACATGGGAATATTCAGGTTGTTACAGATAAGACCGGATTAAAGAGCCATCTGGAATATGACAAGAATGACAACCTGACCAAAGTAACTGATGCCCTTGGCGGTGTAACAACTTATGGTTACGACAACATGGATAACCTGGTGATCTTCACCAATGCAGCAAATAAGACAACGAATTATACTTATGACTTAGAAGGCAACCTGACATCCATCAAAGATCCGGCAGGAAGAACGGAGAAATTCGACTATGATGAAAAAGGCAGACTGACCGGACATACACAGGCAAGCGGCAAGAAAACCACGTATGATTACGACAAACTGAATGTCCTGTTGGAGAAATCTTATCAGGACGCAAAAGGCGAGACATCCGAAAAGGACGTGACCTACGCATATAACAGTGCCGGGGAACGGGTATCCATGAAGGATCAGACAGGCAAGAGCAGCTACGAATACGATGCACTTGGAAGAATCACCAAAGTGACAAGCGGTTCGAAAAAGGATGTCAGCTACGTTTATGATGACGCAGATAATCTGCAGGCAATCGTATACCCGGATGGGACAAAGATCAGCTATGAATACGACTTAAATGATAATCTGGTAAAACTGACAGACCGTAATAGAAAAGTAACCACTTACAAGCATGATGCACTGAACCGTGTGACAGAAGTTACTAGAAGTAATGGAACAAAGACGGAAGTATCTTACGATGCAGAAGATCATATCACAAAGATTGTGAATACCTGTGGTTCCTGCGGCAAAGTAATCAGTACTTATGAGTACAAGTACAATGATCAGGGATATGTAGTTGGAGAAACAGCTACGGAACTGGAAGCTGGAACAAGAAAGACGCCAAGCTGGGAAGACTGGTACAACTGGGGCGATACACAGAAAGAGACAGACAAAGCAGACTGTGAGCATCAGGAAAAAGAGATCCAGACGACACGTACCTATGAATACGATGACAACTGGGAACTGACACGCTGTACAGAAAAAGCAGAGGGCGGTAAAAAGACAGTCCATAATTATACTTATGACAAGATTGGAAACCGGACCTCTTACGAGAAGATCGAGGATGGTGTCAGCAAAGCAAAATATAACTATAAGTACAACGATTCCAACCAGCTCATCAAACGCACCAATGCAAAGATCTGGGGCGATCCGGGAACAACCTACAGCTATGATAAAGATGGCAATCTGATCCAGGAATGTGATAAGACAAACAGTGCAGATCCGGTTACTTATGAATACACAGCAGAGAATCGTTTGGCAGTAGTAAAACAGGGTGGAACAGTCCTGATGGCAGCCATGTACGATGGAGATAACAACCGGGTATTCGAACTTGATAACACCTATAAATGGGAAGACTGCTATGGCGATGAAGTCCTGATCCCGGCGAACCAGCGTACCGAAGATGGAAACAGCCCGAAAGAGCAGCTTGCCTCTCTGGTAAAAGGCGGTTCCAATGCCAAAGGATACACACTGACAGAGTATATCAACGATATCAATCGCGAGAATACAGAAGTCCTTGCAGAGTATGGAGCAGACGAGAAAGTACGTCAGGCTTATACTTATGGAGAAAGTGGAATCGGAGAACGGGTAAGCGTTGATAAATCGGAAGAAAGCAGTTATTATTTATATGACGGAAGAAACAGCGTGACCGGAATCCTGACCGAAACAGCTAATCTGACGAACAGTTATCAGTATGATTCATACGGTAACCTTACATCAGGAACAGCAGACGGTGTCAATTACTACGGTTACAATGGGGAGTCCACAAATGTAAAAACAGGACTTCAGTATCTGCGGGCAAGATACTATAACGCAGAGAACGGAACCTTTACAACTGAAGATAGTGACCTTGGAACGACAGAAAATCCATTGACCAGAAACCGCTACGATTATACGACCAATAATCCGCTGAATTACAGTGATCCGACAGGACATTCATTGTGGAGCAGGATTAAGAGTACAGCTAAAAAAGCAGCGAAAGCAGTCAAGAGTGTCGGCAAGAAAATCGTTAATACTGCGAAAAAGGTAGTCAAAACAGTAGTAAATACAGCTAAGAAAGCAGCAAAAACTATTGTTAACACAGTGAAGGGGGTAGCAAAAACTGCCAAAAATGCAGCTAAACATGCAAAACAGACATATCAATCTGTGAAAAATCGTGTAACCAGTAGCAGTACATATCAAAAGATCACATCCAGAGGAAGTCAGTTTATTCGTTCTGTAAGCAATGGGGTACAGAAAATTGGAAAAACTTATACATCTTTCAAATCCTATGTTTCAGAAAGAACGGCAGAAATCCGCTCAGAAGTGGTACGACATATGTGTACGACAACAAATCGTATTACAGATAAGCTTGGAAAAGTAGACTGGAATGCGGTGAAAAAAGTAGCCATTGGTATAACTGCGGTTACAGTTTCTGGTCTTGTAGTTGCTGCAACAGGCGGTTTGGCTGCAGGAGCAGTTCTGGCAGCATTGCCAGCAATGGGTGGCTTAGGAACGGCGATGGTTTCAGGAGCAGTTATTGGAGCTATTGGTGGAGCTTCATATAGTGCAGTGAATTCAGGTTTGTCTGGAAATAGTCTGAAACAAGTAGCAAAAGATACGTTAGTCGGTGGTATTGCAGGAGCAGTGACAGGTGGCGTTATGGGTGGCCTTAGTTATGGGGCTGGGAAACTTTTGAATGTAGTAAGGAGTGCAGGAAGTACCCATAATGATGGGATTGATAAATCGTTTAAAAAATTAGTTGCAGAAGTAACCGAAACAAAATTGCCAGAAGGCACTTGGGAAAAACCACCATTAGAGCGAGGAGATATTATTGACAAAGCTATGGGAAATAACTTGGGACACAATTTCCCGACCATAGATAAAGTAGAAAATGGTGTTGTGACTAGTGTTAAAAGCCGAGACTTAGGTGCAAAGACTTATCAAAATGGTAATAAATTGGAAAAGGTAATTGTCAAGGACATTAATAAAGTTTCAGGATTTATAGGAGAAACATTTAATGGTAAATTTGTTAATGCGGAAGAAATAGTGGGTAGACAATTACAAGTAGTTGTTCCAAATGTAACATTAAGCGAAGCTCAGATAAATGCAGTTAATAATGCTACAAAACATGGTATTGATAAAGGTGTTAAACTCATTATTACAGTAGGAAAATAATAGCAAAGTAAATAGCTTAAGGGGAATATTTTATTCCCCTTAAGTAATAGAGAGGAGAAAACGGATATGATTTCTGTATATTATAATCAAAAATATGGTTTCTTAATTGTGCCTAATGCCATTGAAAGGTTTATGGGATGTTATATTTCTATCGAACCTACAATTGAAATTATGGCTGAAGAAACAATAGATAAGATAGGCTGTGCAATTAGAAAAGGAATAAAAATTGCAGAAAGTTCCCCAAAAGTAGACGAATCTCAATTAAACAATTTTTGGAAACAAACAAAATATAAAAGTTTTCCAACATTTTCCAAGAATTATCAAAGAATTGATTTGAAACAAAATGGAGATGAATTAGAAATTAGAAGATGGGAACGGAATAATAGAGGGGGATATTCGCGAAAAACGGAAGAAAAAGATTATATTAATTTTATAGAAATGTCGGATTATGAATTGGGCTTGTTTATAAAAAAAATGTTTGAACCATGTGAAATTAGAATTGATGAAACAGAAAGATTTGAAACATTAGAGGGGAAAATAATTAGTTATTCGATTCCAAATGAGCATTATAAAAATATTGGTGATGGTCATACAGATTCTTATATGACATATAGAAATGAAGATTATGATAAGTTGTATATTTCTTTTTTGATAGGTGATGGAACTGATTGTACAGATGAAGTAAGCATAAAAAATCATTACAAAAAAATATACAAGCAAATGTCGAATATTAAATTTGAAAGTAAATGTAATAAAAAATATGTACATTTTTTAACAGAAAATGGAGAAGTATTGCTGAGTTTTATTGATAATGGTTATGTGGAGTTTTTTATGTGCATTCCATATAATATTGAAAGAAAAGTTCAAAAGGAGTCAATAGAACAGTATTTAAAAATGTTATTTTCGATAAAAATTGAAGATAAATAAAGCGTGAAGGAGAGAATATGCAAAAGAAGAATTGTGTTTTGTGCATAAGTATAGGAATTATAGTATGTATATTGTTATCAGCTTGCTCCAGACAACCAGACTTTGATGCCAAATCCTACGTCCAAAGTTCTCTTGATGCACACTATCATGGAGAATATAAGGACTATGCGAATCTGTTAGAAATCTCGGAAAAAGATGCCAAGAAAGAAATCGAAGAGGATTTTAATGAGAGTATCCAACAGCAATTTGATGATTCCGATAACATTACGGATAAAGGAATTGCTGATTATGCGGAAAAACTGACAGAAGTAAAGAAACTGGCAAAATACAAAGTACAAGATGTGAAAGAAGAGGATGGAGTCTATACAGTAAGTGTACAAGTTGAACCATCCAATGTATTTCAGACATTGCAACAAAGCTCTACAGAGGTAAGCAATGAAAAAATAAAGCAGGGATTGGATGGAAATGATCCGGAAGTCTTTGCAGCTGTATTAACAGAAAGTGTCCAGAAGAGTCTTGAAAAGAACAGATATGGAAAAGCTGTTACTGTAAACGTATCCGTGGAAAAAGATAACTCAGGAAAATATGGTCTTTTGGATACAGAGATGAATAAGTTGGAAGCAGCGATGTTCCCAACAGAATAAGAATGAATGGAAAGCTATCAGAGGAAAAAAACTGGTAGCTTTCTTTTAAACTCCAAGACAAGAAAACTTGTTAAAAAAGCTATTGTAATAGTAGAAAAATTATAATAAATAATGGATGACAAGAGTCTTTTATTCATTATGAGAAAAAGAAGGAATCTCCTATGAACCAACAAGAAATATTCACGTAAGATGGAAAAAAGTGCTGTAATCGAAGAGGTTGCAGCATTTTTTTCTTCGACATTTTTCGAACATTATAACGTACCTATCCGGTCACCGCCATGCTCCGATTTGATTTCTATATCAAAAATCAGATCGGAGGAAAGATAAATGGCTTATAACAAGACAAGTGAAGAACGAAAGTGGAATTATTGGAAAGAACAGGAAGAAAAGAAATTGCGTGAACTGGGAATGGAAGAAGAGAAGATCCAAAAGCTGCGCCAGATGGACAGGGAAGACTTTCTGGAAGAGCGCAGATACCGGGAACATCTGGATGAAACGATGCAGGATATGGATTCCATAAAAGAAAAGGACAGCGAGCTGTTTGCAAGGGATGTAAAGGAGCTTCTGGATCACATAGGTGATAAGCGAATCTATGAACTATTGAAAGAAACGGAGCATCAGACACTGGAAATCCTCTTACTCAGTACATGGGGATATTCTGGAAGAGAAGTTGCTAAGATTATGGGAATGGCAGAACAGACGATTTATACCAAAAGAAACCGTTTGAGAAAAAAATTAAAAAATTTATCAAAAATTGAATAATTATGGCGTTTTTCGTCGGCTATTTAATAGGCAGGTAAATTTTGCCAGTGTACTTTGACAACCTCATACCAGCATTACAGGTACGTTCCCGTAAGTAGAAGCGTGGCAGGAAGACGCGAGGACAGATGAAAAGGGCATGGAAGAAATTAGACCAGAAAGTGAGAGGCAGAGTTCTTTTGTGGCGTTTTCGTTTCGAGCGAATCATCTTTAACTGAAACAGGACCGTGGCGGTCTTTTGCGAGGATCACTTACGAGGGGATAATGATACATAGGAACTGCCAGTGAGCAGAGGATGGACTTTGGGTTGTAATCAGCAAGACTTTTAGAAAATCCGTGAGCGGTGCAATGCCAAGCATCCGCCTGTAATGTTCCCGTAAGGCAATGGGGGAGTCGAGGACAAATACAACGCCAAAAATCAAAAGTATAAGAAATCAAGGAAGAATGTGTCGTTGATATCAGATACATACGGCTGTAGGGAGAAATCCTTTACAGCCGTATTGATGTGATATCAGCACGCATATCAGGTAACAAATTATGTATTACACAAGAGAATATCTCAATAGAGCGCATCGAGAAATTGATACTATTTTCCGAGTGCTGTTCCCGGAACATGGAATGGCAGTAAGGGAAGAACAGATTATGTTATGCCACAAAATGCTGGATAACCTGCTGGGAAGAAACATAGCACTGTGTGACGCGGGTGTCGGTATCGGCAAGACGTATGCCTATCTGGTGGCCTGTGTTCTGATGAGAAAATATTCCCTCCTTGCAGAAGGATGTTCCCCTTATGAGCAGCGTCCGGTCGTGATATCCACTTCCAGCATTGCACTCCAGAAAGCAATTCTTACAGAATATATCCCTTTTCTCTCCCGGATTCTTCAGGAGAACGGGACGATTCAGGCCCCTATTAAAGCTGTGATACGAAAAGGGAAAGAGCATTTTGTCTGCGATGAGAGGTTGGAGCACCGAATCGTTGCAATCGAAGAAAAAAACAAAAATGCGTTGCAGAAAGAAGCTCTGCTGTCGTTGAAAGAACATTATGATATGGACGAAGTGTCCAACTTAAGTGGGTTTGACAGAAGGATGGTGAGTGTACCGAAGTTCTGTTCGGGAGACTGCCCGAAAAGAGGCTCATGCAGGTATCAGCAGTATCTGGAGCGTTCCAGAGATCATGAAATGTTCATTCAGATCTGTAATCACAATTATCTGCTGGCTGATGGTTATCACAGGCTGCAGGATTACCGCCCGTTATTAAAAGACTACCGAGCATTGATTGTCGATGAAGCACATAAGCTGCCGGATGCGGCAAAGCAGATGTTTGGGAAGAGCCTCTGTTATGACGATATCCGAGAAATCTGCTTTTATCTTGGGAATGAGTACCAAGGCCCGGAGATAAGAAAACTGTCCGGGACGATCCGGATGGTGCTGGACATCATAGGAGAAAACCACAGAACCAGATATGGGATAAAAGAAGAATTCCACATGACAGAAGAGTGTGCAATGTATTTATATGAGGGGATACAGACCATGAATAAGATCATAGAAAAATTAGAAAAGAAGATTCCAAAGTGGATCAGAAACAAGCTGGAAGAAACCAAAAGTGTGCTGGAATGCTTTTTCCATCAGGATAAGAAGTATGTGCTGCATCTGAAGCAGGACCATGACCACCGGATTATATTGTGTGCATCCAGCAGACGGATTCCACAGTATCTGGACCAGATGTTATGGAGCAGAGGAATGGGAGCGATTCTGACAAGCGGAACTTTAAAAACCGGACAGGGATTTTCCCACATTCGGAAAATGACAGGATTACAGAGAGTGCGGAGAGTCCGGGAATATGTGGCAGACTCCCCGTTTGAATATCAGAAGAACTGTCTGTTATATCTGCCAAAGAATTTGAAGACATGCAGAAGAGAAAGTCAGGAAGAGGCAGAGATGATAGCAGACCATATCCATTCACTGATCTGTTCGACTTACGGGCATACGCTAGTGCTGTTTACATCTTATCATTTGATGGGAAACGTTTACCAGATGTTAAGGGATGAAATTCCGTTCCCGATGATAGAGGTGTGGAGACATTCACCGGAAGAGATCACAAGATTTAAACAGATGGACAATGCTGTCCTTTTTGCAGCCGGCTCCTGTTGGGAAGGAGTAGACTTCCCTGGAGATATGGTATCTTCGCTGATTATAGTAAAACTGCCCTTTGCTGTTCCTGATCCCATCAGTGAAGCACAGAAGAAGGAATATGCCAGCCTGAAAGATTATATTCAGGCAGTGATTGTTCCAGACATGCAGAAAAAACTAAGACAGGGATTCGGACGTGCTCTCCGCACCGAGACAGATACTTGTGTCGTGTCCATTTTAGACGAGCGTGCAGGAGAAGGTGGCAGGTATCATGAGGAAGTAATGTGTGCGCTTCCGAGCTGCAAGATGGCAAAAGATATCAAGGATGTCCAGCACTTTATTCGAAACCGGAAAGGCGTGGAATACTACCTGTAACCGTTCGTGGTTCTGCTACAGAAAAAGCAGATTTTGCACGAAAAGTTTGGTGGTATTTCAAGGGCGTTTTCGGTGGGATTGTTGGTATTGATGAATAGCTATTTCGGCATGAAGTGGGTATACTGTGTATAGCGTTAGAGGAAAGGAGGCAGCTTATGATATACAAGGTGGAAACGATAAAAGATGGAACAGAAAAATATTTTTTCATCAGAAATCTGGAAACAATGAGTATTGAAGAACTGCCAAGTAAATATCTAATGCATAAGATTAAATGTAAACGTTCACCAAATACAGTGAAACGCACAGCATTTTCAATCTGCTATTATATGAAATATATGGCAGAGAAAGAAATGGAACTCACAGAAGTCTATCAGTTAGATTATGAAAAACAGACAGAACACTTTGTGGAATTTTTATACTGGCTTAAAGCCGGAAACCATACAGAGCAAACGGCTGGAGAAAAGAAGTGTCCGAATGAAGGAACCTGCAACGCATACTTAAAAGATGTGTTCAGGTTCTATTTATTTATAGAGGCAGAATATGAACAGTACGGAAGTCTCAAAACCTTATCGTATAACCAGATTATAGCGGTTAATCAGGTGGGAGTAAAAAAGGTACTGCGGAATCATTCTTTTAAAGCCTATCTGAAGGAAGAGGAACATCGTGGGAGAACAGCAAAAGAAAATCAGATTATTACAATTTTACAGGCCTGTACGAACCGAAGAGATCAGCTTCTGTTACTTATGTTAGCAGAAACCGGATACAGAATTGGGGAACTACTGGGAGTAAAATATGTCAAAGATATTGATTATAGGAATCACATGATAAGGGTATGCTTCCGGGAAGATAATGAAAATGAAGCGAGAGCCAAAAATGCGGAATACAGAAGTGCCAAGATAAGTAATGATACGTTTGAATTTCTCATGGATTATCTGGCAAAATATCGGAAAATCCTGCAACATCAGGATTACCTGTTTGTGAATATCATGGGTGAGAACATTGGAAAGCCATTAAGAGTGGACAGTGTATATGATATGTTGGACCGAATGGAAAAGAAAACCGGAGTTAAAATCACACCCCACATGTTACGTCACTATTTTGCAAATATGCGAAAGCAGGCAGGATGGGAACTGGAAATGATCAGTCAGGCATTGGGGCATAAACATTTGGATACGACTATAAAGTATCTGGACTGGCTGGATGATGAACTGATAGAAGCAAGTAATGAGTTTTATGCACAACACACTGCTATTTATGGGGCGGAACGTCTGCTGGAGTAGGGAGGTGTGAGAAATACCTATATATTTATTGCAACAGGCAGAACACATAACAGAATCTGAAGTAGATATTGAGAAGAAAAAGCAGGAACTATATTCAGAAATTGATGCACTTGGAATAAAAAGCGATTCAAGAATTAACAAATTGAAAAAGTTCTTGGCAGATAGAAAAATCTGGCATCTGGAAGAAATGGATTATCCTTTGCGAAATTCGTATGAACAATATTTAAGAGGACAGATACGATCACAAATTGTATCTTTCTATTTGAAAATATATGATACGGTAAAACAACAACATATCTATCAACAAATGCAGACGCTAAATGGAAAGCGGATATATGAATGGAAATATCAAAATAAAATTTATTTTCTGAAGTATTATCCGGAAAAGGAAATAGCTGAGACCTTTGAAACTTCTTATAAAACAAACCTATTGGTGTGGGATTTTACACAAAATTGTTCAGAAGTTTTAAAGAAACAAATTTTTTATACGTTGAGTCGTATCATTGCCAATACTTCAATGTCTAAGGCTTATAGAAATGTCAGGTTAAAATCCTTAAAACTTCTTTATGATTCTTGTGTTCAGTTAAATATTACGGATATTGGATTGCTGGAAATGGAACAAGTGGAAACTATTTTAAAGAATTTTCCCGAAACGAGTCAACGAAGTATTTTAGGTGAATGCAGAAGAGATGCGTTTATGCAGCAGGAACAGATCCAATGGGAAGCAAATGTATGGTATCTGGAACGATTACATCTTGGAAAACATCGGATAGACGAAAGTAAATCCTTAATTAGCATTTCTTTTATGGAAGTCAAGGAAATACAGAATCGAGAAATTTTACAGGCATACATGAAATATGAACTGGGAATTACTGGACAGGCAGTCAGCACGATTGTACGAAGATTTGTATGTATTAGAAATTTTATTGAACTGCTGGAACAAGAAAAGATACTGGCGATTCATGCAACTGTCGCAGAAGTAAAAAAGTATGCAGACGGCTTGCGAGAACGGGGAATACAGGCAAAGGGATTTAATGAAAGAATTTTCGGTATCGGTCATTTTTATAAATTCATGGAAGTTAAACAGTATATTACAAGAATGCCATTCCGAATTGAATATTTCCAACAAAAAGAAGTAATAGTACATCATGATCGTAGCGTTGAGGAAACAGTATATATGGAAATTTTGAAAAAATTATATCTTTTTCCAGAGCGATTACGATGTATGTTCCTACATCTGTGGTGTCTAGGATTACGGGCGAGTGAAGTGTGTACATTGAAAGGAAATGCTTATTATCAGCAGGGCGAGGATTATTGGATTCAGGTGTATCAGGTCAAAATGAAGAATTATAAAAGGATTCCAATCCCACAGGCACTTTATCAGATTATGAAAGTATACTTGAAAAAACATGAAATTCAGCCTGAAGAATTCATTTTTAAAAACAGCAGAGGTGGTGCTTGTCTATATGGTACATTCCGAACTCAGATGATAGAAGCGTGCCGGGAAAATAAGATTGCAAATGGAGAATATTTATTTCAATCACACGATTATCGACATACAGTAGCAACTATGTTTTATGACAGTCATGTATCACTGCAAAGTATCAGGGATTATCTTGGACATACTTATGAAGAGATGACAAGACAGTATATTGATTATATGCCGCAAAGGATTGCAAAAGCAAATGATGAGTTCTTTGAAATGCAAGGAAGTAGTTTAGCATCATGGCTAAAGAAAGAGGAAAAAGATGGAAAATGATATTATATACTTCAGCGATTTCCCCAATTTACAAGAAACAGGGACACGTAAGGATAATGGAAAATTTGATTTAACGTTGCTTCCAACGCAAGAATTAAAGGAAGAGTTTCGAGGTTATATTATGTATCGCTGCAAAAACGGAACGTTTAGAGCATTGATTCAGGATCGAACAGCTTATAATCATATTGCAAAGTTTTTGAACAGCAGAATAAATCGGAGAATCAAAAGCCTTGGAGATAGAAATCCAGAAAAATGGATATCACTTTTAAAAGGCTGGATGTTAGAACAGGGAATAACTATTGTAAAAGAAAAGAAGAGTGTGTATGGTACAGTAAGCTATGGCGAAGCAGTGACGATATTATATTTCAGAAACGTACTGAAATTTTTAGGGCCAGAAGATTTACGGGATGAGATAGAAAAAGATGTTTGGGAACTAAAAAATCTGGATATTAAAATCAGATCCAATCCAATTTATAATGTAAAAACACTGGATTTCAGAAAAATATATCAGCCAGATATCAGGGAAGAATGTAAGAAAGCTGTTTATATGAATCTGCAGTATGAAGCAATAGGAACTGTACAGGGAGAATTGACAATAATGAGGATATTCTCAGAATATCTCCAAAAAGAGTATTCCAAAATAAAAAGCTGCAGTGAAATAGACAGAGAAGTGTTGGAAGAATTTTTGATACATCTGTCAACAAAAGATACTTCCCATAGTGCGAATAGTTCTTATGTAATTTCATTAAGACGACAGTTAGAGACAATCGGAAAAATTTACAGCTATGAAAGATTGGAGCATTTATTTATTAATACGGATATTCCACCGGAAGTAAATGCAGAATTTAGAGTGTATTCTGATGATGAAATGAAACGACTGAATGCGGAAATTACACAGATGGATGTACAGATTGCAAGATGTCTTCTGATACATCAGATGCTTGGAACTAGGATATCAGATACCCTTACACTGAGACCAGATTGTCTGACGAGAGAAAATGGCCAAGATATGATTGAAATATATCAAGTTAAAACTAAAAGATATAAAAAACCGATCAGTAAAGAACTTGCAAAACTGTTACAGAGTTCTATTGAATATACACAGGAAAAGTTCGGTGATACAGAATACATATTTGTTAATGAAAAAGAACCTGACCGCCCGATGCAGTATATGGCTATAAAAACAAAAGTCATGTCCATGATACAGGAAAAGCAGTTGAAAGATGATCATGGCGAATTATTCGGGTTTGGAACGCACATGTTCCGGCACTACTATGGCGTCAAACTTACAGAAATGCATCTGGATGACTGGACGATAGCGAGACTATTGGGGCATAAAAGACTGAATAATGTACAGCATTACCGGAAAATGAGCAATCAAAGAATGGCAGACGAAACCAGAGAAGTAAGACAGAGGATGAGTGACATCATATATATGAGTCTGGCAAGATGGGGTGAAGAATATGAGCAAATACGACAAGATGATTGAGGAAAATCAGAGAAAAAGTAAAGAGAAAATTGAACTGGCATTGCAAGCAATACAAGATATGCTGGCAAATAAAGAACGTATCAGCGTTCCAAAGCTGATGAAGAAAACTGGATTGTCGAGAGGATTCTTTTATAAAAATCCAACCGTCCGGGATACATTGAACCAAGCAGTAGAGCAACAGGCCGGAATGATAGATCCAAGAAGAGAAATTCTGAACATGGCGATGGAAAAACAGATTGAACTGTTGAACCAGAAGGTGGCAGCTCTGAGCAGAGAAAATAAGGAACTGAAGAGAAAGAACGAAAAGTTACAGAAGGCATTACGGAAACAGGATTTGAATTTTATTAAGAACTTATAACATTGAAAATAATAAGATGGAAGAGATGTGTGCAGACACATCTTTTCATCGTTGAGGATAAAATATATAGAATGAGAATGGGATTGTTTTATGGTATACTAAAAGTGAAATGCTAACTTTGATATGAGGTATAAAACAATATGACAGAAATACAAATTAAAAATTTAATTAAAGAATATGAAAAAGAATATATTGAGTTTATGGAAATTGAGAAATTACCACAGTATAAGATAGATTTTTTTGAAATTAATGTTGAGGAAAGCGATGCAGCAGGATTCGCTTCAGCCGCCCAAGCTTACTATAATACGAAAACAGATGAACATATATTAAGGATATGCAAAAGTTCGGAAATACCAAGGTATATTGTGTTTCATGAATTTACGCATATTTTAGATACGGAAATGTATGCAAAGCAAGATTCTTGGAAATATATGGCTTTGTCTGGTTATACAGAATATCATGCAGCACAAGTTGAATTGATGATAATGTTAGGAGCAGATAGTATACAAACTCAAGATTTTTCATTTACAGTTGATGTTGAAATAGGTAATAGTACAGTTAGGAATTACCTAAACTCAAGACATCAATTAGTAGTGAATATGATGAATAGAACAGATTTTCCAAGAGATATTGAAGCATTAAAAACAACGGTAGGTGTGCTATATAATTATTTTGGAGTGCGTTCTATATGTAAAATGTATGCGAAAGATTATACTGAAGAAGTGGATAACACAATTATTATTCAGAAACTTTCAAAAGTATTATTTGAAGAGATAAATAGCTTTATGGTTGGATGGTTTAATGAAGCACAAGTAGAGCTGAGCTTTGTGTCATATATGAAAATAATGTGGCCTATGCTTCAAAGCTATTTTGGAAAAGAATGAAAGATAGTAACAGTAAACACAGTTTTGTATACAGTTAAACCCAGTAAAATCAACGCATGAGGGGAACTGGCTACATTTTACATTGCTATCTGGTGGTATGTAGCACCTACAATTATCAATACATTCCTAGAAGCGTACGATTTCTCTAACAAGACAATTACGCTATTCGCAACATCAGAAAGCAGTGGTTTAGGAAATACTGTAAATGAATTAAAAGTATCAGCACCCAATGCACTCATTAAAGAAGGGTTATTACTCAATAATCTCACAACTCAAAAAGTCAAAGAATTATTGGCCTTATGATTATTCATAAATAAATCCTTTCGTTTGTCATAGGCTCCTCCCACTGCCTTTAGGCGGTGGGAGGAGCCTCGTAAATCGTATTTATTATCCCTGACTTTCAATATATTTTTGTTTAGTTGCTGATGAGACTTCTCTAATGCTGCAAGCAAAATAACCATCTGACCAAAATATTTTTTCCTTCCAATACTGTTTTGATAAGACCGAACTATACTTTTGCCATAAGTGGTATGTTGTTTCCTGCTTTATAATTTTGACAATATCGCAAACTTGATCTGTTGTATCGTAACTTAATAAGAAATGTATATGGTCTTTGTCAGTTTCTATCGCAATAATTTCGTAGCCACGAGTATTAGCTATATCGAGAATCTTTTATTTAACATCATCAGCGATAGAGTCTTTTAGTAGTTGTTTGCGGTATTTGGTTACTAGAACTATATATACTTTCAGGCTGTATTTTCGTCTGTTATGACGATTGTATCTACTATCCACAGCTCACCTCAAAATATAGATGTTTCGCTATAAATTAGATATAATATATAGTGAAATATCCATGAAAGGAGTACATCTATGGAACAGATGACTATTACAGCTAAAATTCAAATAATCGCAGCTGAAACAGATAAGGTTTTGCTTGATGAAACTATGTCTGTTTATCGTAATGCCTGTAATTATGTTTCAGACTATGTATTCCGCACTCGTGACTTAAAGCAGTTTTCACTTAATAAAGCTTTGTATTCTACATTACGAGAAAAGTTTAACCTTAAATCGCAGATGGCTCAGTCTGTTTTGAAGACTGTTATCGCCAGATATAAGACCATTCTTGAAAATCAGAATGAGTAGATTAAACCATCGTTCAAAAAAACTCAGTATGATTTGGTATGGAACAGAGATTACTCCTTCTAGTGAAACAACAAAAATATTGAAGGAGTTATTTGTTTCTCTAGGATTTAAAAAAGATGATTTAAAAACTAGAAGCTTTGGTATTAATACCAAATATGAAAGTTATAAAGCTAAAGATCAAAGCTGGAAAAAGAGATTAATAGGATATACATATACACATCATATGTTGATAGAATTTGATGCAGATAATAAGAAACTAGGGGAGATACTTTATGCTTTGGCACATAGTGTGATTACACCAGAAATTTCAATTGAATATACAGCGAGTGATGCTGAAAAATATAAAGATGAATTATTGAAGAATGCGATAGAAGATTCTAAGCATAAAGCAAAAGTCTTAGAACATGCTGCAGATGTAGAATTAGGTGATATCGTATCTATTGATTATTCTTGGGGTGAAATCAACTTTGTCTCAGAACCTATACAGAATTTTGCATTCGCAAGTGCAGAAAAAACAATAGGTAGTCCTGGATATGATATAGATATTGAAGCAGACGATATTGATGTTACAGATACAGTGACTGTGATTTGGAATATAAAATAATGTTTTAACAATTATTACTGAAAGGAGTTGAATCCTATGCCTAACATTAAATCTGAATGAGCATAGTAGACATGTAATTCCTAATATACAGGACTTTAAAAAGAGACAGGCCACGCTACAGCTAATGAATGAACTAGCTAAAGATGTAAAATCTAGTAAAGAAAAAGGCTGGGTCACGTTAGAAAACCGAGAAAAACTATTCGAAGCCGGCATAGTTGTATTTAAGTTATTATTAACAAAAATAAAAAATAAATTTGAATACCCACAAACCACAGGTTAGTGAAAATTAAATTTCATAAGCACCGATTAAACGGCGTTCATGAAGCTGAACCAGACACATGAATTTCCCATCTGTTCTATAATTAGATTAGAAATTAGATGGAGGTATAATCATATGTCAAACAAAGTATTAAAGCCTAAGAAAGCTTCTCTTTATCAGTTCACTCAGAAATATTCCAACAATA
>NZ_RCYB01000008.1 GCF_004168205.1 Catenibacterium sp. co_0103 | reverse complement strand
TGTGGTTCACTACACTTGGCGGTAAATACCTGTGGTCAGACTATCTCCGACTGAATTAGTGCCATGCCCGGCACACGTGCAAAAAAACTGACCTTTTATGGTCAGTTTAGTCTCTTTTTCTACAAATAATATGGATTGGAGTTCCTTCAAATCCAAAACGATCTCTTAAGCAGTTTTCTAAATAACGCTTATATGAGAAATGCATAAACTTAGGATCATTTACAAATAATACAAATGTTGGTGGCTGTACTGCAACCTGGTTGGCATAATAAATCTTAAGTCTTCCACCTTCAAATGTAGTTGTAGGGTTCATTGCCTGAGCATCTACAATAACATCATTTAATACACTTGTAGTTACACGTTTATGAGCATTCATATAAGCTTCTACAATTAAATCAAATAATGTATTAATACGTTGTTTCTTTAAAGCACTAACGAAGGCAATACGTGCATAGTCAAGATACTTGAACTGTTCTCTTAAAGTCTTTTCCATCTTAGCCATTGTCTTTTCATCTTTAGTGACAGCATCCCACTTATTAACAACTAAAACAACAGATTTACCTAATTCATGTGCATAACCAGCTACATGCTTATCCTGTTCAATAATACCTCTTTCACCATCGACAACACAAAGAATAACATCACTCTGTTCTACAGCCTTTAAAGCACGTAGTACTGAATATTTTTCAATATTCTCATAGACTTTACCTTTTTTACGCATGCCTGCTGTATCGATGATTCTATACTTATAACCATCTTTTTCAAATGCTGTATCAATGGCATCTCTTGTTGTTCCTTCAATATTAGAAACAATAACACGGTCTTCACCTAGGATTGCATTAGTTAAAGAAGATTTACCTACATTTGGTCTACCAATAATAGATACCTTGATTTCATCTTCTTCAAATTCATCTTCTTCATCTGGAAGCACTCTAATGACTTCATCAAGAAGATCCCCTACACCAATACCATGAGCACTTGAGACAGGAATTGGTTCACCAATACCTAAACTATAAAAATCATAAATGTTGTCTCTAAATGCGACATCATCAATCTTATTAACAGCTAAAAGTACAGGTTTACCTGACTTCTGAAGCATTCTTGCAACAAAGTTATCTTCACTTGTTAAACCTTCACGTCCATTAACTACAAAGATAATAACATCAGCTTCTTCAATCGCAATCTCAGCCTGAGTCTTGATCTGTTCTCTAAAATCAGCATTCTTTAATTCAATACCACCGGTATCAATAATTCTAAATTCTTTTGTAAGCCAGCTTGCTTTCGCATAAATACGATCTCTTGTAACACCTGGTACGTCTTCTACAATAGAAACACGTTCACCAATAATACGGTTAAATAATGTAGACTTCCCAACATTTGCACGACCTACAATCGCAACAATACCTTTTTTCATATTTCGCCTCCTTATTGAGTCTTTTCTTCAACTAAATTCATAATATGAGCAACAACTTCATCAATAGTCATATCTGAAGTATCAATTTCAATCGCATCATCTGCTTTCTTCAATGGAGAAATCTCACGTGTCATATCTGCTTCATCACGTGCAGCCACTTCCTTCTTGATTTCATCAAGATCAGAATTCAATCCACGACTTAAGTTTTCATTATGACGACGTAAAGCACGACATTCAATAGATGCTACCTGGTAAATTTTTAATTCTGCATTTGGTAATACGACAGTTCCAATATCTCTACCATCAAGAATAACGCCACCTTCTTTGGCCATTTCTCTTTGTTGTGCTACTAAATATGTTCTTACCTTAGAATAAGCAGAAACAATAGATGCACCTGCACTAATTTCATTGACACGAATATCTGAAGTTACATCACGATCATTTAAATAGACAGTGTTATCAGGCATCAATTTAATCTTGATTTCTGGTAATAAACGACAGACAGCATTTTCATCATGAAAATCAACGCCTTTAACAAGTGCATAATATGCCACACAGCGATACATTGCGCCTGTATCAATATAAGTATAACCTAGATTATTTGCAACTCTTTTAGCAATCGTAGACTTACCCGCAGCTGCAGGCCCATCAATCGCAATAGCAATTTTCTTCATTCTAAAATCCCCCTAAATATTCAGAAAAGTCATAACAATAAATACAATCACCGCAACAACAAGTAATCCTACAACACCATTTAAGATCTTTGTAAGTTTAGAATCTTCTTGTTTTTCAGGTAATGGTGCTCTTTTTTGTGCATGTCTTCTCTCATGCTCAGCGTGTGCTGTAGTTCTTACTACTGGTTCAGTTTTTACTGGTTCACGATGTGGTATTTCTTCACTATACTTTCTAAAAGCTTCAACATCTTCTTCAGGTGACATTGCAGCAAGCTTATCCATCAAACTACCGCCCTTTACCGCATGTCCTCTTCTTAACTCAGACGTATGATAATCACAGGTGGTATCCTGTGAAGAAGCATCCTCTTTCATTGCATTCAAAATATCAAGACGTGTATCAATACGTGTTCTAGCCACACTATCACGTTCTTCATGTAATGATTCAAATGGGTTGCTTTCATATTTGAGTGTCTCGTATGTCTTTGGTTCTAGACTTTCATGATGATTTGATTTTGGAATAAATGATAAGAAATCATCATCACTATCATCCTCTTCATGAGGTACATAACTCATATCATCATCAATATTATCACGTAAATCTTTATACTTAGACATTCTTGTCTGTTCTGACATATAATATCACCACCTAATCGTATCTATTATAGCATACCTATAAAATTAAGAAAATAACTTTCAAAAAACCTCATAATCCGTTATAATAGATTTATATGAAATAAGGAGGATATGTAAATGAAAGTTAAAGTTAATGAAGGCTGCTTAGGTTGCGGTGCTTGCACAGGAATCTGTCCAGACGTTTTCGAATTAGATGACGAAGGATTAGCAAAGGTAATCGTTGAAGAAACTGAAGATCCAGCTGTTCAGGATGCTATCGACGGCTGCCCAGTTGGCGTAATTGAAGCTGAATAATAAAGCAAGAGGATGCGATGCATCCTCTTTTATTTTTTGTTTGCGTTCTTCTTTTTTAAAGCCATAGTACGTAATACATTAACTTCTTTAGGCTTTAAACGACGATAAGTACCAGGAGTTAATCCCTTTAAGTCGATTGGACCAATCATAATTCTTCTTAAACGCTTAACAGGATGTCCTACTTCTTCAAACATCTTCTTGATCTGTCTGTTCTTGCCTTCTACTAAACGGATCATCAACATAGTTGTACCATGTTCTTCATCATTTCCAGTAATCGCAATTTCACAAGGTAATGTTTTAACACCTTCTAGATAAATTCCTCTTTCTAGCTGGTTCTTTTCAGCCTTAGTAAGTAATCCCTTAACAGATACTTCATACACCTTTTCTAAATGGCTAGATGGATGCATAATAAGGTTCGCAAATTCACCATCATTTGTCATAAATAAAGCACCTGTTGTATCATAGTCAAGTCTTCCTACTGGATAAACTCTTTCATTACTATCACTAAAATAATCTGCTACACATGTACGATCATGTTCATCACTCATAGTACATACGCATTTTTCTGGTTTATAGAATAAATAATATACTTTATCTTCTTTATTAATAAGTTTTCCATTGACACAGATTGTATCTTTCTTAGTGACCTTAGTACCAAGCACTGTTACCACTTCACCATTCACAGTAACTTTACCCTGCTGAATGAGTTCTTCTGCTTTACGACGTGAAGTATAACCACTCTGTGCAATGACTTTTTGTAATCTTTCTTCCATTGTTTCACCCTTTCTTTTCCATTAACTAATCTACATTAAATCGTCCTTAAATTCAACAAAATATTCATCATAATCATGATGTCTATTAATCATCTTGATTGTATCATCAAGTCCATGATCCTTTAAATAGACAAGCATAAAACGAAGTAAGGCACGTGTTTCAGGATGTAATATATATGAATATTGTCCTGATTCATAGTATTGTAGAGGAAAGGCATCTGTATAATTCTTTCCTTCATATATCTTACTTGCTGCAACTCTATCACAGAACATCTCTAGTACATAATTATAAGGCATTTTGGCAGGTACTTGCCCTTTTCTAGTAAAATCCACCCAATATTCCCAATGATGTTTATTACGGCCTTTATGATGAAGCCAGGCTGTTGAATAGCCTATTTCATTTCTTTCAGCACTATTAGGAGAATAAGTACCTTTATAATACTTGATTCCTGTAATAAATTCAGTAGGAGTATATTTAGATAAGTCATGTAATAAGCCCTGCTTATATAAGTGTACTTTAAAGCATAGCTTTCCTACTAATATCTTATGTTTTGTGATTGTTTTAAAATGTCCCCATATATGCACTGTATTTTCCTCATTTCTGTGTGTCTACAACTATAACATAAAATCATTCTTAAGTATATGTCTTTTCTTTTTAGAATTCAATGTTATAATGATAGAGAATTGGAGGTAGAACTATGGCATTTCACATTGAAATAGAAACAAATATTGATGATGCTTCACTTGATGTAGAAAGCTGTGAGGAGGTTATTACTTTCTTAGAGAATTCCTACAAAAATGTGAGAGCAGAAATATATAGTTACTGCTTAGGTATGCGTACTTTAAGATATGCATTAATAAGTATTGTCGTATTAGGTATCCTTTTCTTTATTAGTCATTCTAAGTTATTCTTATTTGGAATGCCAATCGTGACACTCTTGATCATGCTTGGTACCATTTCTCTTGCAGAATCAACTTCTGTGGCAGTAAAGAAACAGGTTAAAGAAAAGATAGAGTATTATAAACGTCGTTTAAAACTATTAAAAGAATGTAAACTATAAAAAAAAGCCAGAAACTAATTCGTTTCTGGCTTTTCTTCTACCTTTTCCTGATATTTTGTATTGAAGATATCTTCTTCATCAAATTCAGATTCAATTTCTTTAAGTTCTGGTAATTCATCCAAGCTTTTTAAGTTAAAAGCATCCATGAATTCATCAGTAACACCATATAAGACTGGTTTACCTGGTGAATCATCACGTCCTACTTCTTTAATAAGGGCTTGTGCTAAAAGCTTACGAATCATTGATTCACAGCCTACACCACGTATTTCTTCAATACGAATTCTAGTAACAGGCTGATAATAAGCCACAATAGCTAATGTTTCTAAGGCTGATTTAGATAGTTTTCTACCACTTGTAGTCATCATCTTCTTATAATAGACATCATGCTGAGGCAATGTGACCATCTTATAAGTACCACCAAAATCACATATATCTACACCCTTAACTGTTTTAGAAGCATAATAAGAGAGTAATTCATCCATCAGTTCATATGCTTCTTTCTTAGTGATTTCTAATGCTTCCGCAACATCTTTAATTGTAACACCTTCATCACCATAGATATAAAGCATACCTTCTATGACTGATAAATACTCATTCTTGTCCATAGCTTGTTCCTTTCAAATAAATCTTTTCAAAATTACCACTTTGAGTAATCAATAACTCACTGTTTTTCACTAAGACTAGAATAGAAAGGAATGTGACTATCGCAAAATAGCGGTCTCCTTCATCAAACAAGTCTTCAAAATCAACAGTTTTATCTTTATGACGTAAGAAATAGCTTCTGATCTGTTCAGTTCTTTCATCAATAGATATTTCTACACGTGCAATCTTTGATTCAAGGGGCTGGAGTAATGCACGTCTTTGCATGACTCTTTGCATTGCCTTGATGAGATCATATACTTCCATTCCCTCAGGAATAGTTTCTTCACCACTAGGAAGATATTCTTCAAGTGCTGAAGGTATTTTAGAATGCATTGTCTGACGTTTATCATAAGAAGCTTCAAAGGCTTCTAAGATACCGTTAATACGGTTCTTTTCAATCAGTCTTTCAATCATTCTTTTTCTTTCTGCTTCATAATCATCTTCTTCATCTATTTCTGGCTTAGGAAGTAATAGTTTACTTTTCATTTCAATAAGCCAGGCTGCCATAACTA
Source organism: Catenibacterium sp. co_0103 (assembly GCF_004168205.1). Lineage (GTDB taxonomy): Bacteria > Bacillota_I > Bacilli_A > Erysipelotrichales > Coprobacillaceae > Catenibacterium > Catenibacterium mitsuoka_A. The sequence goes on along the minus strand of NZ_RCYB01000008.1, from coordinate 47,236 downwards.
AATATTCAGAGACAGCTTCTAAGAGTGAAGGATCCATTGTTTGAATATAAGCGAGATACTGGTCACATACAGCCGCTACATCAAGATCAAGAAGATCCATATCATGTTCTTTTATTAGATGAAGCAAGAGATCGAGCGGCCCAGTAAACTGGTCAACTGTGACCTGATATTCCATATCTATACTCCTATTTATATAATTTATCCATCTGTTTCAATAATGGGAATCCAATAATGATTTCTAATGGAATAATAAAGCATGCCTTAATCACACGAATACTTACAGATACCACAAATGGAATGCCATACATGATCTGTAGCCAGAAAGGTATTAAGCAGAATGTAATTGCAAGTTCTACTAGAATAACACTTAATAGCCAAGTACCAAATAATAACACATCATTGTCTTTCATATTCTTTGTGCGTTTCAACATGAACAAGATAAAACCTATAGAGGCAATAAGGCAGAGTCCAATCATAACACCTTTTTGTAAAGATGTTAATGTATAAGTGACTTTACCGATAGAGATTGTTTTTTGTAAAGCAACAAAAAGCGATCCTGCTCCACCAAATAATGCAATCATGAGACATACAATCTTACTGAATCGTTTTCCATCTACATTCTTTACTTTTACAGCAATCAGTGATGGGATTAAACCAATCAGTACCTGATTGAGTGTAAATCCAAAGAATGGGAATCCTGTTGGGGATATCACTAAACCAAGTAAATCAGTAATTAAACCAATGAGATAAGCATAGCTTGGTGAAAGAATCACACCTGCTAACATAACAGGAATATATTCAAAACCAATCTTTAAGCTTTCAGCACCAAATAACGGTACCATAATAGTAAGTCTCTTCAAAATCAATGTGATGATAATAATTAAAGCACTAAATGCGAGCTTTTTGGTATTTCTTCTTTCTAATGGGTAAAACTTAAAACAGTAAATACCAAGTAATACTAAAATACATACAATAATAATTTGAATCATTTTTTTAAATGCTACAATAAACAAATGTTTCTGTTTCAACCTATCGCTAGTCCACAGACGTTAATTCCGATCATCTCTGACCGTACACTTGCCTTCTTATAGGCTCCTCCTTTTCTTTTTTAACAGTTATTACGGTCCTCGCCTTTAATAAAAGCGATAATGTTTTCACGTACTTCAAGAATCAAACGATGTCTTGCTTCTACTGAACCCCATGCGACATGTGGTGTGAAAACGACCTTGTGAGGATCAACACTATATAAAGGACTTGTTGAAGGAAGTGGTTCTTTTTCAAATACATCTAAACCTGCTCCAGCAATAAGGTTATTATTTAATGCATCACTTAATGCTTCTTCATCGATAATAGGACCACGTCCTACATTAATAAGATAAGCTGTATCTTTCATCTTCTTGAAAGCTTCTGCATCAAATAAATGTTCTGTCTCTTTTGTAAGAGGTGAATGAATAGAAATAATGTCACTTGTTTTAAGTAATGTATCAAAATCCACCTGCTTGAAGTGTTCATCCTGATGATGTCCAGTTGTAGAATAATACTGCACCTGACATCCTAATGCTTCCGCAATACGTGCAACGCGCTGACCGATTGCGCCTAGACCAACAATTCCCCAAGTCATAGTAGATAGTTCATGAAACGAGTAACCAAAGAATGAGAAGACCTTATCCTTTTCATATTGATGTGATTTTACATAACTATCATAGCGTGATGTATGTTCAATGAGTTCTAGACATAATGCAAGAGTAAGCTGAGCAACGGCTTCAGTAGAATATCCTTTTACGTTAGCTACTCGGATTCCTTTTTCTTTTGCATAATCTAAATCTACATTGTTTGTACCAGTGGCTGTTACAGCAATCATCTTAAGATATGGACAGCGGTCAATTTCTACTTTTCTAAACAGATTCTTATTTGTAATAACAATATCTGCATCCTTACAAAGAGAAATGACATCTAACTGGTCTACATTTTCATGATAAGTCACTCTTCCAAGATCATCAAAGATATGTGTATCCACATCTTTTCCAAGTGTTTCTACCTGCAAGAAGACAATACGAAGTTCCTGATGTAATAAATCAATAATTTCTTCTTTTGTATGGTCCTGCATCATCTTACCAAAAATAATACATTCATTAAAGTCTAAAACTTCAGCTTCATGTAATTTTCCACAAACTTTTCCATCAATCATCTCATATGTGAGCATTCCACCCATCATAGCCATACCTAATGCTTTAGAGGTAATGCCTTCATCATCATTAATGGCTTCAAGAATCACTTCTTTAAAATGTGGATCTGCTTCAATTGATGCTTCAATAACATCTTTTAATGTATCATGCTTTAAAATTTCTTTTCTAAATGCATCATGATAAATAAAAGGCAATACAATGTCATAAAGTTCCATAGGAACAGGTTTTTCATATCCCTTTGAGAAGTTATATAAAATCGCAATTCCTAATCGCTCATCTTTCATTTTATCAACTAATTTCATTCATCTTCCTCCATTAAATATACTTCAACACGTTGTCTTTCTGCTTTCTTTTTATCATCATAGAAGATCAGACATGTTTTCATCTTCTTATCCATATAATCATAACGCAATACATTATAAGAATAGTAATGACTTTCACTTTCTTTTAAGCCACCTGTTGCACTTCCTGCTGAGATATAGTATGTACCTTTTTTATTCATGAAATAAGGCACATGCTTATGACCATGAAGCACATATTTAATATGACGCTGTGTGAGCCATGTGGCAAACATTTCTGCATCTACAAGTGCCTTAGATTTATCCAATATACTTCCAAATATAGATTTTTCACGCCATTGTATTTTTAAGAAGTCTGACTTAGAGACTTTAAATACATGATGATGTAGTAAGACCACAATCGTATAATCTTCTAGATTTTCTATACCTGCAAGTTCTGAATCTATTTGATCTAATTGTCTTCTTGTGATCATTCCTCTAGCTAAATTACCACCAGCATTAGAATCTATCTTTACAAGTACAATCTTATCTTTTTCTATAACCTTGATCTTTTCACCTAGTAAATAGGCTATGACTTTTGTACGTTGTCTTCCACCAATACTCAAGCCTTTTACTATCATATCATGGTTACCTAACACAAAGGTGATATCTGCCTTATATCTCTTTCTAATCATTGTCATAAAGCCATTGGCCTGATACATATTCTTTGTATTAGGAGAGTTCATAAGATCTCCTGTAATAAAGACCTGCTTTTGATGAGAACTCTGTGCATATTGATCACATTCATCTAATGAATCTAGTAAATTAGAGACTGCTTTCAGCTTCTTTTTAGGACCTAGATGTAAATCAGATAAATGATAAATAAATGAAGAATGACCTTCTTTATTAAACATTGTCTTCTCATCAATTCTCTTTTGTAATGCCTTTGCCTGGGAAATACTATGTAATGGGTAAAAGGATGCATGTTGAGAATTAAATATGAGTCCTCCAGGCCATTCATCTGCATAAAATAAAGCTTCAAGTAGTCCAGGGAATGGATCTAAGAAAGACAAGTCTTCCTGCTTAAAATGTTTGCTTATTGTAAAGATATAGTCCACCCCTGTAAAAGAATAGTCTTTAATTTCTTTATTAATACCAGGAATAAGAAATAAGAAAATCTTATCTTTAAGGAAAGAACGGATACGTTGTAAACCTTCCTGCAAATTAGTATGTGTCAGCATGGATATATCCTTGATTGTCATACCAGGACGAATCATACTGAATGAATACTCATCAATCATATCGAGTTCTCTAATTTCTATGTGATGATTTCTTAACCACTGTCGATAATCATTAAAAGATTGGTAATCCAATAAAGCGCGAGAAAAAGCACGGTCATGATGATAAATCATATTAAAAAAAGCATTAATACCACTAAATTCATCCATAATAGTACTTCCTTTAAGAAAAAAGACCACATATGTGGTCTTTTAGAATTTTAAGTTACGTGGTGTACGTGGGAATGGTTCTACATCTCTGATGTTAGCCATACCAGTTAAATACATTAAGAAACGGTCAAAACCTAAGCCGAATCCAGCATGCTTACATCCACCAAAGCGGCGTAAATCCATATACCACTGTAGTGTTTCTTTGTTCATGCCCTTTTCATCCATAAGCTTTTCAAGAACATCATAACGTTCTTCTCTCTGTGAACCACCAACTAATTCACCGATGCCAGGTACTAATAAGTCACAAGCTGCAACTGTCTTGTTGTCATCATTTAAACGCATATAGAACGCTTTGATTTCTTTTGGATAATCTGTTAAGAATACAGGACCACCTACAACTTCTTCACAGATATAACGTTCATGTTCAGCATTTAAGTCAATACCCCATTCAACCTTGTTGTCAAACTTCACATCAGCTTTTAATAAATGATCAATAGCTTCTGTATAAGTCATACGTGCAAAGTGAGAATCTCTAACCTTTGTGATACGGTTGATACAGTCATGGTCAACCATCTGTTCAAAGAATTTCATTTCTTCTGGAGCATTATCTAAGCAGTACTGAATACAGTATTTAACCATTTCTTCAATTAAACACATATCATCTTCAAGATCAGCAAATGCGATTTCTGGTTCTACCATCCAGAATTCACTGGCATGTCTTGATGTATTTGAGTTTTCAGCTCTAAATGCAGGACCAAAAGTATATACATCTCTAAATGCCATAGCGAATGCTTCTACATGTAACTGTCCTGTTACTGTTAAGTAAGCTTCTTTTTCAAAGAAATCCTTAGAGAAATCAGTATCATCAATAGTTGTGACTCTAAACATTTCTCCAGCACCTTCACCATCATTAGATGTAATGATTGGTGTATGTACATAGACGAATCCCTGATCCTGGAAGAACTCATGAATAGCCATAGATAATACAGATCTTAATCTGAAGATAGCATAGAATGAGTTTGCTCTTGGTCTTAAATGAGGGATTTCTCTCATAAATTCAAAAGAGTGTCTCTTCTTCTGTAATGGATAATCACTATCACAGTCACCTTCAAGAATAATTTCAGTGGCTTCTACTTCAAATGGCTGTTTTGCATCAGGTGTTAATTTTAATTTACCTAATACATGAATAGCTGAACCAGTTGAGATATGTGAAACTTCATCAAAGTTCTTTAATTTTTCTTTTAAGTAAACAACCTGACAGTTTCTAAAATAAGAACCATCATTTAATGCGATGAATCCTAGTTTACCACTATCTCTATTTGTTCTTACCCATCCTTCTAATTCTACATACTCTACGTTATCTGTTTCTACTGCGTTATCTGCACGACAGATTTCATAAAGTTCTCTTACTGTCATAAATTCAAACATCCTTCTTACTCCTTTGTATTCGATTTCATTTTTAATTCTAATTCTTGTATTGCGACAACAACATCCACATTCTGTACTTCAACTCCCTGAGGTACAATGAAATGAGAGTGGGTGAAGTCTACAATGCCTTTAATCCCTAATGCTACTAAGCGGTCCACCATTTCCTGTACATTATCAGAAATTGCGAGAATCGCAATCTTACAGTCCTTAGGAAATGTTTTTTCCAAATCATCACTCTTATGAATCTTGACACCAAAACGTTCACCTTCAATATTAGCATCTTTATCATAAGCACAGACAATCTGTCCCACTGTATATTTCCAGCGGTTATATTTCAAAATAGCTGATCCTAAATTACCCACACCAATGAGAATAATAGGTTCATCAAGTCCTAAACCTAAGAAGTCACTGAGTGTTTCAATCATCTCTTTTGTATCATAACCATAGCCTCTTTTACCAAGTGTATTCTTCTGAGGCAAAAAGCCAAAATCACGACGAATAGTCGTATCCTGGATATGAGTAACTTCTGCAAGTTCACTCGATAAGAAGTTTTCTTTACCTTCATGCCCCATAACTCTTAAAGCCTTCAAATAAACAGGAAAACGTGTCATCGTCGCACGTGAAATTTTCTGTTTCTTTTCATTACTCATAGTTGTCTCCTACACTTTCCGCCTCTAAGTCATAATCCGGCTTAACAGATAAGTCCAAAGGGGCAAACATATTATATTTATACATGATACTTGCAGCAGATGCAATCATTGCTGCATTATCTGTACAATACTTCAATGGTGGAAAAATAACAGGAATATCACTTGTACTCATTTTTTCTCTGAGACCTTTGTTCGCACTTACACCACCTGCTACAATAATCTGCTTTACACCAAGATCATGAGCAGCTGCTAAAGCTTTAGAAGCAATCGTATCCATAGCCACATCCTGGAATGAGCAGGCTAAGTCATTGCCATTGATTTCCTCTCCTCTTTGGTCTGCATTATGCTTTAAGTTGATGACAGCGCTCTTTAAGCCACTGAAACTGAAGTTATAGCTTCCATCATCAAGCGGTTTAGGAAGTGTATAGCTATGAGTTCCCTCATGTGCCATTTTATCTAATACAGGTCCTCCAGGATATGGAAGATGTAAAACACGTCCTACCTTGTCATAGGCTTCTCCAATTGCATCATCAAATGTTGTACCAATAACCTCGAAAGAGAATTCCTTTTTCATATAAACAAGTTCTGTATGTCCTCCTGAAACAACTAATGCCATTGCAGGATATTCAATATCATTTACGAGTTCATTGGCATAAATATGCCCCGCAATATGATGTACACCAATCAAAGGCTTATTTAAATAAATAGCCAATGTCTTGGCTTCCTGCATCCCAACATGCAAAGAACCTACAAGTCCTGGTCCTTTAGTGACTGCAATTGCATCAATCTCCTCAATAGAAATATCTGCCTGACTAAGTGCTTCCTTTAAAACAGTGCTGACACATTCAACGTGCTTACGACTGGCAATTTCTGGAACAACACCACCATATTGTTTATGGATATCAATCTGTGATGCAACAACATGACTTAATAACTCTTTTCCATCCTTAAGAATTGCAACACTCATTTCATCACAGCTTGATTCAATAGCAAGAATAACAGCCATTATTTTTCCTCCTTTCTTACCATGAGATAGGCATCCTCATGGTCTGCATAATAATCTTTACGTATAGCACATATCTCATAGCCATACCTCTTATATAAACGAATCGCACGTTCATTTGATACACGTACTTCTAAACTATAATTCATACATCCTTTATTATGTCCTTCTTTTAATCCATAATCCATCAATAACTTAGAAAGGCCTTTTCCCTGATAATTTGGATCAATACCAATTGTAGTCAGTTCACAGTTTTCATAAGCATACCAGAATCCTGCATAACCAACAATTTTGTCATCTACAAGAACATAATAATGAGCATAATCATTTGTCTTTAATTCATGAAGAAAATCTTCTTTAGACCAGGCAGGAGTAAATAATAACCCTTCTAGTCTTTCAATTTCATCAAGATCTTCTTCCTGCATTTCTCTTAATAACATGCTTTCTTAGCCTCAACATCTTTAATATATGTCGGTACTAATAGATCTACATTCTTGATTGGATCAGCCATCTGACCTAATGCATAAATATTAGCACAAAGATCACATTCTTTTTCATCTAATCCAAGACATCCTACTTCACCCACAAGTTCAAAGTCTTCATATTCAGCACGTAAGTGGGCAAAGTCTTCTAAAGTCACGACCTGTTCCTTAATTAAAGGAAGACCATTTTCATAAACACCAACAAAGACCTTATGTCCTCTTGCATCAATAACACTTAATGCCTGATTCATACCTGCATAAGCAGCTAAAGAACTGACTGATTTAATTCTTACATCAGACACTGCAGCAAGTGTCTTTGCGATAGTCATAGCTACTCTGACACCTGTATAAGAGCCAGGTCCTGATGTGATAATCATTTCATTGACATCCTTCAATGCAATATGATGACGATCAAGCACTTCCTTTAATGTAGGAATTGCTTTTTCTGATTGTCTTCTAGAGCCTTTTTCCTGGAAGGCTTCTAGACACACATTATCCTGATATAAGCCTACAGCTAAATAACTATTTGATGTATCCATCACTAAACTAATCATGTGTAACCTCCCTCACATAGTTCTCATATTTTTCACCGATAGGATGAAGCTTTAAAGAACGTGTTTCATCTTCATTCTTTATTATTTCTATTTCTAATCTTTCTTCTGGAATAATGTCTTCAATAAACTGTGGCCATTCAATCACACATAAGCCATCATCTTCAAACATCTCCTCAAACCCCAAATCATCATCTGCCCCTTCTAGGCGATATGCATCAAAATGATAGAGGGTCATACGTCCAGAATAAACCTTCACAATAGTAAAAGTTGGAGAATTGATGATCTTCTTGATGCCAAGTCCCTGCCCTATTCCTTTTGTGAATGTAGTCTTACCAGCACCTAAATCACCTGTTAATGTGATAATAGAATGGGGAAAGATTGTTTCTCCAATACGTTTACCAAAAGCAATCATTTCAGCTTCATTTTTTAAGTTTATCATTTTTAGTTCCTCTATTTTTCATCATCTGCTGATACTTATTATACCACTCCTGGGCAAATCCTGCACGAAAAGGACCAGATGCATTCATCGTCATCACAATCAAACGATTGAGCTGTTCATGGAATATCTCATCTAATTCATCTGAATATTGATATTTAATACGATGAGCCGCATATTCACCTTCATCTAACACCTTATAACGATAGCCAGGCCATACCTTTAAATCAAGGTCATAATCAATATATTTAAGTGCTTCTCCATCATATAATATAGGAGAGGCAATATTACAATAATAATAGATACCATCACTACGGATCATACAAATTACATTATACCATCTATCCTTAGGAAAATAACAGATAGCTGGTTCTTTAGTGACCCAGGAACGACCATCTGATTCTGTAACTAATGTATTATTATTTATACCGATAAAATGGCGATCTGTTTCTTCTAATATCTTACAGCGTGACCACGTACGATGTGGTTTACCGTCATGTTTATAGCAATGGATGAGCACATCCTGCCCCACTAATGAATTCTTCATAATCAAACCTCTTTCAACCTATCGAATATCATAGCAAAAAACAGGTAAAATGTACATAAACCTCACCTGTTTTTTCCTAAATAAAGCCTTTTTAAGTTATTGTTTTGTTTTTGTATTAAAAAAATGAGCATCGCCTTAAAGCGATGCTCACTTATTTTATAAGTTTAATAATTCTTTTGTATCTCTTGCAATCACTAATTCTTCATCAGTTGGTACTACGAATACCTTGATCTTAGATTCAGGTGCAGAAATTAATCTTTCACCATGACCTTCTACATTAGCCTTATCATCTAATACGATGCCTAATGCTTCTTTTATTAGATTAATAATTGCTTCTCTTGCGATAAAGCTGTTTTCACCAATACCTGCTGTGAATGAAATTGCATCAACATGTCCAAGTTCTACAAAATAAGAACCAATATAATCAGCAACACGTTTTCTAAACATGTTAAAAGCTAATTCGGCTCTTTGGTTACCAGCATCTTTTGCATCAATGATATCTCTCATATCACCAGACACTCCAGATACACCTAATAAACCAGATTCCTTATTCAACATCTTGAATACAGTCTTCATATCATATCCAAGATTTTCAATTAAGTGGTCTACAACAGATGCATCAATATCACCAGAACGAGTTGCCATCATGACACCAGCAAGAGGTGTAAGACCCATTGAAGTATCAATAGATTTACCATCCTTGACAGCACAAAGTGAAGCACCTGCACCTAAATGACATACAATAATATTAGCATGCTCAGGGTTTCCTAATAATTCCTGAGTACGCTTTGATACATAGTAATGAGAAGTACCATGTGCACCATATTTTCTAATTTTGTTTTCTTCATAGAACTTATATGGGATTGGATAAACTGCATTTTCAGGCTTAATAGAGTGATGGAATGCTGTATCGAATACTACAACAGCACCTGCAGTAGGAATAGCTTCCTTAAATGCTTTGATACCAATAATATGTGCAGGGTTATGAAGTGGTGCAAGTGGTGATAATTCATCAATCTTAGCGATCACATCATCATCTACAACACAAGACCCATCAAAATAAGGACCACCTTGTACAACACGATGACCAATACCCTTGATTTCATCTAAATGTTCAACAATCTTCTTTTCAATTAATGTATCAAGTAATACTTGTACTGCTTCCTTGTGAGTAGGAACTGCAAAGACCTTCTTATCTTTAGTACCATTATACTTGATAGTGAAGATTGAATCTTCCATACCGATTCTTTCAATAATACCAGAAGTGATAACACTTTCAGTATTCATTTCAAATAACTGGAACTTCAATGAAGAACTTCCACAGTTAACTGCTAAAACTTTTGACATGCTTATATCCTCCTAAACACCCCTATTATAATCAGAAACCCCTAACATTTCTACTATAAATTTAGATTACGTGACAAAAAGAATGTTCTGTAATATAATCATTACTGCCAGGGGCGCATTTATTGCTGAGATAGGTGAAAGCCTTGTCCCTTAGCATCTGATCTGGGTAATACCAGCGTAGAGAGGCCGTACTTTTTTTAGTGACTTCTTTGCGTCATCTTAGTCATTAGAAAGGGGAGATTTATAAATGAATAAGAAGACATTATCCACTAGAGCAATTGCTTATGTTGCGTTATTTATCGCTATGCAGTTAGTTCTAGAAGTACTATTTAAGGTGATTCCAGGACAGCCACAGGGTGGTTCTATTACTTTAAGTTTATTACCAATCGTACTTGCAAGCTATTTAATGGGTGCACAGTATGGAATTATTGTCGGTGTTGGTGCCACTGCTATGCAGTTTGTATTAGGTCTTGCTTTATATTATGGACCTTGGTCTGTTGTATTAGACTATCTTGTACCATTATCAGCACTTGGTATTGCAGGCTTTATTCCTAATTTTAAATCAGGCAAGACTGAAGTTTATACAGGTATTTTTGTAGGAATGATTCTTAAGTTCATTTCACATTTATTATCTGGTGCTGTATTATTTGCAAGCTATGCACCTAAGAACATGAACCCTTGGGTTTATTCATTCTTATACAACATTGGTTATAATGTAGGTACACTTATTTTAACTTATGTAGTATTTGCACTTATTTATCCAAAACTTCAGAAAGCATTTAAGGCTATTTAACAGTGGGAAACCACTGTTTTTTTTGTATTAAAAAAGAACGTATAGTTTCTATACGTCCCTTCAGCAAACGGGAATTTGGTGTGTGCTTTATAAATTTTTTCCGATCCACTCAAGTTCGTTCATGGAATCCTTATTTTTTTCAAGTTCATCTCTGGCTGTTGCGTAATATGATTTTTTGAAAAGCATATCCCATGAAAGATATTTTGCCATACAGTCAAACTGCTTATCAATCAGCTCATACTGGATACTGCCTACGGGAGAACCACCTACAACAATTGTACCAACTTTTTTGTTTTTTAACTGCAATCCACGGCAGTAGCACTTATCAATGATAAGTTTCAATTGTGCTGACACTCCCCACCAATAAACTGGTGTAGCAAAAAGAATCATATCTGCGACAGCAATTTTATCAATTGCAGAATTTGTATCATCCTTATCGACGCATCCCTTAGAGCATTGACAGACACCACATCCCTTGCATGGTGCAATGTTGAGTTTGTCAGGTTCAATGATTTCAATTTTATTCTTTTCTGATGCTCCTTTTATAAATGCATTGATTGCTGCCAGCGTATTTCCTTTTCTGGCACTTCCATTAATGATTACAATTTTCATGCGTATATCCTCCAACTTCCGATTTTTAAATCATAAACTGCACAATATAAGATGCAAGTATGGCTGCAACAGCCACAAATACAAGTCCTTTTCCCTTATAACTAAAAAATACTGCAACTAGAATACCTGCACATGATTCTACTAAGTTTGGTGTAGAGTTAAAGACACCTGGAAAAGTCAAAGCTCCTAATACTGCATAAGGCAAATAATAAAGAGCTGAATTAATAAACTTAGATGTAATCTTCTTTCTAAAGAAAGTAAGTGGTAGAAAACGAGGCAGATAAGTAAAGAGTGCCATCACTAAGACAGCTAGTATCTGATATCTTGTCATGCTTCATCCTCCCTTGGAAATAACCAGGCTCCCATACATGTCGCAATGAGTGTTGCACTAATAAGACGTACACCAGTACTCATGACATTAAATAATGGCACATAAGTAAAGAGTGTATGAACTCCAATAGAAATTAATACCACTATAGTTACTGGTATTGAATCCTTCATTGCAGGGACAATAAGAGCTAAGAACATACCATATAAGGCAATTCCCATAGCACCCTGCAGTGCTAAAGGCAATAAGCCCATAATAAATTCTCCGGCAAGAGTACCTCCTACCCATCCTATAATAGGTGTAAGAATAAAGCCTAGCATAAACTTAAATGTGAGTTTACCAGGTTGCAGACTGGCTAACGCAAATGTTTCATCTGTAATTCCAAAAGAGATGATCATACGTTCAATTGTATTCATCTTCTCATCAATCTTCTGCGATAAAGAGAGACTCATCAAGAAATATCTAAAATTAATCAATAATAACGTAATCGCAATCTCTAAATAAGTGCTATCAGATAAAATTAACTGTACTCCTGCAAACTGTCCTGAACTAGTTAAGTTTGTAAGAGATATAAAAGTGGCTAGTCCTAGAGGCAAGCCACTTGAGACGCATAATACTCCAAAAGAAAAGGCAACAGGGAAGTATCCTAATGCGATTGGAATACTTTTCTTCATTCCTTTCATTATTTCATTCATGTTTCATCACCACGAGTATCATAGCACAAATAGAACTTAAAATAAGTGTTCTATTATGAATTTTCTAATTTCTTCTTGATCATCACAGACGTTATAGAATGGTTTACGACAATCCAGTCTTTGAATATCTACTGTACGTAAATCAGTTAACTGCATTCTAGAATGCGTAATCATCCCATGCTCATCTAGGACTGTTAAGTCCTTTTCAAAGTGTGGATTGACTGGTGATGATTCTTTTTTTATGGATGTACAAGGTATAATTAACATCTTATAGCCTAAATCTTTTACAACATAACACCAATGCCCATCCATGAGTTCCTTAGGAAATCCCCTACCGATATTAAAATAAGCCATCTGATGTTCTTTTGGACGCTTATGGACGTGATAATAAGTATCCGATGGTGAACCATCCTTTACAAGTGAACAATAGAAATAAGATAACTGACTTGTTTGATGTAATAAAGAACGTGAATATTTCTCTGCATCATATAAGCCACTCTCATCTAACTTCTTTAAGTATTTCTTCATTTCTTCAATATTTCCTTCTAGATCTTCTTTCATATAAAAATCCCCTCCTACTTATATATATACTTTTAATTTTTTTATATTTCTCCCTAATTTATATATAAAATTATATATAGTTTTCATATTTTTAAAATGTCAACATTGTTGATTGATTTATCACATATCAAGCATATAATAGACACAGTTAAGATAAAGTGATATTAAAAATAGCGCCAGGACTTGTATAAGTTGACGAGGACTAGATTAATCGAACTATTCGGCGGATGGTCTAGAGGCATAGTACTGCCTAAGCGATGAACAAAAACATTGAGTGATCAATGAACAGATTTCATCAGGTACTCCTTTGTTTTAACGTTTTTATTCCACAAAACAAGGAGGACAAGATTATGTGTGGTATTACAGCTTATTGTGGCAATGGTGAAGCCCTACCTTTCTTAATGCAGGGACTCGCAAAATTAGAATATAGAGGATATGACTCTGCAGGTGTAACAGTATTAAATAATGTACTTACAACTGTAAAATGTAAAGGTCGTTTAAAGAACCTTGAAGAAAAGTTAAAGGATCACGAGATGACTGGTCATGTAGGTATTGGTCATACAAGATGGGCAACTCATGGTGTCCCTTCTAACTTAAATTCACATCCTCATACAAATCCAAGTAACACTATTTCTATTGTACACAATGGTATTATTGAAAACTATAGAGAATTAAAGGATATTTTGTTAGAAAAGGGTTATTCATTCCAAAGTGAAACAGATTCAGAAGTTGTTGTTATGTGTTTAGACTATTTCTATGAAGGAGATCTTCTAGAAGCAGTAAAGAAAACATTAAACTGTATTGATGGAAGTTATGCTTTATGTATTGTTTCTACAGAACACCCTGATGAAGTTGTTGTTGCGAAAAAGGCAAGTCCATTAGTTATTGGACATACTGAAGATGCAAGTGTGGCAGCGAGTGATATTCCAGCTTTACTTGCTTATACTAAAGATGTTTATTTCTTAGATGACTTAGAAATGGCTGTATTAAAGAAAGACAGCATTACTTTCTATAATAAAGATGGTAAAGAAATCACTAAAGAAATGACTACTATTCCTTATGATATGGAAGCGGCTCAGAAGAATGGTTTTGATACATATATGTTAAAGGAAATCAATGAACAGCCTCATGTCATTCAGGAAACTTTAAGAGGTCGTATCTTTGAACATTCAATCGTATTAGATGAATTAAAAGATGTTGATTTCAATAAGTTTAATAAGGTTTATTATGTTGCATGTGGTACTGCTTATCATGCAGGCTTATGTGGAGCATCTATTCTTGAACGTGCAACACGTTTACCAGTTCTTACTCAGGTAGCAAGTGAATTCCGTTATAATGATCCAATCATTGATGAAAAGACATTATGTATCTTTGTATCACAGTCTGGTGAAACAGCTGATACTCTTGCTGCATTAAAACTTGCTAATGAAAAAGGATGTACAACTATTGCTGTGACTAACGTCTTAGGTTCTACAATTTCTAGAGAGGCACAGCATACACTTTATACTTGTGCAGGACCTGAAATTGCAGTTGCATCTACTAAAGCTTATGCAACTCAGTTAGTATTACTTACTTTAATCGCATTATATATTGCAGATAAAAGAGGAGATACTGTAGATACTGATTTAATGGAACAGTTAAATAACCTTCCAGAATATGTATCTAAGTTAATTGATGATGAAGCAATCTTCGAAAACTACGCAAAAGCATTGAAAGATAAACATGACTGCTACTTTATTGGTAGAAGTTTAGATTATGCAAGTGTATTAGAAGGTGCTTTAAAGCTTAAGGAAGTTTCTTATGTACATGCTGACGCTTATATTGCTGGTGAATTAAAGCATGGGCCTATTGCCTTAATTGAACCAGGTACTGTAGTAATTGCAGTAGCCACTCAGCCTCATGTTGCAGCTAAGACTATTTCTAATATTCAAGAAACAATCGCAAGAGGTGCTGAGGTCATCCTATTTACTGTAGAAGGACAGGAAGTCAGTGGTGTAGAAAACATCTATTACTTACCAAATATCAATCCTTTATTACAGAGTGTACTTGTAGCTATCCCATTACAGCTCATTGCATATCATACAGCATGTATTAAGGGTTGTGATGTAGATAAACCTCGTAACCTTGCTAAATCAGTGACTGTAGAATAACGAACGGAGAACTCCGTTCGTTTTTTCTTCACATCAATAATAAAAAAATGTATAATATCTCGTAGGGGTGATAATGTGGAAGAATCAAAAGTAAAAGATTTAACGGCTTATAAGAACCGTTTCGAAGAGGATGCCTCTTCATTCAGCGAATTCCAGGCACGTGATTTCGTTAAAGAATTAAAGAATCAGGGTAAGACTGATGAAGCTATTGAAGTAGGAAGAACATTCCTTGAAATGGCACCAGAATTAAAAGGATATATCAATTATTTTGGCTATGCTCTTTATAATAAGTATATCAACATCGATGATGAAGAAATTTCTAAGAACGAAAGTTTATTCTATGGTATCTTAGAAGAAATTGCTAAATATTGTAAGCAGGAGAGATATTCTCCACTTGAAGCTGCAGTCAATAAGGCTATTAAACATGTATTAAAGGCTGATCCAGTAGACTATAAGAAGTTATCTGAATTATTAGACTACTTAGATGCACCTACTCTAGAAGATAAACCATTTGTAAATAAAGATGGTAAAGAATTCGAAAGTAAGAAAGAGAAATGGTATCGTATGAAAGTACGTGCATTATATGAACTTGAATCATATAGAGCATGTGTTGAAACTGCGAACATTGCTTTCACTTATAACTTAAAGTGGCATTATAACAACCTTAATTGGGTTAAATATTATCGTGCAAGCTCTCTAGTTGAACTTGGACGTTATGAAGAAGCTGAAAATGAATTCATCGCTTTACAGGGTCATTTCAATGCAGTAGATTCATTTGAAATCCTTTATAAGCTTTATATGAATACAAATCGTGAAGATGATGCTTATACACTTCTAATCGATAAATTCTTCAAGGGTGGATTCGATTATAAGAATATCGAAGATTATAAAAAGATTTCAGCAATGGCAAAGGCTAAGGGTCAGGATAAGGCTCATGCACTTGCAGAATGCCTCATTAAGAAGCTAGAAGAAGAAAATGGTAAAACATATGAAGCTGATGCTGATTTAGCTGATTATGCTGATTTAACTGCCAGCGATACATTTGATCGTGTATATAGTGAAGTTGTTTATCATCTAGAAAACTACATTACTCGTCATGAAGGTAAAGTAGTATTCTACAATCATGATAAGAATTTTGGTAGTATCTTCCAGGATGATGAAGAAAACTTATTCTTCAGACAGGCTGATTTCCTTGATGATGAAGAAGTTGAAAAGTATGACGTTGTTGAATACAGCGTAATTAAGACTTATGATAGAAAGCGTCAGCAGATGAGTTCTAAGGCTGTCCTTTTAAAAGTTCTTTACGAAGAAATCAACTACTAAGAGCAGAAATATCTGCTCTTTTTTCTTATATTTCTTTTTTGTTTTTTCCCTAACTTTTAAAAGTTTTATTTGACTTTTCCTTAATATTTCTATATTATATTTTTATATTATAAAAACAGAGAAATGACATAGTAAAGAAATGTGAGGCATAAGAGATATGATGGCTGGTGCGAATCATACGCAGACATTCTTGAATTCACCATGGAGTTGGAAGTACAAAATACTTCCCGGGTTGCCCGTTATCGCTATTTAGTGAGGTTAGTCTATGACTAATGAACTAGAGGTGGTACCGCGATAATTCGCCCTCTTGGGGTGAATTTTTTTGTTTTTAGGGGAAAGAAAAAAGGGAGGAATCTATTATGAAGAAGTTTGTATGTGGTTTAATGGCAGTCGGTCTAGCATTAACTGGCTGTGGTAGTCAGTCTAGCACTAAAGATAAGGCTGATGTAAAAGTTGGAGTCATCCAGTATATGCAGCACGATGCATTGGATGCATCATATAAGGGATTTAAGGATACTCTTGTAAAAGCAGGTTATAAAGCTTCTAATATTACTTTAAAGAATGCCAGTGGTGAAAACTCTAACTGTGAAACTATTGCAGAAAGCTTAGTGAACGATGGAAATGATTTAATTTATGCAATTGCAACTCCTGCAGCTCAGGCTGTTGTAAAGAAGACTAAAGATATTCCAGTTGTTGTATCTGCTGTTACTGATCCAGCTGGCAGTAAATTAGTAAAATCAAATAAAAAACCTGGTGGAAATGTGACTGGAGCAAGTGATTTAACACCAGTTAAAGAACAGATTAAATTATTAAAACAGATTATGCCTAACGCAAAGACTGTTGCAGTTATGTATGCAGGTAATGAATCTAACTCTGAAATTCAGGGTAAGATGGCTGTCAAAGAAATCAAAGCTCAGGGTATGACACCATTAGTAAAGACTGTTTCTGAATCTAATGAAATCCAGTCAGTTACTGATTCTATTGTAGGTAAAGCAGATGCTTTATATATTCCAACTGATAACCTACTTGCTTCTAACATCCCAGCAGTTGTAAAAGTAACTGATCAGGCTAAAATCCCTGTTATTGTTGGTGAAGAAGGTATGTGTGCTAAAGGTGGTTTAGCTACTTATGGTATTGATTACTATAACTTAGGTAGTATCGCTGGTAAACAGGCCATTAAGATCTTAACTGGTAAAGGTAAACCAGCTACTATGCCTATTGAATACTTAAAAGCGAGTGATTGTAAATTAAAGGTCAATAAAGCTCAGATGGAAAAGCTTGGTATTAAAGTTCCACAGGAAGTATTAGATAAGGCTGAACTTATTTAAGGAGTGAATGAGAATGTCTTTATTTTTAGCATTACAAAGTGCGACTTACCAGGGTGTCTTATGGGGCATCATGGCAGTTGGTGTTTATATTACATTTCGTCTGTTAGATATTGCAGATATGACATGTGATGGTTCTTTCGCAACAGGAAGTGCTGTATGTGCTGTTATTCTTACAAATCATGGTAATCCAATCGTTGCGATTCTTGCTGCAACTCTTGCGGGTGCTTTAGCTGGATTTGTGACTGGTTTATTACATACTAAATGTAAGATTCCTGCTATCCTTGCTGGTATTCTTGCACAGTTAGGCTTATATTCTATTAACTTACGTATAATGGGTAAATCAAATATCCCATTACTTCAGACAGAAAGCTTATATGACTGGGGACCAATGGTTGGTTTAACAGTATCTCAGTCAACACTAGTTGTAGGTGTTATTGCAGTAACTATTGTGATTGCCCTACTCTATTGGTTCTTTGGAACTGAATTAGGTAATGCATTACGTGCGACTGGTAATAATGAACAGATGGTAAGAGCTGTTGGTGTCAATACTGATTATACTAAGCTACTTGGTTTAGTGATTTCAAATGCCTTAATCGCCTTAAGTGGTGCCATGGTCGGTCAGTCAGTTGGTTATGGTGATGTCAAGATCGGTATGGGGGCAATCGTTATGGGTCTTGCTTCTATCGTTATTGGTGAAGTTATCTTTGGTCGTTATGGCAGTTTCTTAAAGAGACTCATTGCGATTATTGTTGGTTCAATTATTTATCGTATTATTATCGCCATTGTTATCCAGTTAGGTTTATCAACTGATGACTTAAAGCTACTCACTGCATTTATTGTAGCTCTCGCATTAACTATTCCAGTATTAATGGCAAATAGAAAACAGACTGCAAACTATAAGAAACTTACAAAAGAGGTGGATGAGAAAAATGCTTAAGATTGAACATGTATCAAAAACATTTAACCTTGGCACTATTAATGAGAAGAAAGCCTTGATTGATATTAATCTTCAATTAGATGATGGAGATTTCGTTACTGTTATTGGTGGTAACGGTGCTGGTAAATCCACTTTAATGAATATGATTGCAGGTGTTTATCCTATTGATTGTGGTCATATTAAACTAGATGATAAAGATATTTCTTTGTATCCAGAATATAAACGTGCAGGTCTTATTGGTCGTGTATTCCAGGATCCGATGATGGGTACTGCAGCTGATATGCAGATTGATGAAAACCTTGCAATGGCTAAAAGACGTGGTCAAAAGCGTACTTTAAAGTGGGGTATCAAGAAAGAAGAAAAGAAGTTGTATTATGACCTCTTAAAGACTCTAAATTTAGGTCTAGAAGAGAGAATGACAAGTAAGGTAGGTTTATTATCAGGTGGACAAAGACAGGCCTTAACACTATTAATGGCGACTGTCACAAAGCCTAAGATTCTCTTACTTGATGAACATACAGCCGCTCTTGATCCAGCAACAAGTGCTAAGGTATTACTTTTGACTAATAAGATTGTCACTGAACAAAAGCTAACAGCAATGATGGTTACTCATGATATGCAGCAGGCTATTGATGTAGGGAATAGATTGATCATGATGTATAATGGTCAAATCATCTATGATGTAAAAGGTGAAGAGAAAAAGAAATTAACTGTTCCTTTCCTACTTAAGAAGTTTGAAGAAGCAAGTGGCAGTGAATTTGTGAACGACAGAATGTTGTTGAAATAATGAAAACATCCCAACTATATCGAGTTGGAATGTTTTTTTGTGCAGTAAAAAAGAACACCTCCCAAGAAGTGTCCTTTCATACCATTAATATTTTTGAATACCCACAAACCACAGGTATGCTATAAACACGTCTTTAATAAGTTCCTCTTAAACAGTATTAGAAACAAAGAACAAACAAAGATAAAAAAGACTGTTTCTGCAGATTATGGGTATTCAAATTAATATTTAATATCTACAATTTCAACATCATAAGGTTTTGCAACACCGACTGTTACAACATCACCAATCTTATGAGTCATTAATGCTTTCGCAAGTGGAGATTCATTAGAAATCTTACCATGTAATGGATCAGTTTCTGTAGAACCTAAGATTGTAAATGTATCAGGTTCAGGATTTTCTTCAGATAAATCAAGAACTGTTACAGTAGCACCTAAGTTTACAACATGAGTATCTACCTTAACATCAGAACCAATGATAACTGCATTCTGCATCATTACTTCTAATTCTTTGATTCTTTCTTCAATACGAGCCTGTTTATCTCTTGCTGCATCGTAGTCAGCATTTTCTGATAAGTCACCCTGGCTTCTTGCAAGCTTAATTTCTTCAATGACTGCTGGTCTTTCAACATTAATAAGGTTTTCTCTTTCAGCTTTTAGCTTTTCAAAACCTTCTCTACTAATTTGCACTTTTTTATCCATTTCTTTCACCTCGTATACGTAAATCTGACTACTCCCACGGGTGAGCCCGTGGGGTTCCTACTGTCAAGTTTAGCTTATAATCGTACATCATTTTCAGACTTTGGAATACAAGTTTAAATCTATTTAAGTAAGAACTTTTATTACCAAGCAGTCCAACGACCACATTAACGGTAAATTTCTATCTTATGATAAGGAAGTGTAATCAATCTTCCTGATGTTTATTTTATACTATTTTGATTCCACTATTCAATACTTTGATTCTATTAATCTTAATTCTTTTAATTATGTGGCTTTCATCCCATAGACAAGCCTATGGTTTTTTTCGCCACTCATTAATAACATACTTATTTTAATTAGACAAGAAAGATTTAATCGCCTAGAATACTACTTATTTTTGTAATCAATAAGTCAATCGCAACAGTATTAGTCCCACCTTCAGGAATAATAATATGTGCATATTTCTTAGATGGTTCAATGAACTGTTCATGCATTGGTCTTACAGTCTCTAAATACTGGTTACAGACTGAATCAACAGTTCTTGCACGTTCTTCTACATCTCTTCTTAATCGTCTGATAAAGCGGATATCTGCATCTGTATCCACATAAATCAGTATATCACAAAGATCTCTTACCTCTTCTTCTGCTAAGACAAAGATACCTTCTAGAATAATAACATCACGATCTTCAATGACTTCTGTGATATCACTTCTTGTATGCTTTGAATAATCATAAGTAGGTTTTTCAATTCTTTCTTTCTTTTTTAACTTCTTTAAATCTGATACTAGAAGATCATTATCAAAAGCAAATGGATGATCGTAGTTAGTTTTTACTCTTTCTTCCATTGTCTTATCACTTTGATCTTTGTAGTAATCATCTTGTTTAATGATTTTTACTCTATGACTGCCTTTAAAACGATCATAGATGGATTGAGCGATAGAAGTCTTACCAGAAGCACTTCCACCTGCAATCCCAATAATGACAGCTTTATTTTCCATGGTTTACCTTCCTTCCCATATCATTCTCTAATACTGGATAATCAATTTCTACATAAAGTATTTCCATTGGATGGTTGGCTACTTCCACCAATTCATTATCTTCATTATAAATCTTATCAACAGTAAAATAAATATTGGAATGACTAGGAGAGAATATTTCTATCTTGTCTCCTACTTTGAAATAGTTACGCTGTTCAATTTTAGCTCGTTTAGAATCTTTATCATAATCAAGTACGCGCATAACGAATTCCTGTGTAGGATGTTCATCTCTTAAGTTATAAAGCTGTTCATCTACACCTGGATTATCATAAAAGAATCCATGACAGAATGCTCTATTGGCTGCTTTTTGTAGTTCATCTTCATATTTCTTTGAATCTGCAAAATGATCAGGATCAGCACAATATGTATCAATGAGCTTTCTATAAGTAGATACAACTGTCGCAATATAATGAACAGACTTCATACGCCCTTCTATCTTGAACGAATCCACACCACATTCTATTAATTCACCAATATGATGAATGAGACACATATCCTTAGAAGACATAGTAAATGGGAAATCTTCATTAATAGATTGTCCATTCTCTTCTAAATCATAATACCATCTACAACTTTGTGAACAGCCACCTCTATTGGCGTCTCGTCTAGAATAGTAGTTAGATAACATACAACGACCACTATAAGAAATACACATTGCACCATGTATAAAGTATTCTAAATCAATATCAGGGGCATTTTTTCTAATGTCCTTCAAGTCAGCAAAAGTTGTTTCACGACCTAGTACTACTCTGTCCATTCCCATATCTTCAAAGAACTTAACAGCAGTTGAATTAGTGACTGACATTTGTGTAGAGACATGTACTTCTAGCTTTAAGTCCATACTTTTCGCAAGATTCATAATATATGGATCTGCGACAATAATAGCTGTAACACCTGCATCATCTAATGCCTGTAAGTACTCTTTAATGCCTTCTAAGTTATCATGATGAAGGATGATATTACATGTAACATGGATTTTAGCGCCATATTGATTCGCAAATTGTACTGCTTCTTTAATGTCTTCTATAGAGAAGTTAGATGCCTGTGATCGTAAAGAGAATTCCTTACCACCAATAAATACTGCATCTGCACCATAAATAATAGCTGTTTTAAGCTTTTCTAGGTTTCCTGCAGGGGCAAGTAATTCAGGTTTTTTCACAATCACACGACGACCATTAATAATCTTACTTATTGGCTGCATCTTCTAGATCCCTCCTCTTTACATCTTCAAGACGATAAATTGTATCATCATATAAGAAACCACGATCAAGAGGTTTTGAAATCTTTCTTAATAAAGGAAGATATTCTTTTACTTCTTTTTCATATGTACCTCTTTCTAGGGCTTTAAGACAATCACAATACATACTAATAACTTCTATAGCTTCTCTTGAATCCATAAACATTGTTTCAATATAAAGGTAATCAAAGTCCTTTAATGTATTGAATAAATCCAATGTATATAGTCTAGATTTGCTGAATACAGCCGTTCCACGAGTTGTTTCATATATATGACATGGGAAATCCTGTCCACGTGGATTAATTGTGAGAGCGTCTTTATTATGGCTTAATGTTGTATTACTTGCTTTTTCATAATTAGAGATTAAATGTCTCTTACTCATCATCATATACTGTACACCATGACCTAATACAAATAATGGCATATCACAATTTTTACGTATTTCTAGCTGTTCCTTCAAAGATATTTCTTTAGAAACAAAAGCACCAGAAATACCATAATGAGATAAAGTATTCAGTGTACTTGAATTGGTATTAAGAGTTAAAGGATGATAAATCATCTTGAAATCATAACCCTTTTTATTAACTATTTGTAATACACCAAAATCCTGGAAGATTAATCCATCGATTCCAATCTCATGTAATGCATCAATATGTTTTTCTAGTCCCTCTAGATCATGTTCATCATACATAGCATTCACATAAACATAAAGTTCTTTTGCCTGTTCTTTGATTTCTTTCAATTCTTCAATAGAAAACTTCACTGGTGTCAAAACACTATAGTCTGATCCAGCCATAATCAAAGAAACACCCATATCAACATAATCATGAAGGTATCCACGATCATTTAAATTAATTGCGATTTTCATTTTGATCCTTTCTAGTAATGATACATAGACCATCACCTACCTGCACATAATGTGCATCATATTCATCATTAGAGAAGATCCAGTCTTTAAAACGTTTGATCTTTCTTACAAGAGCACGTGTATTTCTATTTTTTATATTTGGTATATCAAAAATCATACCATGGAAATCTAGATTATCCACTAACACAAAACCATCTTCCTTTAAATAAGGAACATATTTCTCAAAAAAACGCTGATACTGCGCTTTTGCTGCATCAATAAAAAGACAATCATAAGGAACATGCTTCAACAATGTATCATCAAACTCTAATGCATCTTCATGATAGATTGTAATGTTGTCTTCCTGATTAAAATCATGAATATTTACAACTGCTTCCTGATAACGTATATCATCTCTTTCAATTGTATCAACATGAAGACCTTTGACATGAGTGGCCATCATTAAAGATGAATACCCAATGGCACTTCCAATCTCTAATACAGACTCCGCATTTCTTTTATTTAATTCATCAATAAGGTATTCAATACCTTCTTTTTGCATAATAGGCACGTCTTTCACAAGTGCATATTCTTCTAATTCATAAAATGATTTCATTAATACCACTTATTCTCCTTCACTGCTTTTTTATGTTCTTTATATGTCTTTGAATAGATGACAGTCCCATCTTTCTTCGCAAAGAAGAATAAATAATCAGATGGTGTATAGTTTGCGACTGCATTCATAGTCTTTTGTGGGACACATGCAATAGGACCAATAGGAAGTCCTGCATATTTATATGTATTATAAGGAGAATCAGTCTTAGTCATCTTAGTAGTGACTTTGACACCTGTTCTATTTAATGCATAGTTGACAGTAATATCTGACTGTAATCTCATACCGGTCTTTAAACGATTGATAAATACACCCGCAATGGCTGGACGATCTTTATCAAATAAAGATTCTCTTTCTACGACTGAGCAAAGTGTTAAAAATTGATGAGGTGTATAGCCAAGCTTAGTTATTGAATCCTTATAAGGTGTTAATTGTTGATCCATATAATCCAGCATTTCTTTTGTGACTTTTTCTATTGTTGTAGATTTATCATAAAGTACATATGTTTCAGGATAGAGATAACCTTCTAATGGATATAAAATACCCTTTTGGAGAATGTCATCTGTCAAGAACCAATATTTAGAAATAAGCTCTTTTAAATAAGTGTGATCAGACCATTTATCTAATACTTCTTGTTCTGATTTACCAGTTACATTTGCAACCTTTTTAGCTGCCTGAGGAATAGTAATTCCTTCAGGAATAGTTAAGGAAGACTTCACAACATAAGAGCTGTTCATCTTTGACATGATGCTATACATCTTTGAAAGAGACATGTTCTTATTCAAATTGTAAGTTTGAGAGATAACTGAAGGCTTATGAATCTTTAAGTAAACCTTAGCCACCAATTTATTTTTTATTAAGCCTTTTGAATCTAATGTATTTAAAACTGTATAAGCATTTTCACCTTTCTTTACAGTTACCTGTACCACTTCACTTTTAGAAGAGACATGTCCTGTACCACTTATATAAAATAAGCCAGTACCACCTATTAATAGTACAACTACAAGGACTGCCACTATGATTTTCTTTTTCATATATACATCTCCTTTTCCTTAACCATTATATAGAATTAACCCGATAATTACCATAAGAAAAATAAGGCATGAACATGCCTTATTTAACTACACGTAAGTTTTCTGTACCTTTTTCCATACATACTGGGGCATGGATTGTGAACTGGTGATGTGTTTCATATAAAACAGCACGCTTTTCATCTTCTTTGATTTCAAAGCTTTCAAGTGATCCACCCTGTTTACATGCAACAAGTAAGTACTTATCTCTAAATAAGAGTAGAGACTTAGGTCCTTCATCTGTTTCCATACAATCAGTTCTTGTAAGCTTTCCAGTCTCTTTATCTCTTTCAAAGGCAACGATTGTATCATCACCTTTATTGATTACAAAGATAAAACGTCCATTTTCAGTAATAACCATATCCATTGGTGTATTGACACCATCATATTCATCCTTAGAATAAGTCATCACTTCATCTACTAAAGTAAACTTATTATGCTTTACAGCATAACATGTAATAGTGCTTGAGATTTGATTGAGAATATAGGCAAATTTGCGGTTACTAGAATAAACAAGTTTTAATGGTCCACTTCCAGGGTTTAACTTAAATGATAATTCTTCATCCTTAGTAAGTTCACCCTTTTCACCTTCAGTAAAGAAGATGACTTCATCACCACCTAAATCAGTGACAATAAGTTTTGTATTATCTGGAGTGAATGTCATAAATGTAGGATGAGATTCAGTTTGTTTGACTAGATCAATACTATGACCATCTAGTTTTACTGTTTTTGATACTCTAATGATTTTAGAAGTCTTAATTGGTATAGTGACTACTTCACCATTATAATAATCAATCGCATAAGCATAATCACGCTCTTTATTTAAGACAGTCTGGATATATGTACGTCCTTCGTTACCGATTCTTGCTGCAAGTCCTAACTGAGTTTCCATGCAGGCATACTGCCAGATACCACCATCCTGAGCACGTCCTGTCCCATTACGGTAAGTTAAATACATGAAACGTCCTTGTCTATTCATTGCGAGAGGGCTAGCTAGAGACTTAACGAATGATTTCTTGATGATTTCTCCATTATCTACATTAAGATAGAATGCATAAATACCACGATCAAGATCTGTTCCTTCGCTGCCTACAAAGAAAATATCTACTGTTTTTGTTTTACTAAAAAGTCCCATAATAATCTCCTTACTAAAACTAGGTAACGGTTGTTACCTAGTTCTTATCACATTCAGAACAATCTGTGACGCAGTCCCCATCTTCGCATACACAGCCATCACATTTATCATCTGTTTCTTCTTCATCATGCATATTGAAGTCTTCTAGAACTTCTTCTAGACGCTCCCATTCAGCTGGATCTTCAATATCATATAAATGATTATCATCATCATAACGAGATGCAAAGATCTGCTCATCATCTTCTTCACTATAATACATGACATATTTATTTCCATTCTCTTCATCTTCATAAGTAAAAAGAATTTCAAACACATTTTCTTCCCCGTTATTATCGGTAATCACAATTTTATTATCGTCCATTGCTTATCTCCTTATCTTATCAAGATACCCCTGAAGAATTTCAACTGCTGCCATCTTATCAACAACCTGTTTACGTTTCTTTCTTGAAACATCACCAAAAATAAGATTATTTGTCGCAATAACAGTTGTTAATCTTTCATCTTCAAGAATAACTTCAACATCCATCATCTTCTCTAAACGTTCTTTAAAATCAATAGAAATCTGTGCACGTTCACCAAGATCACCATTCATATGCTTAGGTAATCCTAAGACAATTGTATGAATATTATTCTCTTCTACGATATTCTTGATATGATAAGCACATTTCTTATATGCGTTTTCGCTGAAATGATAAGTTTCTACACCATGTGCAAGCATTCCTAATGTATCACTTATCGCAACACCGCAAGTACGTGATCCTAAATCAAGTCCTAATATCTTTTCCACTATTTAGACTCCAAATAGAACTTTACAAGTTCTTCAATAATTTCATCACGATCAGCTTGCTGAATAATAGATCTTGCACTCTTATGACTTGAAATATAAGCAGGATCATTAGAAATCAGATAACCAGCAATCTGGTGAACTGCATTATATCCTCTTTCTTCTAAAGCCTCAGCAACTGTCATTAAGTTGTTTCTAATTACTTCTCGTTTGAGATCTTCTGAGTTAAATACTCTTGTCTGTGTATAATCTTGTGCCATAATGAACCCTCCCTATATCACTTATTTTAGTATAAACGAAGATAAAATTCAATTTTTTTACAATTTAGATTTCACTGCAGCAACTGCTTCATCAATCTTATCTAGTGTTGGTGCACCACCCTGAGCGAAATCAGGTTTTCCTCCACCACGGCCATCAAGAACTTCATTCATAGCCTTTACTAAGACACCTGCTTTATATGTATTTGTAAGATCTTTAGTAATACCTACAAAGTAAGAATTCTTACCTTCAAATGTACTAGTTACTACTACAACACCACTACCTAACTGATCTCTAAAATCAAATGCCATCTGTTTAGCGGCTGCATTATCTTTTTCTACATGAGTATAAAGGAACTTCACACCATTAACTTCTTCAACCTGAGAAGCCTGGTTCTTTGCTTCTAAAGCATTTAACTTACTAGTTAATGTTTCAATTTCTTTTTTCATTGTATTAAGTGTAGTCATTGTGCTTTCAGCTTTTTCTACGATCTTATTGAAATCATTTACCTTAAGTACTGTACCTACTTCTTCTAAAGTTTCTTCAGATTTTCTTAATGCCTTATAAGCCGCTACATTAGTGACTGCTTCAATTCTTCTTACACCAGAACCAACTGAAGTTTCCATTTCAATCTTGAATAAACCAATCTTTGCAGTATTAGAAACATGTGTACCACCACATAATTCTACTGAGAAGTCACCTACACGTACAACTCTTACAACATCACCATATTTTTCATCAAATAAAGCTGTTGCTCCTGCACTGATGGCTTCTTCCTTAGGCATTTCTTTAACATCTACATCAACACTCTTGAAGATATATTCATTGACCATATCTTCTACAGCTGTTAATTCTTCTTTTGTCATCTTTGATGGATGAGTGAAGTCAAAACGTAATCTGTTTTCATCTAAGTATGACCCAGCCTGACCAACATGTGCACCTAAGACTTTCTTTAATGCAGCATCTAATAAATGTGTTGCAGTATGGTTATTTTCAATTAATGCACGACGTGCTGTATCCACTGTGAGTTCTACAGTATCACCTAAATGTACGCTGCCACTCTTTAATTTAATATAATGTAAATGCTGACCATTAGGAGCCTTTAATACATTAGTGACTTCTGCATCAAACTGATCTGAATGCGCAGAACCTGTATCTGCACACTGACCACCCATTTCAGCATAGAAGTTAGTTGTTTCAACGATGATTTCACCTTCATCAGTGAGTTCATCCACCTTTTCTCCATCTTTGAATAAGCCTATAACTGTAGTCTTACAAGGTGCTGTGTCATAAACAAAAGTAGAAGGTGTAGTGAAATCCATTAAATCAATCTTCTGAGAAGCCATTGATTCTCTTTCACCACGGGCTGCACGAGCACGATCCTGCTGTGCTTTCATTTCTACCTGGAATCCTTCACTATCAACAGTAAATCCAGATTCTTCTGCGATTTCAATAGTTAATTCTAATGGGAAACCATATGTATCATATAACATGAAGGCAGTAGAACCATCAATCATCTTATTATCAGAGTGTGCAATAACATCTTTGATCTTCTTTTCACCCTGAGATAATGTCTTATGGAATGCCACTTCTTCTTTCTTAACAGCTTCCTTAACGAATTCTGCTTTTTCTGGAAGATAATCATAGAATTCTTTCATGTTATCTACTACAACATCCACTAAAGTATATAAGAAAGGCTTATCAATACCGATGTTCTTACCATAACGAACAGCTCTTCTTAAGATTCTTCTTAATACATAACCACGACCTGCACGGTCAAACATAGCACCATCACTTAATGCGAATGTTACAGTACGGATATGGTCGGCAATAACTCTATAAGCCATTTTATCTTCTGCATACTTTACATCAGCTAGTTCTTCAGCTGCATGAATGATTGGTAAGAATAAGTCTGTGTCGAAGTTTGTTTCACCTTCCTGGATGATTGAAGTAATTCTTTCAAGACCCATACCAGTATCAATATTCTTATGTGGTAATTCTTTATAATCTTTACGATCAATTGTAGGATCACAATCAAACTGAGAAAATACGATATTCCAGATTTCTACATAACGGTCATTTTCCATTTCTTCAAAGAATAGTCTTTCACCGATATGATCTGGGTCATATTTTTCTCCACGGTCATAGAAGATTTCACTATCTGGTCCACCAGGTCCTGCACCGATTTCCCAGAAGTTATCTGTAGTCTTTAAAATATGTGATGGATCTACACCACATTCTTTAGTCCATACATTGTATGCATCTTCATCATCTGTATAAACAGTGATATATAGTTTATCTTTATCAAAAGCAAGCCATTCTTCACCTGTTAAGAATTCCCATGCAAAATGAATTGCTTCTGTCTTAAAATAGTCACCAATAGAGAAGTTACCTAACATTTCAAAGAATGTATGGTGACGTGCTGTCTTCCCTACGTTTTCAATATCGTTTGTACGAATAGATTTCTGTGCATTTGTGATTCGATTACATGCTGGTTTTTCTGTACCATCAAAGTATTTCTTTAATGCGGCTACACCGGCATTGATCCATAATAATGTTGGGTCATCATGGGGAATCAATGAAGCACTTGGTTCAACCATATGTCCCTGTTTCTTGAAATATTCAAGGAATAATGCACGAGTCTGATTACCTGTTAACTTTTTCATAATATCCTCCTAAAATAAAAAAGCCATTCCTTAAAAGGAACGACTTAAATCGCGGTACCATCCTTATTCATAGATAAATATATCTATGCCCTTTATGACTTTAACGCAGTCATACGTTGATGTTTACATCACTCTCGAAAGGAGCCTTCCTTCATACACCCAAGAACTTGCACCACCCGTTCTCTCTCTTAAGACCTCTATGAAGTACTTGTCTTTCTCAACGATTATGCACCTATTATACATAAAAAAAAGATAAGGCGCAAGCCTTATCTTTATTCTTCGATTAAAGAACCTTCTGCAAGCATCTCGCCCTTGATTGGTAATAACTTGTAGATCAGTTTCATAAATACTGCATCAAATGGTAACATGATTACTGTAGTTACAATATTGAATATTGTATGGAAGTTTGCCACCTGATGTGCTGGAGTTCCAGAGAATTCTGCAATCCATGACAATAATGGTGTAGTAGAACATATAATCAAGAAGAAGATTGTACCTACTAAGTTAAATAGGACATGGAATGTCGCAATACGCTTAGAGTTTCTACATCCAGTCACTGATGCAAGAACGGCTGTAATACAAGTACCGATATTTAGTCCACATACCATGAATGCTGCTGTACTAAATGGTACTAATCCTTTAGTTGCAAGTGCAGATAGAATACCTACTGCAGCTCCAGAAGACTGGATCAAAGCAGTAAAAGCAGCCGCAAATAATACGGCAAGTATTGGATTAGAAAGAGTTGTCATTAATTTAATAAAGACAGGTTCCTTCTGAAGTGGCACAACGGCCGCACTCATCATATTAAGCCCCATGAAGAGAATACCAAATCCAGTCATAACTGAACCAATACCTCTTACATTACGACTCTTAAAGAATAAGCACATGAAGACACCCACAACTGCAAAGACCGGTGCGACAACACCTACATTAATTGCAATCATCTGTGCTGTGATGGTTGTACCGATATTAGAACCCATTACAACCCAGATACATCTGTTTAATGTCATCAAGCTGGCATTCATGAAACCAATCAACATAACAGTCACTGCAGAAGAACTCTGTACAGCAGCTGTTACACCGATTCCGACAAGAACACCTTTAAATTTTGTATTTGTTAGTTTTTCTAAGATAGTTTTTAAGCGGTCACCTGCAGCGTCTTCTAAGGAATCACTTAAAACCTGCATTCCATATAAAAAGAGTGCCAGCCCACCTAATAAGTCAAGCCAATTCGTTATTTTCATAATCTCGTTTTCCTTCTTTTACCACTACATTATAACGTGTCTCTACGTAAATGTCGTTAACTAAATGTTAAAATAATCTTAAGTTTATGTAAAGTACTTTACAAAAATAACTTAAATTTAATGTTTTTAACGAACTATTTATTTGATTATTCGAAGTCAGATATCGAAAAAGAAGAAGTTTTATGTCTCTCCTGAAAGCGTTTGAGTAATGTTGTACGTCTTTGTTCATCCTGATTATTATGAAGGCCATGAATAAAGACACTATGATCTCCTAGGATAAATAAAGACTGCTTGGCTCTTGTGATACCTGTATATAATAAGTTTTTCTTCATCATAATGCTGTACTCTGGAAGTACTGACATAATAACAATCTTAAATTCATTACCCTGAGATTTATGAACAGAGATACAATAAGCATGTCTTAACATATCGAATTCAGTCGTACGGTAGTTTACAAACTGCCCATCAAAATCAACAATAAGAGTGTCATAAGGTAATCCAGTATCTTCTTTCTTTTCAATTTCTACTAAGATTCCTACATCCCCATTATAAACATCATCATCGGGACGATTTCTTAATTGAAGAAGCTTATCTCCTTCCCTAAAGATCTTACCACGCACTTTAATTTCAGCTTTATCACTTGCTGGCGGGTTAAAGATAGCCTGTAAAGATTCATTTAAAGCATCTATACCTGCTATACCTCTATACATGGGTGCTAATACCTGTACATCGGATGCATCATATCCCTCTTCTACCGCTTTTTTTACAATAGCCTGCACACATTGTACAACATCCTTGTTAGGACATACTGTAAAATGAATATCTCGATAATTTTGGAAAACACGAGAATCATAATGATCATTTCTGATATCATGAGATAATGCGACAATACCACTGCCTTCTTCTTGACGATAGATTGTCTGTAAGCAGATATGTGGAATACCACTCAATAACATATCCTTTAAGACATTACCTGGTGACACTGATGGAAGCTGCTGTTCATCACCAATAAGTAATATTTTATGTACATGACCACAAGCATCTAATAATTTAGAAAATAAGAGTGAATCAACCATTGAGAACTCATCAATGACAAGTAAATCAATATCTAATGGATGATCACAATTCATAGAAAATGTATTGGTAGAAATATCCCATTTTAATAATCTATGAATAGTAGATGCTTCGAGTTTAGTAAGTTCTGATAATCGTTTCGCTGCACGCCCTGTAGGAGCTACGAGCCCTATCTTTTCATCAGGATATAATGAACGATAAACCTTTAATATAGCCTGTACAATCGTTGTTTTACCAGTACCAGGACCACCTGTTAAAATAAGTGCTGATTCTTCTAAAAACTTCTTAATCGCATTCTTCTGTATTTCATCATAAGTAATACCCTGTAATTCTTCTGTTCTTTTAATCTTTTCATCAATGACAGAATCTTCAATAGACTGCGTTGATTGTTTAAGATAACGTTCAAACTTTTCCGCAATCATTGTCTCACTTTCATATAAATCTCTTGGATAATAACGGTCTTCTTCCTGAATAACCTTATTCGCTATAATTTTATCTAGATTCTTCGCAAATAAATCATCAGGACATTCAGGCAACATACGTCTAAAGTGATGATAAAAGGATTCATAATCACTATAAGTACTTCCTGTTTGGAAACATAAATCAATTAAAGAAGCAAGTATACCTGCCTGGATACGTTTATCATCTAATGGTTCTACACCTGTTTTCATTGCGAGTTCATCAACACTCTTAAAACCAATACCTTCTATATCATCAATAAGGCGATATGGATCATTTTGTAATACATCAAGTGTCTTCTCTTTATAGAAGTTTTGAATGAGTGGTAAATTACGTGTAGAAATACCATTTCCCATAAAGAAAGATAAGACCTGTTGATCATAATCCTGACTTGTCAATACACCTACAATATTCTTCTTAATTATTTCTGTAACATGGGGAATGTTATTTAAACAATCAGGGTTATCCTTAATAAGAGTTAAGGCCTTCTCCCCTAATGCATCCACAATTCTTTCAGCCATCTTCTTACCTACGCCCTTAAAGAGTGGTGAAGAAAGATAGCGGATAATCTCACTACGATCATCCGCTAGAATTATTTCATAAGAAGACACTTTGAATTGTTTACCATAACGGGGATGTGTGACATAGCTTCCTTTAATACGATAACGATCATCATTATTCACATAGGACATATTTCCTATAATAGTGATTTTTTCATCATCTGTCTCAAAAGCTGCTACTATATATTGATTTTCTGGATTATAGAAAATAACTTTACTAATAATGCCTTCGTATTCTTCCATTATAAATAGTCAATCTCCTTGCCGTCTTTATAGACTTTATCAATTGCACCTCCACCTAGACATACATCTCCATCATAGAAGACAGCAGCCTGACCTGGGGTGACAGCCTTGATTGGTTTCTTAAATGTAACATAAAGTGTTGTTTCATCAATAAAGTGTAATGAAACATCATTATCCCTCTGACGATATCTAAACTTAGCAGTACAGTCATATTCTCCTTCTGGCTTTGTTGCAGAGACCCAGTTGACATCAGTAATCAATGCGCCATGAGATAATAACCATTTATTACTATCACCCTGAGCAATATAAAGAATATTCTTGTCATAGTCTTTTCCTACGACAAACCAAGGTTCACCATTACCACCAATACCTAAACCTTTTCTCTGTCCGATTGTATAATACATAATACCCTGATGTTCACCAATAACCTTCTTAGAGACAATATCTACCATCTTGCCTGATTTAGCCGGAATATAGTTCTTTAAGAATTCTCTAAAATCTCTTTCACCAATGAAACAGATTCCTGTAGAATCCTTTTTATGTGCTACAGGAAGATCAAGTTCTTCTGCAATCTGTCTTACTTCTGGTTTAGTGAGTTCACCAATTGGGAACAGTGAGTTATTTAACTGATTCTGATTCAATTGACATAAGAAATAAGTCTGATCCTTATTATTATCTACACCACGAAGCATCACTGATTCTTTTCCTTCAGTATGTACAACACGGGCATAATGTCCTGTCGCAATATAATCAGCATCTATAGACTTAGCATAATCTAAGAAAGCTTTGAATTTAATATGTTTATTACATAGGATATCTGGATTAGGTGTGCGTCCTTTCGCATATTCTTCTAAGAAATATGTAAAAACCTGATCCCAGTATTCTTTAATAAAATCCACTCTACGGATTTCAAGTCCTAAATGTGATGCAACAGCCTGCGCATCCTGGTAATCTTTTTCTTGTGGACATACATCGTCATCATTTGTGGGGTTACCTAGAATATCATTATTTAATGAACTATCCCAGTTTCTCATAAATACACAGATTACTTCGTAACCTTGTTTCTTTAATAAATAAGCAGCAACGGCACTATCCACACCGCCACTTAATCCAAGTACAACTCTTTTCATGTTCTACCTCCCTTTGTCTAGTATTCTACCACACAAAAAAGGCTCTTGAAAGAGCCTCCTATTATTCTGCCTTCATTCTTGTCATTGGAAGCATTGCAGCACCGATAGCACCACAGTCTTCTAATTCTGTTTCAAGTAGTGGAATATGATTTCTCATACCGACATGAATCTTCTGATTGAATTCTTTTGTTAACTGGTCTAGGAAATACTTCTTAGACTTCATAACACCGCCACCTACTACAAAACAATGTGGATCAACTGTATGTGCGATATTTGCGAATAATGTAGCAAGTTCACTAACACATTCATCCGCAATACCCTGAGCTGTTTCATTACCTTCAGCAGCTAATCTAAATACATCACCTGCATGATGTACTAAATCTTTACCAAGAGCTTCCTGACCCTTTCTAGTGATTGCAGTACCAGAGCATTCTCCTTCTGCAGCACCTGGGTTTAAAGCACCCTGCTTATAACCATTATTCTTAACGATAATATTACCGATTTCACCAGCATGTCCTCTACCACCAGAGATTAACTGTTTGTTGACTGTGAAAGCGCCACCAATACCAGTAGAAACTGTTACATAATAACAAGTTGGATAATTCTTACCAGCACCTAATACCGCTTCAGCAAGACCAGCAACATTTGCATCATTATCTAAGAATACAGGTTTATTGAATTTTGTAGATAACTTTTCCGCAATTGGATAATTTTCAAAACCAGGAAGGTTGCTTGCCATAATCATAACACCCTTTACAACATCAACTGGTCCAGGTACACCAATACCAATACCTTCTACATTTTCAATTCCACCACATACTGTATAATCGATTGCTTCAATCTGACGACAGATTTTTGCAGTAACAGCATCTGGTCCTTTTTCTCTTTCAGTAGCATCCTTCACTTCACTATATGACTGACCATTTTCATCAACAAGTAAAGTTCTTACGTTTGTACCACCTAAATCAATTCCAATAAAATACTTCATGTTCTCTATACCTCCTTGAAATATTATATTACAGATTACACTTTCACGCTATGAAAAAAGTTCTTTTTGTATCTTTTCTAACTGTTCTGGTAACTGTGAAGTAACCGTTTTACCTTTTAAGTAACTCATAGAGCCTATCGGATCCACAAAAGTTAATTGATAAGCATGAAGGAACTGATGATTAAGATGGAATTTCTTCTTTACTTCCTTATTCCATTCAAAATCTCCATATTTACTATCACCCATTACTGGATGGCCTGTCGCACTTAAATGAATACGAATCTGATGTGTACGGCCAGTAATAAGCTGTACTCCTACTAAAGAACATGTAGAACATCTTTTTAAGACATGCACTATTGTTTTCATAGATAAAGCCCCCGGTGTATCTTTTTTTACTAAATACATCTTTCCTTCATCTTCATTCTTTTTGACATATCCTGATAATGTAGCATCCTTCATATGTCCCATCGCAATAGTGAGATACTTCTTTTCAATGCCTTGTCTTGTTTTCATCATTGTATTTAAATCCTGAAGTGCACGCATATCTTTACCAAAGATTACAAGTCCACTTGTATTACGATCTAAGCGATGCACCGGACCTGGTGTAAAGCTGATATTCTTTTCTGGATCATATTCACCCTTCTGATATAAATAAGTGAGTACCTGGTTAGATAATGTATTCACTGATTCATTGATATCTTCATGAACAAGCAATCCTGCAGGTTTATCTACAATAAGAATATGTGCATCTTCATAAACAACTTTAAAAGTAATAGGTAATTCATAAATAGTTAAAGGCTTTGTATATTCCTTGAATTTATCTTCATATAAGAATAGTTCCACCTCATCCCCCAAATGAAGAATATAGTTTTCCTTTACTCTTTTACCATTTACTTTAACATCTTTTTTTCTTAACATCTTATATATAAGTGAAGAAGGTGCCTGGACTAACACTTTCTTTAAGTATTTATCTATTCTTTGATGATCATCATATTGATCGATTACTAGTTTTTTCATAATGTCTCCTTTACCTCCTCATTATAGCATACACCTCTTAGATTATGGTATAATAAAAGTCGAGGTGACAATCATGGAAAAACAAATAGATTCAACAACAATTTATGATGGAGCCATCATGAAGGTGACTAAGGAACATGTATTATTACAAGACGGTAATACTGCTGTACGTGAATGTGTATATCACCATGGTGGTGTATGTATTCTTGCGATAGAGGATGATGAAATTATTCTTGTAAAGCAGTTCCGTTATCCAAATAGATGCGATACATTAGAAATACCTGCGGGTAAGCTAGAACTAGGAGAAGATCCTGATAAGGCCTGTTATCGTGAATTTGAGGAAGAAACAAACAGACGTGCTAAAAATATGCGTCCTATCTTAAAGATGCTTCCTACGCCTGGTTATTCAAGTGAAATACTTAGAATTTATGAAGCAGAAGACTTTAAAGAAGTAGAAGATTCTTTACAGTGTGATGCAGATGAATTCTTAAATATCATTAAGATGCCTATCGATGAAGCTTACAAAGCAATCTTTGACGGACGTATTATTGATGGTAAAACTGTCATTGCAGTTATGTATGCTTATAACAGAAAACATTGTAAATAATAAAAGAGCTCTAAGAGCTCTTTTTACTTAGTATAGAGTATTTAACAACTTCTACGATTGAAACAATCACTACATTCATAATATAACAATGAATCATCTTTAAAGCAGAAAGAGTCATCAATGTATTATCATTCATATAAGTATAGTAATCCGGAATAACATTCGTAATAGAATGAAGACCATTGAAGATGAATTCAAAAATTGATTCAACAACATCAATATAGCCTAAACTAATTGCATGCAATACCTTCACAACAGGCTGATCCATCATATTACCTAGCGCAATATGAACTACTAAACCAAGTAAGAGAATCATCAATGATAATAATAAGACATAACTAATATTAATAAAAGTATTAATAATATGATGATCAGGTTTCTTTTTTGGTTCTTCTACCACTGGTTCTTCTTTTTCTTCCTCTTTTTCTTCTGGAGCATTGTTTTCAGCTTCCATAACCTTTGCGATGACATCATTCAATGCAGCCGTATCCTGCGCATTCAGTGATAATGCGGTAAGTTCTTCTTTATTTTCTTCTACTACAGGTTCTTCTTCCTTCTCTAATTCAGCTAGATCCTCATCACTGAAGGTAAAACGTCTTGGACGTTCTTTAGTGAGTTCAGAGAGTTTAGATATATAAGTAGATTTAATGATTTTTAATAAGTCAGGGTCATCCTTATAGACTTCCTGCAAGTTTGCGAATAAAGCCTTTAATTTAGCAACAGACATTTCTTTGTCCATACCAAGAAGTGGTTCAAAGATCTTATAATCTTCATAACGACCAAAAAGAATATCATTTAATGCTTCATACATTGTATTGGCTACCTGATAAGAACAGCTGATTTCATCATCTCCTGCTTCTACCAAATCATTTAAATAAATAGTATTCATTCCGATATTATTAGCTGAATGAAGAATACTATTCATAGAAGTAATGACTAATGTATCTTTAGGTGTTACTTGGAATCTTTTATCAATATAAGCAAGCAGTTCTTCTGAAGGAAGTGCTTTAATATCTGTATCACATCCAATAACATAATCAACCTTACGATATAAAGATCCAAGTTCTAGATAATTAATAGCTGTTTTAGTTTTATGAGTAGAAACAACTGCAATTGGAATATTATTCTGACGAAAGTATTCAAATAACTCAATAACACCATCTTTTGGTGATAAACCCTTCATGTTCAAATAATTATATAAATCTTTTTCTACAGTTGCATTAAGCTTCTGACTATTAATTATCGTCGCAAGTGGAAGAGTGTCATACATTGAATACATATTACCTAAAGCATGATAGAACTCTTCAGGAATGACAGTAATATTTTTCTTTTTACATAAGTTCTTATAGAAATTATAGCGGAGTCTGTTTAGGGGGAATATACATCCATCCAATTCTATGATTGCTAGTTTTAATTCCGTATCCTCTCTCATAAATAATACCCCTTTCCCTAATCTAACCTCCATTATAGCAAATTCCCAAATGATATGCTATCATATACAATAAAAAAGCAGAACCGAAGTTCTGCATTGTTTACAAATGGTCTCCCCGCACGGGCTCGAACCGTGGACCCTCTGATTAAGAGTCAGATGCTCTACCAACTGAGCTACGGAGAGAGATATGTCCTCAACCGACGAGTTATATATTACACGATTAAGGACACTTCGTCAACTACTTTATGAACTTTTTTTACTTTTTTTAAAACAAGTCATCATTGTTCTTATATTTAGAGTTTATGATGATTGTTTCTGTATGATCAATACACTTCTGTACTTCTGATGCAAAGTCCCATTCTGCTTCATAGCCTTCTGCTTTATAAGCCTTAGGTTTAGTAGCTGGGTTATGTGGTGTAAAGATTGTACAGCAGTCTTCAAATGGTCTAATAGAGATATCATATGTACCAATCTTTTCCGCAATCTTAATGATTTCTAATTTATCCATACATGCAACTGGACGAATAACCGGAGTAGTAATCACCTGATTGATTGTATTCATAGATTCAAGTGTCTGAGATGCGACCTGTCCGATACTTTCACCATTTACAATAGCCAAACAATCATTCTTCTTTGCAACACCTTCCGCAATTCTATACATCATACGACGCATCACTGTCATAGCATAAGATTCATCACAATGATCATATACAGATAACTGAAGATCAGTAAATGGCACGATATGTACTTTAATAGAGCCATGTGTATAGTCTTTTAAGACATTGACTAGATCTAATACCTTTTCTCTCGCCATTTCATTTGTATAAGGTGGAGAAGCATAATGAATACATTCAATATCTACACCACGCTTCATAGTGAGATAACCTGCCACAGGTGAATCAATACCACCAGAAAGCATTAATAAAGCTTTACCACCAATACCTACTGGATAGCCTCCTGCACCTGGAATCATATTATCCATAATATAAATCGCATCTTTTCTATATTCTACACGCACTAAGATATCTGGGTTATGTACATCAACAGATAATTCTTTAGTTGTATGATGGAATACATAGCCTGCAATTTCTTTATTCATCTCAATAGATGTCTTAGGATATGACTTGTCATGTCTTTTTGTATCAATCTTAAATGTATTTCCTTCATCATGATCAATAATATAAGTAACAACTTCTTTTGCTTTTTCTAAGTCATGTTCCACCTTATAACATAATGAGAAGTTATGAATACCAAAGATTGTCTTTAACTTATCTGTCACTTCTTCCGCATTTTCTTCATTTAAATAAATATAAAGACGATCATATGTTAATTCATATTCTAAGGCAGAATAGTCATGAAGTATTTCTTTTGTATTCTTTAATAGTTTTCTAATAAATAGTTTACGGTTCTTTCCTTTAGTTGTAAGTTCTCCAAAACGAACAAGAATATGATCTGGTTTCATCTAATTACCTCTGTTTCTTAATTCTGTTTAATGTATCTTTTAAAGCATCTAGGAATGTATCTAATTCCTCTTTTGTAGTGAGATGTGAAAATGAGAGTCTAAGTGCACTTGTACCAATACGGGGATCTAAATGCATAGCAGCAAGGGTATGAGAGATTTCTACTTTTTTACTTGAACATGCGCTCTTAGTAGAAATATAGATTCCTTTTGTTTCTAAATCATGCACAATAACTTCTGGTTTATAGTGTGGACATGAAATGTTTAAAATAAATGGACTTGCATCCTCTGGTGAGTTAATCACTACATTGTCCATCGCACTTAATTGTACACGTAAATAGTCATTCAGTGACTTTACATAATCATAATGATTCTTTTGTGATTCAATAGCTTTACGCATTGTCTTTGCGAGTACAATATCCACGCATGCATTACTTGTACCACCTCTTAAGCCATTTTCCTGCTGACCACCATTAATAAGAGGCACAATGCTTGCAGTACGCTTCTTATAGAGTAATCCACTTCCCTTTAAGCCAAATACCTTATGAGCTGAGAAAGTAGCTAAATCTATATCATCTAATGTAATGGGAAGCTTACCTAAAGCCTGTACCATATCTACATGATATTTAGTCTTAGGATTCTTTTTATGTACAATAGATGCAATTTTATGAATAGGATTAATTGTTCCTACTTCATTATTCACATACATTGTAGAAACAAGAATTGTATCTTCTCTTATTAAAGATTCTAATTCTTTTAAATCAAGATGTCCCTTTGAATCAATAGACACATAATCTACATCAAAGCCAAACACTTCCTCTAATTGTTTAAATGTATTGGCAACACTTGAATGTTCAAAAGCTGTTGTAATAATATGCTCTCCTCTATTCATATATTGGAAAGCTGTTCCTTTAATTGCTGTATTGTTGGATTCTGATGCACATGATGTAAAGATCAGTTCATCAGGAGAGACATGAAGTAATTTCGCAATATGAGCTCTTGATTGCTCAATTAAGCGACTTACTTCGTAACCTGGTGCATATGTAGAATCAGAATTCGCAAAATAAGTTGTTAAAAGTTTTGTATATGTAGAGCGTATTTCCTCATCAAGAGGTGTCGTAGCTACATAGTCTAGATAAATCATCTAATCACCTCGCTTTAAATAATAACGAGATAAAAGAAAAAAGTCCACCCTAAGCGGACTTAATTTCTTTCCTTTTAATAAGCTCTTCATATTTTCCTGGTTCAAGTCTTTCTAGAATATCTACTGCAACTTGTAATGCATTACGATATTCACCATTTCTAAATAAGACTTCAGCCTTTGTAAGTTCTGTATTCACTTCTAAGAACATTGAACGATAACGGTTCGCATAAACAATCGCATCTTCAACCATACCTGCAGTTACTATCATATTATGTACATTATCATAAAGCTTATAAATCACATCTCTTGCCCCTTCTACCTTGGCACATAGTTCATTCAATACAACTGGTTTATGGGCTTTAAAATGTTTAATTTCTTCTACTTTATTATAAGAATCCGCAATATAATCACGATAAGAATCATTTACTAAAGGAAGATGTTCATTCTTGATTTCTGACTTAATTTCTAATAAGACAATATTGATATTTTCTAAGAGTTCTTCTGTTTTCTGATTCTTAGTATCAATATCTTCTTTCTGCTTTTCAAATTCTTCTAGATATGTATCATGCTGCATCATTCGATCATATAGATTTTCTACATGTTCCAACATATTTGCATAAGCGAAATGTCCAGATTCCATCTGTTCAATTAAATCATTGGCATACTTTTGAATCTGTTTAAATTCTTCATACTTCTTGCTGATTACAACTTCTTCTTCATCAATCACAAATTCAGTAATCAAACGATGATATTCTTTCATTGTATTTTGATAAACATCTGTCAATCTCTGAAGTTCATTATAACTTTCTCTCCATTTTTCCTTGAACCGCTTATAAGAATCAAGTTCTTTACCTAAATCAATCACTAATTCTTCAATTAATCCAGTTAACGGTTCAAGTACTTCTGCGGC
This sequence comes from Catenibacterium sp. co_0103, assembly GCF_004168205.1. GTDB lineage: Bacteria > Bacillota_I > Bacilli_A > Erysipelotrichales > Coprobacillaceae > Catenibacterium > Catenibacterium mitsuoka_A. The sequence continues at coordinate 4,754 of NZ_RCYB01000008.1, read as the reverse complement.
ACCCTTGATATCAACATTCTTTACATGGGCAATAGATTCTTCCATCTGTTCATCTACTTCCTGACGACGTGCTGCAATATTCATTTCTTCAAGTGCATATTCATCACCTTCTAAAGAAGTAATCAATTCATCCACCTTATCAATCTTACTTGGTAATAAGTCAGATACAACATATACATAAGAAGGAAGATCCTTTAAGTTTTCTTGAAGACTATCAATACGATTTTCAATTTCTTCAGTAAAATTCTTTGCATCCGCAAACATCTGATTATTCATCAATGTTTCAAGCTTCACAAAATCATCATCTAATTCTTTAAACATTTCTAAAGCATGTGGTACAAATTCTTCTACTTTAACACGAATCTTTTCATACTCATTGCCTACCTCACGGTATTTTCCTTTTACTCTAATGATTTCTACACGCTGGATGTTTTCTATTTCTGTCACCTTCTCAATACGCGTAAGAAGGTCTTTAGCGTCATGATCATAACGCTGTGTCATTTCATGAATCAACGCAAACTTCTTCTTTATGCCATGGGTTTTTCCATAAAATAAAGATTCATCCACTTCATTCACAAGAACACCTAATTCATTCTTCTGGAATTCAGTAATCTTTTCAAAATCTTTTGTGAATTGTTCATATTCTTCAGCCACTTCTGGCATATTTTTCGCAATAGACTGTACACGACCTAATCTATATTGTAATGGTAGTGTTTTAATTCCATTGATCTGGTTTTGTAAGTCCAATATTTCCTGACGATATATCTTTAATTTAATCGAATGATATACGATCATAAAAATAATCAAAGCAACAAGAATAGTTCCAAATATTATTAAGTTTCTTACTCCTACATATTCTATAAAATTCTTCATATAATCCATAAAACATCCCTCTCTTACATATCGATATAATTTTATCATATTTTCCAAGTCATTTCATTATGGAATCGTGAAACACTATTAAAAAATACACATATGTATATTTCTTTTTGTGAAAATATTTACTCTTTCCTAAAAATAGGAATATGATTGTATTGTTTAGGGAGGGTAAAAAATGAATGAAAGTACAGATTTAATTAATGGAAAGATATGGAAAGCCATCCTCTGGTTTTCTATTCCAATGTTAGTGGGGAATTTATTTCAACAGCTCTATAATACTGTAGACTCCTATGTTGTAGGGAACTTTGTAAGTTCAGGTGCCCTTGCAGCAGTTGGGCAGTCTACACCAATCATTAACACTCTTGTTGGTTTCTTTACTGGTCTTGCGACAGGTGCTGGAGTAGTCATTGCCCAATATTTTGGTGGCAATCACTTAAATAAGATGAAAAAAGCAATTCATACTTCAATTGCCTTAACTCTTATTTTATGTGTATTATTCACTATTCTAGGGATTGGATTATCAAAACAGATTTTAATTCTTATTGGTTCTCCTGGTTCAGTCATGGCTCCCGCTTCTTTATATTTACGTATTTATTTTGGTGGTATTTCTTTTGTATGTATTTATAATATGGGATCTGGTATATTACGTGCTGTAGGTGATTCTAAAACTCCTTTATACTATTTAATTGTTGCATCTATTATTAATATTATCTTAGACTTTGTTTTTGTATTATATTTTCATATGGGTGTTGCTGGGGCTGGATGGGCTACTTTTATTGCCCAGGGAATCAGTGCATTACTTGTTATGATCAAATTAGTATTCTCTAAAGAAATCTATAAAGTAGAGTTTAAAGATATTTCTATCGATATGCCTATTTTAAAAAAGATTATTGAAATAGGTATTCCTACTGCCTTGCAACAATCCATTGTATCTTTTAGTAATGTAATCGTTCAGTCTTATATCAATACTTTTGGAGCCAATGCAGTGGCTGGCTATACTTCTTATGTTAAAATTGATGGATTCCTACAGCTGCCAATTCAAAGTTTTGCGATGGCTATTACGACATTTACTGGACAGAACATTGGTGCGCATGCCATAGATCGTGTTAAGAAAGGTCTTCGTACGACAATGGCAATGACTTTTGGAGTAACAACTATTGGAGTGCTTATTATTTATATATTTGGAGAACAATTGGTAGGTATCTTCTCTAGCGATCCTGAAGTGATTAAATATGGTTATTTAATGGCTCGAATATTCGCAGCAGGTTATCTTACATTACCTGTCATACAGATTATATCTGGTGCATTAAGAGGTGTTGGTTTATCTAATATTCCTATGTATTTCATGGTAGGTACTTTTGTCTTTTTAAGACAGATTTATCTTGCGATTGCAGTACCTTTAACTCATAACATTGGTATTGTATTTGCAGGATGGCCAGTTACATGGGTGATCTGTATGATTGGTTTACTTATTTATTACTTCCGTGTACATTGGTTAGATCATGTATAAGAATATCGATATTATTCCGATATTCTTTTTTTGTAGTGGTATAATTGATATTGAACTGAATATCCATAAGAAAACTTATAGTTTATATGCTGTTTTAAAGGAATCAGATGAAGTATTATCTGAGACTAGGATTCCAGCTGATTCTGATTTTATTATCAAGCAGGCTACCCTGGCCATTTTTTATGCTAGAAGCTTGCAGAAAGAGGTAACATATGATTAAAACAATTCTAGGTGATATCACAAAAGTAACAGATGTAGAGGCTATTGTGAATGCAGCGAATAATCTTCTTTTAGGTGGTGGAGGCGTAGATGGCGCAATCCACAAGGCTGCTGGAGGTGAACTACTTAAAGAATGTAGGACACTTCATGGATGTGAGACAGGAGAAGCTAAAGTCACAAAAGCATATAATCTTCCTTGTGATTATGTGATTCATACTGTGGGACCAATATGGTATGGTGGAAATCATAATGAAGAAGAATTACTGGCTAATTGTTATTATAATTCGATGAAGCTTGCAATGGAGTATGGTATTAGAAAGATTGCCTTCTCTTCTATTTCTACTGGTGTCTATCATTTCCCGGTTGAAAAAGCGGCGCATATTGCACTCGAGACAGTATCTCAATTCTTAAAAGAACATACTAATGATTTTGATTTGGTAGAATGGGTTCTCTTTAATTCTCATACTCAATCTGTATATGAAGCAGAATCGAAGAAATTTATGTTGTTTTAATCAACTTTTATTTGACTTTCACTACTTTATTCAGTATAATCAAACTCGCAATAAAATGAATAGCGGTACATAACAGTCGTGCAGCTACGTTCTTGACTTAGGGATGCAAAGTATCTTACCGCAAGAGAAATGCTTAATAAGAACATACGCAGGGTGAGTTATGAATTGTTATTGTTTTATGCAAATAAAACAATAAGGAGGTAACGTCAATGGCACGTTATACAGGCCCAATCTGGAAAAAGTCTAGAAGACTTGGTTTCTCAGTATTGGAAAACGGAAAAGAATTAAACAAGAGACCTTATGCTCCAGGTCAGCATGGTCAGAAGAGACACAAGAGCACTGAATATGGTCTTCAGTTAGCAGAAAAGCAGAAAGTAAGACATATGTATGGTATTAACGAAAAGCAGTTCCACAACACTTTCGACCGCGCTTCTAAGATGGAAGGTGTAACTGGTTCAAACTTCTTATTCTTACTTGAATCAAGATTAGACAACGTAGTTTATAGAATGGGATTTGCAACTACTCGTAGAGCAGCTAGACAGTTAGTAAACCATGGTCATATTTTATTAAACGGTATCAAGACTGATATCCCTTCATGTAGAGTAAATCCTGGTGACGTTATTACTGTTAAGGAAAGATCTCAGCAGTTAGATGTTATCAAGACAGCTTTAGAAGCTCAGACTCATGTTCCTGGCTTCGTTGAAGTAGATGCTGAAAAGAGAACTGGTAAATTCACTAGACTTCCTGAAAGATCTGAATTAAATCAGGAAATCAACGAACAGCTAATCGTCGAATACTATAACAGACTTGGTTAATTCTATTAGCAGCCTTAGGGCTGCTTTTTTATTGGAGTATGTATGAATGCAACATTTAATTTAGTCATGGATATTATTGGCACGATTGCTTTCGCAATTTCTGGTGTTATGGTTGCAAGTAAGAAAAAGATGGATTTGTTTGGTATAAATATTCTTGCACTCTGTACAGCAGTTGGTGGAGGGATGGTCAGAGATGTACTGATTGGTGTCACTCCCCCTGTTATGTTTAGAAATCCAATCTTTGTAATCATTGCATTAGTGACTGCCAACTTGACAATTTTAATATTATATTTTCATAAGAAAACAACTAGAAAGAGTATTGAATCTCTAACAACTCAATTATTATTTATCTTTGACACTTTAGGTCTTGCTGCATTCACAATGGACGGAGTGAATGCAGGTATGGCAGTTCATACAGGAATATTTCTTCCTGCCTTCCTTGGTGTGATGACAGGTGTAGGTGGAGGTATTATCCGTGATGTTCTTGCAAATGAATTACCGCAGGTATGTGTGAAACAGATCTATGCATCTGCTTCCATCGTTGGTTCCATCATTACATGTTTATTTATAAAGTATTGGGAAACGAATACTGCAGTTATATTAGGCTTTATTATAGTTGTACTTATCAGAGTACTGGCAGCCCATTATCGATGGGATTTACCAACAATTGAATACTATGAAGACAAACAAAAATAGGTTCTCGCGTGAGAACCTATTTTTTTGGGTCTTTAATTTTTGTGGAGGTCAGACCTTCGCTCTAAATATTTGGGGGTCTTGGAAACAGCACCTTTAAATCTGTGGGGGTCACACTGTGGCTCC
>NZ_RCYB01000007.1 GCF_004168205.1 Catenibacterium sp. co_0103 | reverse complement strand
TGTGGTTCACTACACTTGGCGGTAAATACCTGTGGTCAGACTATCTCCGACTGAATTAGTGCCATGCCCGGCACACGCAACAAAAAAAGGCCTTATAAAGGCCTCTTTTACATTAAATATGTAATGGATCGTTGTTTACACCATAAACCTTTTTATCTTTTGTAGTTGCTACATAATACACTGCGCTATCTTCAGGTTTATAGTAAACTTCTAAAGTTTCAAGAGTGTTAAGCTTGATTCCGTTAGCTTTGATATCTTCTTTAACTAATTTTTCGATATCAGACACATTAACATCTTTATTCATGAACTGTACTTCAATTTTTGTTTTCATGTTTGTATCCTCCATTTCCTAGTATGATAAAAACCACCTTTAATATAACACTTTTCCTTTTACAATCAACCATTTTTCTTGAAAATATCAACTATTTTCACCATTTATACATTTATATGTAAAATAGTAACTGTTTTTACGCTTGTCATATATAAACAAAATAATCAAAGTAATGATCATCAAAATAAGACCATAAAGTAAATACACAAGAAGTAATCCTATCAGACTTGAATCAAACATCATCCCTGGTACAACAACTAATGCCTGAATAAATGAAACACTTGATGTACCAATACGTTTAAAGGCTGCCTGAACAGAGAATGCACATGAAGCATATTGCGCAAAGAATAATACAAGAATATCTATTAAAGAAATAATAATCTTTGCCTTTTGATCAATATAGTGTCCTAGCTTCTTATATCCAATAAAGCTAAGCAATGATAATAGTATGGCATCTAGACAGATGATATAACCTAGGTTATAACCAAAAGCCCATATAATACCTCCAATGACTGCACCAATAAAAGCACCAAGTATTCCAAGTGGTGAAGCAGTGTGTTTGGTAATACGTTCATGTTTTTTAAAGCAGTCAGAACATAATATATCTATTTCATCATCTAATAAATAGACATTTAATGATTTGCTTTGATGACAGTGATGACATTGTGGTGACTGATTAATTTCTTTCTTGAGTGTTAAGATAATATTCTCTAACTCTTCTTTTTTAATGCGCTTAGATAAAACAAGTCCTGCACCTTTCTCATTAGAATATATACGTTCTACATCATCTCTTTTAATAAAGAGTTGTTCTAGTATATCTCTTTGATGCTTACTATCTTCTGTAGTCAATAATAAAGCTATTTTATGATGAGGTAATACCTGTAATAATAAATAAAAATGATCTTGAATGTAGTAATAATAGTCTTTTTTAGGGGTTGGTTTAAAACCAATAGTTGTGAGTTCTTTAATTTTCATAACGTACTCCTGTTAAAAAAAGAGAGAGTAATTCTCATTACTCCCCTTATTCTGATGCTGAATTTTTAGATCTATAAGCTCTCTTACGATCAAGTTCAGAAAGATATTTCTTTCTTAAACGGATATTGTTTGGAGTGACTTCTACTAATTCATCTTCATTAATATAGTCAAGACAAGCTTCTAGGTTGAAGTGTCTAGGTCTCTTTAATACAACTGTTGTATCTTTTGTAGATGAACGTGTATTTGTCTGCTGTTTACCCTTAGTAACGTTTACTACTAAGTCATTGTCCTTTGCATGTTCCCCAACAATCATACCTTCATATACTTCTACACCTGGACCAACAAACATCACACCACGGCTTTCTACACCACCAAGTGCATAAGCAGTAGTCTGTCCTGTTTCAATAGAAATAAGAACACCTAACTGTCTTTCACCTACTGCTTCACCTTCTAATGGGCGATATTCTAAGAATGAGTGGTTAATAATACCATAACCCTTAGTCATTGTTAAGAAGTTAGTCATGAAACCAATTAAACCTCTAGAAGGTACAATATAATGAACCTTAGTCATACCTTCCATAGAATCCATGTTTTCCATGATACCTCTTCTTAAACCTAATGATTCAATAACTGAACCAATACAATCATCTGGTGCTTCGATTTCTACATCTTCATATGGTTCACATGTTACACCATCGATTTCCTTTAAGATAACATGAGGTCTAGATACCTGTAATTCATATCCTTCTCTTCTCATTGTTTCAATTAAGATAGATAAGTGTAATTCACCACGACCACTTACCATCCATTCTTCTTTATTCTGAATACGTTCTACTTTTAAAGATACATCCTTGTTTGTTTCTTTGAATAAACGTTCTTCAATCTTAGATGCAGTCACAAACTTACCATCCTGACCAGCAAATGGTGAAGTGTTTGTACCAAAAATCATCTGGATTGTTGGTTCATCTACATGAAGTAATGGTAATGCTTCTTCACAGCTTGGTTCACAGATTGTTTCACCAACACCAATGTCAGCTAAACCTGCAACAGCCACGATATCACCAGCACTTGCTTCTTCTACTTCAAATCTATGCATACCTAAATAACTGAATAACTTCTGAACACGGAACTGTGTCTTAGAACCATCTGCTCTTAAACATACAACATTTTCATTTACTTTAATAGAACCTCTCTGAATTCTACCAATACCAATTCTTCCTACATAATCATTGTAGTCTAATAAAGCTGGCTGTAACTGTAAACCACCTCCAACATCTACTGCTGGTGCAGGAATTTCATTGATAATCATATCAAATAAACAGTCCATATTAGGAACCTGAGTACTAATATCAGGATCTAATGAGCTTGTACCATTTAATGCTGAAACGAAAACAGTTGGGAAATCAAGCTGATTATCATCAGCACCTAATTCCATAAATAATTCAAGAACTTCATCCATAACTTCCTGAATTCTTACAACTGGACGGTCAACCTTGTTGATAACAACGATAGGTTTAACATGAGCAGCTAATGCCTTCTTTAATACGAAACGAGTCTGAGGCATTGTACCTTCATAAGCATCAACTACAAGTAAAACACCATCCACCATGTGCATGATACGTTCTACTTCTCCACCAAAGTCAGCATGGCCTGGTGTATCCATGATGTTGATCTTATAGTCTTTATAATGAATAGCTGTATTCTTTGCTAAAATAGTAATACCACGTTCTCTTTCTAAAGCGTTACTATCCATAGCACGTTCAGCTAGTTCTTCGTGTGCTTCAAGTGTTCCAGATTTCTTAATAAGCTGGTCAACCAATGTTGTTTTACCATGGTCAACATGAGCAATAATTGCTATATTTCTAATATTCATAATCGCACCTCTTTCAATTTTTAGATTATATCATAGTTCGTCTTCATTTCAATAAAGAATAGTTTTCAAGATGAGAAAATTTATTAAATATTGAATAACTCAACTCTTTTTCAAAAAAGAACAGGCTTACATAACCTGTTCTTTTAAGAATTTATAAGTTGTAGAAAGAACTTCATGAATATGATCCGCATTATCATAATTATGAGATGCACCAACAACTGGATGGAAAATCATCTGCTTACCAAATAGTTTTGTATATCTTTCACTGATTGCATAAGGTACTGTTTTATCTTCAGTTCCATGAATGACTAATAAATCATTCTTATATGTATCTAAGTTCTTATAGAAATCTCTTTGAAGCATATCCTTTACAAAAGCATCGCTGATTTCAAATCCATTATGATCATAAACAGGTGCTTCTTCTACTGATCCTGTAAGATAGTCTAAAGAATCTGGTAAACTGAAGGCAGGAGCCCATAATACAAGTTTTTTAATATCTTCAGGATAAATTTTAGCAAGTTCACTCGCAATTGCACCACCCATAGAATGTCCTAAGACATATATATCTGTTACTTGAGGCATCTTCTTTAATTCTTCTAATAGAATACGTGCACATGATAATTCATCATCAAATGTCATTTCTTTAAAGGTAAGATCTGATTCACCACTACCTAGAAAATCCATTCTTAAAGTACCGACACCCTGCGCTTCTAATAAACGTGATAAAGAAACATAGGAAAACTTAGTTCCTGTGCATTGTCCTGTAAAACCATGGAATATTAATAATACAGGGAATTCTTTTCTATGAGGCACATGGAAGAATCCTCTCATAACACCCTTAGGTGTCGCAATTTCACAATACTGCTGCATAATTAAGCCTCCTCTACAAGTGAAACCATTCTCTTCACTTTCTCTTTATCTACATAATCATAGTTAATACCATTATAGCTAAATGATACATAATCATTGGCTGTAGTAGGATCTGCTCTCCAATTCTTACATGAAGAATGAACCTGATGAATACCTGTATAGTGAATAATGTCTACGACATTTGTTTCATTAATTCCAGAACCTGCCAATATTTCTATTTGATTGCCATATTTCTCCTGCAGTTCCTTAATAAGCTGAACTCCTTCACTCACAGTAGACTTCATACCACTTGTAAGTACTCTATCCACACCTAATTCAATTAATCTATGAATTGTTGCATCTGGATTATCACATACATCAAAAGCTCTATGAAATACTGCAGTCTTACCATAACTATGAATAATAGAGACCATTTCACCTGTACGTGCACTATTGATTTTACCATCAGGATCCAAGAACCCAAACGCAATACCATCAGCCCCATGTTCTAATAGTTCTTCTGCTTCGATAATCATCTGTTCAGATTGTAATTCATTATATACAAATCCTGCACCTCTGGGTCTTACCATGCAAATAACTTCTAGATCTGTATTATTCTTAATAAGTTCTAATGATGCAATAGTAGGTGTTAATCCACCTAACGCTAACGCACTATTTAATTCAATTCTTTTCGCACCACCATGATATGCATTCATTGCATCCTCATAGCTGCCACAACATACTTCTAGCTTATTCACTCACTTCTACCTCTACTTCATACTGTTCTTGATCTACAGTCATATAAATAAGATCTTTAATGGCTTTCTTCACTTTAGTTTCAGTCTTTTCTAAGAACTGATTCTTAATCGCTTCTTTTTCTACTTTCTTCTTCTGTTCTTTCGCGAAAGTCTTATAGTCTGTAATAGAAATCTGATTAAAGATGTTCTTTGTTTCATCATAAACCTTAATAGAATTCTCATCGATTTCATTAGATAAGATCTTTACTGCAGATGTTTTCACGATAATCTTATTATTTGTTTTTTCTACCTGTACATCAGAAAGATCAACACCTGCTTTCATCTTACCTTCATAAGTAATTAAGAAAGACTTCTGTGTTAAAGGAACAGTCCAGCCATTAAACTTTAATGAATTAGAAAACTTCCCTACTTTTGTATAATCATATTCAGATACAGCTAATTCATTAATATCTCTTATTTTCTGTGTTAAAGCTGTTGAAGTGATTTCTTCTTTAGCTGGTGTACTACGTCCTCCAAAGTACATACCACCCACAAACACAACAATAACTAACACAATAATGACTATAATTGATCTTAAACTAAATTTGTTTTTCATTTTCATCACCAACCAAATTATAGCAGATAAAGAAAAATATATACAGTTCGTTTTATAGTCTAGATGATTTGACAACAAATACAATAAATGATAGTTTTTAAGTAGGTGATGAAAATGAATTACGATAATGTACATATTTCTAGATGGGAAGAAATACCAGATTTTCCACTCTATATAGATCAGGTTGTATCTATTATAGAAAAGAGTTTGTCTTTCTTAAAAAATGACAATGACGCTATTATCACAAAAACAATGATCAATAACTATGTCAAACATAAGCTAGTAAAAGCACCTATAAAGAAGAAATATGAAAGAGAACAGATTGCTTATTTCACATTAATTTGTTTATTAAAGTCGGTCTTCTCTTTAGATGAGATTTCTAAGCTTATTCAATTACAACAGAGTCAGAAAGAATTATCTGAATTCTATAATATGTATTGTGACGTATTTGAGCGTATCCTTAAGACAAATTATTTAGACTCAGAACTACCAGACATATATAATAAATGTATCTTAAGTTCTGTCTATAAGATCAAGGTATCTGATAATCTTCTTGGTGAAGAAACAATGGAAGAAGCACTAAAAAAGGATTGAGTTTATTCAATCCTTTTTTACTTATCACCAAAAATGACATTCATATATTTTTCTTCATTTGTTAGAATACGGATGATTGTTACTGTGTCATGATCATATTTATAAAAAATACTATATTTTCCTGCAATGACATAATAAAGATCTGTTGTCCATCCAGTTCTATTAGATAGCTGACCACCTATTTCAGGGTGTGTTTTTAATACAGCACATAGTTTCACTATCTTTGGATTCAAACGCATAGGGTTTCTTAAATCAGCACGTGCTTGTCTTGTATATCTTAGATTCATAGTTCAATTCCAAATTCTTTTAAGATATCTTCTTCAGAAATACTATCATCTGCAGGTGCTTTTTCACCTTTATCTAATTCAATCATTAACTGAGAGATTGCCTGTTCTCTTAATGCCTGTTTACTATTTGCGGTTACTAAGAAAGGCATTCCTTCTACATTAATAGACTGCTGAATAAATGCATTAATAGCATCAGTAAGTGTCATACCACATTGTGCATAGATTCCTTCTACCTGTGCTTTGATTTCTGGATTAATACGCATCTGAAAAGTGCTTGTTTTGGGTGCTGTCGCCACTGTTAGTGTTGTTTTTTTCATAGTTCATAAACTCCTTCTCAACTATTATAAACATCACTCAATTAACAGTCAACACATTGTATATACAGAAAACAAATAAAGAAAAAAACTGATCAGAAATGAAATCATTTCATCACAGTTTCTTAATTAACGCTTTTTAGATTTATGTCTAGGTTTCTTAACAGCTTTTCTAGCACGAGGAGATTTCTTAACTACTTCTTTTAGTTCTTCTTTCTTCTCTTCTACTACCTTTACTGTATCTTCTACAGCTGCTTTTACTTCTGCTTTCTTTGTTTCCACAACTGCTTTAACTGGTTCTTTAGTTTCTTCAACCTTCTTAGTCACAGCTTTTACGGTCTTTTTAACCGGTTCCTTCACTACTTCCTTTACAGGCTCTTTAACTTCTTCTACCTTTTTAGCCACAGCTTTCACTGTCTTCTTGACTGCTTTCTTAGATGCAGCCTTTTTCTTCTTATGTGCAATAATCGCCTTAGTAATTTCATTTAACTTTGCTTTAGTTTTAGCACGGAAAACAAATATATGGTTACCTTCAGCCTGTGCAAGAACCTGAGGAATATCTGCTTCAATCTTGATATATTCTCTATACTTATCAGCAACTTCTGCATCAGATAATTCATAATCAATACCAAGACGTCTTCCTACATAACCTACATAATACTTTCTTTCAATTTCATAGAAACAAGTATTATAGATCATCATATCTGCCCAAATAGTATATGTATCTACATCATAAGCATAGTTCATCATATCAGGAATAAAAGCACCTGGTGCTCTCATATTCACTTCTAGAGGAACTAAATCACCTTTTCTACCTAATCCTGGTTTATCTTCAGATAATTTAATGAATTCAAAATGGAAGAAACGGCTTCTTGTATCAAATGCTTTAACAACCTTTTCACCAATTTCATAAATAGGTTTACCTTCTACAGGTTCAGAATGGAAATAGATATCAGATGCATCATTGACTGTATCCATAATAGAAGTATCCATATAATGACTTGTAGAGAATAAAATATTCTTATCCTTATCAGTCACACCTTCGAATGTTACAACATCACCAGGCACAAAATCTTCTAGAATATAATCAATATAATCCTGTTTATGATTATAGAAGTCTTTTAATTCTTCATCATCTTTCAATTTATAAGTATGAGTTGCTCCTACACCATTATCAGGCTTTACAATCACTGGATAACCATTCTTTTTAGTAAACTCTAAAGCTTCATCAAGTGTATCTAACTTAATATAGTCAGCCACCTTTAAATCAGCACTCTTATATACTTCCTTCATAGCTGATTTAAATTTCATCCAGCGCATATCCTGAATCTGTGGACCAGTAGTCACATTAAAGTCTCTTCTTAATGTTGCTTCTAATTCTAGCCAGTATTCATTTTCAGATTCAATCCAGTCAATCTTTCCATAATGACTAGAGAAATAAGCACATGCACGATATACTTCATCATAATTCTCTAAAGAACCTACATAGTAATATTCAGTCAATGAATTCTTTGTGTCATCACTGATTATATCATATGGGCAATCTCCAACACCTAATACATTCACACCACGATCTTTTAAACGCGAACAGAAATTATGATAATATTCTGGAAAATGTGGTGATATAAATACGACGTTCATCTATTCTTCTCCTCCTAGATTACTCTCTTTACAAAATATGGGAACTGTACTCTCCACCAATCCCAATCATGGTTTACATCATATCCCCAGAAATCAATCCATGCTGGAATATTCTTATATTCCAATAGTTCTTTCATTCTACTAGTTGAACGAACCATTTCGTCTTCCCAAGCACCCTGGCCGCAACATAATACGATACGACATTTTCTATACATTTCTACATATGGGTGATCATAACTCATACCTTCAATATATTTAATAGGACTATTACGATAAACATTATCATCCACATACTCATGAAAGAATAAATCACTATCATAATATCCACTTAATGCGATACATCCACTAAAAATATCCGGTCTTCTAAATAAGAAATTAGCTGCATGTGATGCACCTAATGAACATCCTGTAGTATAAATACCCTTTGCATGTGTACCACACATCGCATTAATATCAATAATTCTAGGTACTAATTCATCTACAATATAATGATAATATTGTTCTAACATATGTGAACGAGATCCAACATCATGACCGCCTTCTTCACTCCATGTTTCTAGATCAATACTATCACAGCAGAATAATTGTATATTCCCATTATCAATAAGGTCTTCTACTGTAGCGACCATGCCATTGTTTTCAAAATCAAAAAATCTACCGTTCTGTGATGGAAATACAAGTATAGGTGTTCCCGCATGTCCATACACCTTATATTCCATATCTCTTTCAAGACATGGACTGTACTCTTTATAATATTCTACTTTCATTCCCAAAGCCCCCTTTGCCTTTGCCTATTATATCATATTTACTAGATAATTCACTTATTTATCGGTATTTCCTATATACTCATTTAATTCTTTAGGAATATGCCTAGCACTTCTTATAGTTCTTAATTGATATGTCTTAAGTACTTCCAATGGATAAAGAGTAGGATCATATGTTTTTAGACGTTTAAGAAGCATACTTGTTTCATTACTTTCTACTACCTGACACTTATACATAATTGCAGAATAAGGAGCACCATAATAGATATATACATTCGCATCTTGATGAATATTCCCTTTCTGATGCCATCTTATATAATCGCTTTGATGAAATGCCTTTATTAAATCAAAACGTTTAGGAGAAGCAGGAATAACCCAATCTTCACATATCACAGTAGTATGATAGCTTTGATCAACAAGAGACATGATATCTTCATCACTCAATGTTTCATCTAATAGTATACTGATCCAATGTTTCTTATTCATATGAAAAGCTGGATAGATAGAAGGATGATTCACTGTATCCATAGAAATCTTAATATTCAAACATTCTATTTCTCCTTGTTTATCACAAAACTTAGAATAGTCTGTATGCATAATAAGTCCAAACCACTTATCATTATTTCTAAATACAAATGAATCACCATTAGTAAAAGGACAATCTGGAAGAACATGATACTTTTCTTCAATAAGATGCATCAAACGTTTAGATTGAGGAAAAATAAAATAATCATATACAAAACAATGATTCAATATATCCTCTATACAGTCTTCATATGCAGTTCTCACTTTTTGTACAAACTTTCCCTGCTTACCTACCAGATGAATATTTGTATATTCTTCATCTGTATCAGTATCATAAACCTTTGCATCTAAAATACTATTTATAATGACTTCTATCCTGAAATCACCATCTAGTATATCTTTCTTATATATATAATTATGCTCCTGTTTCTTAAATCCATAATCAATAAGTTTATTCTCATCACAGTGATAACGTCTATAATCCTTCATCATAAACCTCCAAAGAATGCCTTACATATCAATTTTGATATTCTTTACTTTCTGTTTTGCTTCTTCTTTCATATGAGGAATAGTCAGATTAGGAAAACCATGCTTCTCTACTAACTCATTCGTATAATCCTTCAAACGATAAACAGAAAAATCATGTCTTTCTTTTTTGCCTGTTAAAGTATAGTAATTCACAAGTGGTGTGAATACCACATTCTTAATTTTCTTTTTTTCTATATCAAAAGAAAGCATACCTTCTAATTGACATGATTCTTCCAACATGCCATTTACAAAATCACCTAAACTATAAGCAACTAATGTACGCTTACCATCCGCTCTTTGAATATATTCTACATCCTGTAATGTATGTGTATGTGTTCCAATAATCACATCTGCACCTGCATCTGCAAGCTGCTTAGCCATATTCTTCTGGAATGTATTAGGATGATAATCATACTCAATAACCCAATGACAGGATACTATCACAATATCCGCATTTTCTCTTGCTTACTTTATATTCTCCATCATAGTGGATTCCTGAAAATTAATCATATAAGGTAACTGTTTCTGATAAGTCACACCATTCACATATTGATTAAAAGATAGAAATGCAATCCTAATACCATTCTTTTCTACTATCTTTATATTTTGTTTCTCTTCCTCATTCTCATAGAGTCCTAAATAAGTCATCTGAGGATGTCTATTAAATACCTGAATGGAATGTAATATGCCAGATGCCCCTTGATCATATGCATGATTGGTAGCACCATTCACTATATTAAATCCTACCTTTTCTAAATCATCTGCCACACTATCAGGTGCATTAAAGAGAGGATAACCAGAAGGTTTTCCTCCCCCCCTAATATTGTTTCCTGATTCACAAAACAATAATCTGCCTGGATATACTTCTTAATATTCTTATAATAGTTTGAAAAGTCATAACCCCTAGAAGTCTTGGCTTCATCAAGCATACATTGATGATAGAGATTATCTCCTACAGCAACAAAAGAAACACTTGGTGTCTCTTTCTTTACTTCTTCTTTAGGAGGTGTACTACATCCTGAAAGAAGTAACATAATTGCAAGAAGAAATTTATATTTCATAAATTATTTAGTTGTTGATCCAAATCCACCATTACGTGTTTCAATGGCATCATCATCTTCAGTAATACCATATGTCATGAAGATTCCCTGGGCAATACCCTGGCCAGCCTGAACATCAACTACTTTTCCTTCATTTGAATCATTTGTCATCTTAATAAAGATATGGCCTTCATTATCTGAATAGAAGTAATCACTATCAATTACACCGACAGTATTATTTAACTGTAGACGATATTTAAATCCCAAACCACTTCTAGGATAAATCATTAATACCCATCTTTCATTCATTTCACAACGGATTCCTGTAGGAATCTTTACTGTTTCTCCAGGCTCTAAATGTATATCAATAGGTGTATAAAAATCATATCCTGCAGATCCTTTAGTTGCACGACGTGGAAGCTTAATCGCATCATAGATGTCCTTTACATCTTCCTTTTCCATTCCTGTTTGAAATTGTTCATAAGATACTTTATAAAATTTAGCGCTATTCATTTCAATCTCCTTTCGCTCTTATATATATTATACACAAAAAGCCTAGATTTTACTCTAGACTTGTGAGTCAAAACGATATTTAAATTCTTTATAAGTTTTCTCAGTTTTTGTATCCTTCACTACAGCATTACAATAATGATCACCCTGGTTTACTTCTATACTTATCGCAACATTTCGCTTATCTGAAAAAGTAAATGTAGACTTTTCTACACGTGGACTATTTAAATCATTATTAGGAACTGAAATTGTAAGAAAATACTTAAGAGAAGAATTCTCTCCTGTCTTCATATTTCCATGATAACAACGCACAATCTTATTATCCTTCTTCATTGTATAAGCAATATCTAAATTCTTTTTTACTACATAAGAATCAATATCCTTAAATTCCTTCTTATGTAGGTTCTTATTCATTTCTTTAAAGAAAGCTGTCTTATAATCTCTATCTTCACATGTAATAGAAATTTCTTCCCCATTCAACATACCTGAATAGAATGTTCTTACTTCCTGTGCAATATAATTTGAATTGGCACGTGTTGAACACCCACCTGTCAACAAAAGTGCGATTAACCAGAGTATCTTCATGCTTTATCACCTGTAAGCATTATACATATTTATTATGGAATAACTGTGTATTTTCAAAAAATGAAGCACTTATTTGTGCTTCATTCATACTTTTATTAAAAGAGTTACTGTGGTAGGTGATCAACCGCATATTGTGCTTCTTCAGCAGTGAATTTTTCTCCATAGCTTGAAGTTAACTGTTCATAGATAGCCGCCTTAGACATATGCATCATAGATGAGTAAGATTCTGCTTTTGCGAGTGCATTCTTATCTTCCATAGTAGGTTCTTTACCTTTTGAATAATGAACAGTGACAGTACTTCCCTTTTCTAATTGTGTACCTGCCTGAGGTGATTGACTAATAAATCCTCCCTGTGCAATACTATCAGAGAAATCTTCTTCTTTACTTAACTAGAATCCATTTTGATCACACCAAGCCTGTGCATCTGTTTGACTCAAATCAGCAACTTCTACTTTCTCTACTTTCTTTTTCTTCTTAGCTTCCTTTGTAGTAGCTACTTCAGGTGAAGATTCAATTGGTTCTGGATCACTGATACTGCCTGCATATGCAAAAACCAAGAAACCTGCAAGAATCATACATAATGCTTTTTTCTTAGGCTGTTTCTTAAACAAGTAATATACAAGATAACCGATGCCTAATACAAAAGCGATGAAGCCAAGCATCACAAATGCATCCACTGATACACAGCGAATCACAAATAATACAAAGAAAACAAGTGAAGCCAGTAATGTCTTTTTCGCCTTATCTTTTGGTTCATTGTTTTTCTTTAATTTAATGAAATACACAATGCCTAGTACAAGTAAAACTAAAAATAATAGAAATAAAATCATATCAACATACCCTTCCTTGGACAACTATATTGTAGTACTATCCATCAAAAGATGTATTGAGTAAGTGCTGGAGAACAACTATTAATAGATGTCTAGAAAAATTAATTAAAAAAGCTGTACGATGACAGCTTATGATTTGTTAGGAAGAGTAATCGTAATACAAGTCCCCTCTCCTAATTGACTATGTAATTTCACTGTTCCTTTATTATAAGAAACAATATGCTTAACGATGGCAAGACCTAAACCTGTACCACCTTTGATTCTACTACGTCCCTTATCAACACGGTAGAATCTTTCAAAAATACGGCCTTGGTCTGCAAGAGGTATACCAATACCTGTATCCTTGACTTCAATGATCATGTTATCTTTCTTACTATAAATATGAACATAAACATGACCATCTTCTTTGTTGTACTTAATAGCGTTACTTACAAGATTAGAAATCAATGTTTCTATTTGAGATCCATTTCCAATATAAGTAATGGGTTCTACATCTATATGAAGCTCTACATTATATTTTATTAATAGACCTTCATAATCTTCAGAAATATCTTTCATTAATGCCTGCATCTTAACAGGAACTTTTTCAACAATCAAATCATCACTATCTAGTCTAGATAACATCAAGATATCATTAATTAAAGAAGACATATTAGTCACTTCGGTTTGAATCTTAGAAAGCATCATCTTCTTCTGATTTTCATCATTGATGAATCCTTGTGATAATAATTCACTATAACCTCTAATAGCTGTAATAGGTGTTTTTAATTCATGAGATACACTAGAGAAGAATTCTTCTCTCATCTTCTGTGAATTCTTCATTGCAGTAATATCTACAAAGAAGAGTGCTGTACCAAATGGAAGGCAGGAGATTGCACATTGGTAATCAAAATCATGAATCTTTAATTCTATACGCTGTTTCTTAGGTGCACTATTTAACGCATTTATAAGATTAGGATAAGTAATATGATCTATTAAGTTATCCTTTTCTTTTAAAGGTCCTAGAATCTTTATAGCACTATCATTGACACTTAAGATCATGCCATTCTCATCAAGTAAGATGAAGCCTTCCTCCATCTTTCTTAATATCGCATTGATCTTATCTTGTTCAAATCTTGTTTCTCTCATAGATTTTCTTAATCGATGAGAAAGTTTTTCTATTGTATCAATAATAGGTGTAAATTCTTCATAATCTGTTGTTGGGAGTTCAAAACGATAGTCTTCAGTCATGTTATTAAGAGACTCACTGATTTCTGTCAAAGGCTGAGTGACTCTCTTAGAGAGTTTACGTGCAACTATGTATGAAAATAATATACTAATCAGTATAGAAATCGCAAATGCAGGAGCAAGTTCTGGAAAATAACCCCATACCCCTGAATAAGGGATGGACAATCTTATAATGTGGGTATCTTTATAATATGCAGCATAGAGAAGTGGCTGATTGGTTGTCTCAGAACGTCTCATTGCATACCCTTCATGATTTGAAGAATGAAGTGCCTGTTGTACTTCTTCTCTTTTCAAATGATTAGAAGAGATGTCATTCTTATATGTATCTGCAAGAACTTTACCTTTTTCATCTATGATAGATATTCTTGTATCATCAGAGAAAGCAAGTGGATTAAGTGTTTCTATCTGTGTATTGAGATCCTTAGAGTAGTCTAGATTATATTCTATAAGTTTTACAGAATACATCATTTCTCTTTCGGAATCTTCTTTCATTGAACCAGAAATAATAAATATACTCGTTGCACTACAGATACATAGAGATACTAATAAAAGTGAGATAAAATACCTCAATATAGATTGTCTCATTATTGACCATCCTCAATAAAACGATAACCTACACTTCTGATTGTCTTAATATAATGATGTCCATCATCACCAAGTTTTGCACGTAAAGAACGAATATGAACATCTAAGGCTCTTGATTCGCCTACAAAATCATAACCCCAGATATTATTTAAAAGTTCTTCTCTTTCTACAACACGTTCTTTATTTTCTACTAAATAGAGTAATAACTGATACTCTTTATGAGTTAATTCAAGTTTTTCACCCTGCTTTAAAATAATATGCTTAGACTTATCAATTTCTAAAGATGTTGTCTTAATAACCTTTGAATGATGCTGGCTTCTTCTAAGTAATGAGCGAACACGTGCAGCAAGTTCCAGCACTCCAAATGGTTTCGTCATATAATCATCACAGCCTGAATCTAAACCTCTTACCTTATCTATTTCACGATCCTTTGCAGAAAGAATTAAGATAGGTAAAGTTGTATTAGTCTTTCTAATCTGTTTAATGGCTGAAATACCATCTAATTCTGGTAGCATGACATCAAATATTGCAAGATCAGGTGTATCTTCATGAATTGCGACAATAGCATCTATCGCATTATTAAAGAGGGTAATTTGATACCCACTTGATTCAAGAGATAACTTGATAATTTCCTGAATATTCTCATCATCTTCTATTACATATATACGTTCGCTCATTGGTTATATCCCCCTTAAATAATACGCTGCTGGTTGATAGATCCTGTTTCCATGAAGTCTAACCATTCACAGATATTAGATGCATGATCACCAATTCTTTCAAGATATTTAGCAATCATGAAGTAATCTAAACAGTCATCTGCATTTTCACTATTTTCTTTCATAATCTGGATGATTTCATTCTTAATATCCAAGAATAATGCATCAATATCATCATCCATTCTAGAAATGTTATGGGCTTTATCTACATCACCTTCTACAAAGGCTTCAATAGACTTATGCACCATTTCTTTTGCAGTCTTTAACATTTCTGGAATATGTTCTACTGTTCTATAAATATGATCACCAGATAAATCCAAGATAATTTCACAAATATCAGAACACTGGTCACCAATTCTTTCTAGATCAGTCACAATCTTTAATGCAGTAGTTACAATACGTAAATCTCTTGCCACTGGCTGCTGTCTTAACATTAATTTAAAACAAATAGATTCAATAGAACGTTCCATATCATTGATCATACGATCATTTTCCATAACTTCTTTCGCAAGCTTAGTGTTCTTGTTTTTAAATGCAGCAATAGTATTTTCTAACGCATTTTCTACAAGACCACTCATCTTTTGAAGATCTACATTAAGCGTATCTAATTCTCTATCAAAACGACTTCTCATAATATTTACCCCTTCATTATAATATATTGATTTAGATTATTAAATATTAACCGAATCTACCAGTGATATAATCCTCTGTTCTCTTATCCTGAGGGAATGAGAAGATCTTTTCTGTATCACCAGTTTCGATAATTTCACCCTGTAAGAAGAATGCTGTATTGTCTGCAATACGTGAAGCCTGCTGCATGTTATGAGTCACAATCACAATTGTATAATCTTTCTTAAGATCCATTAATAAGTCTTCAATCTTAGATGTAGAGATTGGATCTAAGGCACTTGTAGGTTCATCTAATAAGATAACATCTGGGTTAACAGCTAAACATCTCGCAATACATAATCTCTGCTGCTGACCACCAGATAAACCTAATGCACTTGTATCTAGACGATCTGCAATTTCATCATATAAAGCAGCCTGCTTTAATGATCTAATCACAATTTTTTCTAATTCAGCATGATTCTTAATCCCATGAATTCTAGGTCCATAAGCAATGTTATCAAAGATACTCATTGGGAATGGGTTAGGCTGTTGGAATACCATCCCTACTTTCTTTCTCAATAAAGTTGTATCTACTCTAGGATCAAAGATGTCTTCACTATCCAATGTCACCTGACCAGTAATCTTTACCCCTTTTACATAATCCTGCATACGGTTTAATGTTTTAAGGAATGTAGATTTACCACATCCAGAAGGACCGATGAACGCTGTGATCTTATGTTCTGGGATATCTAGACTTGTATCCTTTAAGGCATGCTTTTCACCATACCATAAGTTTAAATTCCTAATTTCCATTTTATTCATATATATTTACCTCATTATTTTGCTTTTTCTACATTAAACTTACTTGATAGCCACTTAGCGATAAAGTTCATGATTAATACAAGAATAATTAAAATCATCGCAATCACAAAGGCCTGTCCATATTCTGCGTTACTCATTGCCATATAAAGCTGGATAGTAAGTGTTCCACCACTTTCCATTAAGTGAGTGAAAAATCCTCTTGGCATAAAATAACCACTACCTGCTGTAAATAATAAGGCAGCTGATTCAGCCACAATACGCCCCATACCAAGAATCACACCAGTTAAGATACCAGGCATAGCACTTGGAAGAATAACAGTACGAATCATATACCACTTAGTTGAACCAATACCTAATGCGGCTTCACGATATGAAGAAGGAACTGATTCTAAGGCAACCTGAGTGTTTCTAATAATAATTGGTAAGATAAGAATAGTTAATGTGAGGCATCCATTTAAAACTGAATAACCAAGTCCTAACATTTCACCAAAGAAGATCATACCAAATAGTCCAAAGATAATAGATGGAATACCTGATAATACTTCTGTTGTAAATGAGACAGCTGCAACGAACTTCTTATTCTTTGCATATTCATTTAAGTAAATGGCTGCACCAATACCAATTGGGCAGGCAAATAATAATGTACCTACGACAATATAAAGAGTATTGATGATGTTACCTAATAAACCTTCAGGGTTCATTAACTGACTCATTGGTTCAATTAAATTCTTGAAATGGAAATGGGGGATGGCTTTAGAGAATACATAACCAATGATGACAAGAATTAAGATACTAGAGAAACCAGCACATAGGTAAATAAGTCCACGTAGTATAGTGTCTCCTATTCTTTTCTTTTTATGATATAACGTTCTATCCACAGCATTCACTTCCTTTAATGGGGATGTAGCTGACACTTTTTTTAGAATCTGCTTTATCCATTTTCTTCACCCTTCTTTAGAATCTTCATTAATATGATATTGATAATCATAATGAAGATGAATAATACTAAACCGATTGTAAATAATACTTGTCTATGTACACCACTTGAGTAAGACATTTCAGATACGATAGCTGTTGTTAAGAAACGTACTGAGTTGAATGGTGCAGGTAAATTAACTGCGTTACCAGCAACAAGTAAGATAGCCATTGCTTCACCAATAGCACGTCCAACACCTAACACAATAGCACTCATGATTCCATTCTTAGCGGCTGGAATAACTACTTTAAAGATTGTCTGAATTTTAGTTGCACCAAGTGCATAAGAACTTAATCTTAAATGATTTGGAACAGTTTCTAGAGCTGTTTCAGAGACATTGATTAATGTTGGTAAAATCATGATCACTAATACAATAATTGCGGCAATGAGGTTTGCCCCACCAGTGAACTGATGTGAATGAGATGTATGATAAAAAAACTTTTCTAACTTATACATCTGTGGGTTAATGATTAAGATACCAAGTAACCCATAAACAACGGATGGAATACCAGCTAATAATTCAATAGCTGCTTTCATAATCTTCTTTGGAGTACCAGTGACCATTTCACTTAATGCGGCTGCAGTAAATAAACCAACAGGTATTGCGATTAAGACTGCAAGTAAAGTACCAACAATAGAAGTTAAGATAATGTAAAGAATACCAAACTTTCCTTGAGAAGGAACCCATTCTGTTTTAAATAAGATATTTCCGATACCAACCTTAGCAAGTGCAGGTGTGCCGCTATAGATCATGTAGGCAGTAATAGCGACGACTGCAACTATTGAAAAAGCAGCACATACACTAACGATTAATGCGGCTGCCTTTTCTGATGCTTGTCTACTTTTATTGGTACCGACAATGCTATTTAGCACTGATTAGACCTACTTTTTTAATGATAGCCTGCCCTTCATCACTATCAATGTAATCGAATAATGCCTGAACTAATTTAGACTGCTTTTCAATTTTACCTTTAGTAGCCATTACGAATGGTCTCTGTAATGCATATTTACCAGCTTTGATGTTCTTAACTGTACAATCAACACCGTCTAACTGTAATGTGTCGATTGATTTATCAACTGCATCTAGTGATACATAACCAATAGCACCTTCAATAGAAGCACATTTCGCAACAACTGCACCAGTATTATCTAATTCCTGTGCATATTTACATTTATCTTTTACTTCTAATAATTCTTCGAAAGCACCTCTCGTACCAGAAGCAGCTTCTCTACCAATAACAACGATCTTTTCGTCTTTACCACCAAGTTCTTTCCAGTTAGTGATTTCACCAGTATAGATCTTAGTTAACTGTTCTTTAGTTACATTCTTAACAGTATTATTTTTATTAACCGCAACTGCGATACCATCAATAGCTACGATGTTTTCTTCAAGACCCTGGCTCTTTTCTTCATCTGTTAATGCTCTTGAAGAATCACCGATATCAGCCTTACCACTTAATACTGAAGCAATACCAGCAGATGAACCTGTAAACTGAGATTCAACTGTAACGTTAGGGTTCTTTTCTTTGAAAGATTCGCCTAAGGCAGTTACAAATTTTTCCATTGATGTAGAACCATCAAGTGAGATCTTTCCTGATAAATCTCCTGAACCAGCAGTTGAAGAATCTTTAGATCCTCCACAACCAGCAAGTGAGAATGCAAGTACACATGTAAGTACAAGCGTTAATATTTTTTTCATATTTACTTTTTTCCTCCCGTCTTCTTAAGACACCTACATCATAAATTTTTCTCCTTAACAAAAAAATCATATTTGTGTATGTATTATCTTAAGATTATGTAAATGTGTTTTTTCACTTTTTACATAATTACGGTTGTTTTATAGTATAAACAATAGTACAATTTGGTCGAATTTTCGGAGGTAAATGTTAAATTTATGTTATATGAAAAGGAAATACAACAAAAAAAATCAATAAAAGCCCTCAAATCATTCGTATGCGTCATTCTTGCGTCATGTTTAATGGCCTTTAATATTAAGACGTTTGTACGTGCTGGTGAATTAGTCCCTGGTGGTATTACCGGTATGACTCTATTAATACAGAGAATAATGTTAAAGTATGCTAACATTTCTGTACCTTATTCTGTGCTTAATATTTCATTAAATGCGATACCAGCTATCATTGGTTTTAAACTTATTTCAAAACGTTTTACTGGTTATAGTGTATTAATGATTGTTTTAAACTCATTCTTAGTTGATTTGATTCCTTCTTATAAGGTGACAACTGATCCATTATTAATTGCTTTATTTGGTGGTTTATTAAATGGTTTGGCTATTTCTATTGCTTTATATGGTAAAGCAAGTTCTGGAGGAACAGACTTTATTGCAGTCTATATTCATCGTAAGTGGAATATCTCTTCTTGGAATATCATTTTAGGTTTTAATATTATTCTATTATTAACTTCTGGAATGTTATTTGGATTTGAAGCATCTCTTTATTCTATTGTCTTCCAGTTCGTATCTACTCAGGCAATAGATACTTTCCACAAATCAGATCAGCAGATGACTTTATTCATCATATCTAATAAAGCAGATGAATTAGAAAGAGAATTATTAGTTAAGACACATCATGGTATGACTCGTTTTACTGGCGAAGGATCTCATACACATGAAGATCGTGTCATGCTTTATACAGTTGTCAGTGCTGCAGAAGTCAATGATGTTTATGAAATTATTAAAAGTATTGATAACCAGGCTTTTGTGAATATAGTCAAAACAAATGCTGTTAAAGGAAGGTTCTATCAGGAACCTATTGATTAACCTGGATTTATTCCAGGTTTTTTAAATGCAAAAATAAGTAGGTCACCCTACTTATTAATACATTGAGATATCAGATCGTGAACAACGTTTTCTTTGCCTACAACTAAATTTGTGATTAATTGGTTTTTAATTGGATGTCCACGATAATCACATAGTATACCGCCAGCTTCTTCTAATATCACCTTACCAGCAGCATAGTCCCATAATTTGACACGACGTTCTAAATAAGCCTCTACACGCCCACACGCTGTCCATGCAATATCTAATGCACAAGAACCACTACGACGTATATCAGAACAATGTTTCATAACTTCCTTAATCGTATAGAAGTTCTTGTCCAGCATTTCATCATCTTTATAATAAGGACTTGTCCCTACAGATACTAAGCTTAATGAGAGGTTCTCTTGATGGCTTACATGAATACGATGTTCATTCAGATACGCACCTTGTCCTTTAATACCATAAAACAGTTCACCCATATAAAGGTTATAAATCAACCCTATTGTTGGTTCACCATTTTCCAACAATGCTAACGAGATAACACTGCAATGGTAATCATGAATAAGATTTGTTGTACCATCTATTGGATCTAATACCCAGCATGGTTGACTGAAATCCACTTCATTGATCTGTTCTTCGCTCATGAACTGTACATCAGGATATTTATCCATTAAACATGTCTTAATCTGATCCTGTACAATGAGGTCTATTTCGGTTACATAATCATCTTTCCCTTTAGAATAGATTGAATCATCCCTTAACTGCCCCATAATATATTCACCAGCATGATAAAGCACTTCTTTTATATAATTGACATCATAATTCATATAATTTCCTCTCTGTGCACAAGTATAGCACCTTATACAATAAGTATGGTTATCATCGAGTGAAGAGTATATTAATAATTGGTTAAAAAAAGAATCCTCCATAAGGAGGATCATGCACTACATAAATATTCTATTGGCTTGATATGGATGAAATATGAATGCAGTGGCTGTTTTTCAATCAATGCCCTAATGATTAAAAGGATCAGCGTTCCTGGGAAAATCAAAGTTATAATGAGTTAAAAGTATGAGGGTTTCATTAATTACTCACTTTATATCCATGTTCAATAAGGGATTTAATTATTAGCAATACTCTTACGAGCAGTGATCATTCTTATCCTCGCACCCGAATAAGAATGTACAGGAGATGCAGATATATCTGCACAAGATCATGAGGTCCCTATACCTCACGATATGTATAACTAGATTTTCCTATCTTAAGACCTTAATCTTAAGATGATAATATATTATCATCTTATCGGTATTTTATCAATGATAATAATAAAAAATGTCATGAGCTGGACATCTCATGACGATTTAGGAAGCAAAAATTTATTTTCTTTTTGCATCTTTATAATAATCTAACAAAATGATTAAACAAGTATTCTTAAGGATGTTGTATAGTTGTTACAAAAAAAGCGAATTTGTATGCATAAATCCACTCTTTTTGTCACTTTAATAGATATATTCTTCTTTCTTTTGTTTTCTCTCATATATATAAATAAATGGCGCATACACAAGTACTGAGATACATATACATATGAGATGTGATATTGCCCCATAGATACTTCCTCCAGTAACTAAGAAGCCCATTAAAATAGGTGGCATAACCCAAGGTACTTCCATGATCACATGTGGACAGAATCCTATTGAAATAAGGAAATAACCCGCTGTAAGAGAGACAAGTGGTGCAAGAATAAATGGAATAGATAATAGAGGATTAAGCACAATGGGCATACCAAAGATGACTGTTTCGTTGATATTCGCTAAACTTGGGAATAAAGAAATATTTGCTATTAGACGATTATCATGTCTTTGAGAAAAAACAAGAATATATATCACAACCCCTAATGTACATCCTGAGCCACCAACTTCTCCAAACATCTGAAACATCGTTGAATTGAATACATATGGTATATCTTTTCCTCTTAACCCCGCATTAAATGCTGCCATATTAATATAGAGTAATGGTCTATACAAAGATTCAACGATAGGCAACATAAGATTCTTCCCATGGAATCCAACAGTCCAAAACAATAAGATAATAAAATACAAAACAAGAACCGCAATTAAATTATCCCCTGCCATCAGCTGTAACGGAAGCTGTATAAGACTATATATATTTGTATTAAGTGTATGACCTGTGCTTAGAATACAAAGATAAGAGACAGAACTCATAATTAAGCATGTCAAGAACGTAGGAACAATATTCATGAATGATAATACCTGATTGGTAGAAACCTGACTAGGAAGCTTAATTAAGAGACAATCGCAGTTTCTTAATAAATGATAGAGTTCTGTCGCAAATATAGCGACAAACATTGCGGTAAAGAGTCCTGATAAAGATGTATAAATTGAGCCTATTCCCTGCGTAGTAAAATCTTTCAAAGTGATTCCTATAGAAGGTGGTATATGCACAAAGGTGGATAGTTTTGTATGTATAATAGCACCACCACCTGTATGTAATAGCACATTAATATGAAGACCATCAATAATATGTGGTGTGACAATCAACCAGCATATAAAACTAACAATCACAGGATAAATATCATAATCCCCATTCGCCTGAGCAATTTCACTAGATAATAATAATACAATTATGATAGAGATACATGAAATAGCTGCATAATTCAATGCTTCAAAGATTGGATTAAAAATTTTTAAATCCATAATAAGTGGAAAAACAGTACCTAATCCCCCATGATCATTGACTAGTACATTTATCCAAAATATTCCAACAGCACCTGTAAGGGATATTGGCATATAATTCTGGAAGGTATTTTTAATTGCATTTAAATATTTATTCTGAGTACATTTCATAGCCACCCAGGATAAAGCATCTACTAATTTATTCATCCCATCACCCCTTCGCACTCCCATCTTACATTTTTCAATAGAAAAAGTCCATCACTAAGATGGACTATTCAAAAAGAAGGATTTAGAAAACAATCTTCGCAATAATTCTAGCTTTAATAACACCTTCATGATTTTCAATCACTTTGGTGATATCTTCTGATAAATCATTTGTATCAATGACAGTATATGCATATTCACCACGTGCTTTATTGACCATGTTTTCAATGTTCATGCTCTTTTTCGCAAATGCGTTCGCAAATACAGCTAACATGTTAGGAATATTCTTATGAATAATACATACACGATATGTTGTAGTACGTGGTTCTACAACTGTAGGCAAGTTAACAGAGTTCTGAATATTACCATTTTCTAAGTAATCAATCATTTCTTTTACAGCCATAGTTGCACAGTTATCTTCTGATTCTGGAGTAGAAGCACCTAAGTGTGGCAATACAACTGTATTTTCAGTTTCTACAAGTTCTTTAGAACCAAAGTCTGTAATATAACGTGCCACTTTTCCTGACTTTAATGCTTTAATGATATCTTCAGTATTTACTAATGTATCACGTGCAAAGTTCAAGATACGTACACCGTCTTTCATCATTGCAAGTGACTTCTTGTTGATCATATTCTTTGTATCAGGAGTTGCTGGTACATGGATAGTAATATAGTCACATTCCTTGAATAATTCTTCTACAGTAGCTGCTTTATGAACCCATTTAGATAGTTTCCATGCTGCATTGACACTGATATATGGATCATAACCATATACTTCCATACCTAATTTAACAGCTGCATTGGCTACATTCACACCAATTGCCCCTAAACCAATAACACCAAGCTTCTTACCATCAATTTCAGGACCAACAAACTGGCTCTTACCTTTTTCTACAGCTTTTCCAAAATCATCAGCTGGTAATGTCTTTACCCATTCAATACCAGGAATCACCTGTCTTGAACTTAAGATTAAAGCACATAATACTAATTCTTTAACCGCATTCGCATTAGCCCCTGGTGTATTAAATACACAGATCCCTTTTTCAGTACATGTATCTACAGGAATATTGTTGACACCTGCACCTGCTCTTGCAATAGCCTTTAATTCAGCTGGAAAATCATAGTCATGTAATTTAGCTGATCTAACTAAGATCCCATCTTCATGTTCTAAATTATCACCGACTTCATAATTATCGTCAAAGATTTCTAAGCCCTGTTCAGAAATCTTATTTAAAGTTTTAATCTTATACATACTATTTATGTTTCTCCTCGAATTCTTTCATGAAATTAACTAAATATTCTACACCTTCATAAGGCATTGCATTGTAGATAGATGCTCTAATACCACCTACACTACGATGTCCTTTTAAGTTTGTCATACCTGCTGCAATAGATTCCTTTACAAATTCAGCATCTAATTCCTTAGATGGTGTTGTGAAAGTCACATTCATATTAGAACGTGCATCTTTCTTTGCATGTGGTTTATAGAAATCAGACTGATCTAAGTAGTCATAAAGAAGTTTAGCTTTCTTTTCATTCTTTTCCTTCATCACTTCTAGTCCACCCTGTTCATCAATCCATTTCACTACAAGACCTAACATATAAATAGCCCAGCATGGTGGTGTGTTATACATAGAATCCTTTTCTAACATAGTATCTAATTCAGAAAGAACTGGAATATTAGCTGGATGTGGTTTTACTAGATCTTCTCTAATAATCACAACACCGAGTCCGGCAATCCCCATATTCTTTTGTGCACCGGCATAAATAACACCATATTTAGAAACATCTACAGGTCTTGATAAGATATCAGAAGACATATCTACTACAAGTGGTGCACCCTTTGTATCTGGTACATAGTTCCACTCTGTACCATAGATAGTGTTGTTGTTACAAAGATGTACATAATCAACACCTTCACGAATATCTAACTGATCCTGTGTAGGAATTTCTGTAAAATCGTTGTCCTTACCGTTATAGGCAATATGAACATCCCCAAACTTGGCCGCTTCTTTTGCAGCTTTGCCAGAGAAGCTTCCTGTAACGATATAATCTGATTTACCATTCACCATAAGATTTAAGGCAATGTTTGTGAATTCCTGTGTTGCCCCTCCTTGTAATAATAGAATCTTATAGTTATCTGGAATATTTAAAACTTTCTTTAAAGTTGCTTTTGTATCATCAAAAATCTTTTGGTATGTTGAGGAACGATGACTCATCTCCATTACGCTCATTCCTGAGCCTTTATAATTCAGCATCTGATCTGCTGCTTCCTTTAATACCTCTACAGGTAACTGAGATGGTCCTGCAGAAAAATTATAAACTCTCTTATCTGTCATTTTCGACGTCCTCCTTTTTAATTTATATGCATTATATTAGTTTATTACAAATTTGTCCACTGATATTATTAAAAAATACAAATAATTTAAAAATTATTTCAGATTGTATACAATATAGGCGCATTTTGATAGAGATAGACTCATTTTGATAAATCATTATAATTAGAATTAAGAAAGAGGTGGCGTATGAAGAAATTTAAGAATGCGACAATGAATGATATTTTTGCAGGTATTATTGTTGCTTTTATATCTATTCCTATATCCATGGGTTATGCTCAGGTAGCAGGTCTGCCAATGGTCTATGGTTTATATGGTTCTTTGGTTCCTATTCTCGTATTTAGTTTTTTTACTACGAGTCATGATTTTGTATTTGGTGTAGATGCAGCCCCTGCAGCTCTTACTGGAAGTGCTCTTGCATCTCTTGGTATTACTGCAGGAACTAAAGAAGCAATGCAGGTGGTCCCTGTTATTGCACTCATGGTTGCTTTATGGTTGATCTTCTTTTCAATTATTAAAGCAGGACGTGCTGTTAAGTATATTTCTACACCTGTCATGGGTGGATTCGTAACAGGTATCTGTTTATCTATTATTATGATGCTTGTTCCTAAACTCTTTGGTGGGACAACAGGAACAGGTGAAATATTCGAACTAGTCAATCATATTATTAAAGAGTTACCACTCTTTAATGGTTTATCTTTTGTATTAGGTATTAGTACCCTTGTCATTATTCTTGTCGTAAAGAGAATAAATAAGAAGATTCCTATGCCTATTCTTATGATGTTTATAGGGGCTTTATTGACTGCCGTATTCCCTTTAGAAAAATATGGAGTAAAACTGTTACCTCATGTTGATTCAGGTTTACCAAAACTTGTGATCCCTTCTATTGCCCATGTAGATATTTCTGCTTTATTCTTTACTACATTATCTATTGCGATAGTTGTACTCGCACAGACTTTATTATCTGCACAGGGTAATGCAATGAAAGATGGCTATAAATTAGATGGAAATAAAGAAATATTTGCCTATGGTATGGCTGAACTGGCTACTTCACTTGTAGGATGCTGTCCAACGAATGGTTCTGTTTCTAGAACTGGTCTCGCAAGACAGTATGGATGTAAGACTCAGGCGATGAGCTTATCAGCTGCTGCAACTATGGCACTTCTTCTATTATTTGGTACAGGGTTCATTGAATATCTTCCTGTTCCTATTTTAACTGCGATTGTGATTACTGCCTTACTTGGTGCCTGTCACTTTGCGTTAGGTAAACGTTTATTTAAAGAAAGTAGAAATGAGTTCTATATCTTTATGGCAGCATGTTGTGGAGTACTTATCTTTGGAACTATTTATGGTGTAGTAATCGGTATTGTCTTATCATTCCTCGCTGTAGTTATTAAGGCTGTCACTCCACCAGCCCATTTCTTAGGTGTTATTCCCGGACAGACAGGTTTCTTTAACCTAGAGAAGAATGCGAATGCAAGACCAATTAAACATACTATTATTTATCGTTTCCCAGGAAATCTATTTTTTGCGAATATTGATAAGTTCCAGGAAGATATAGAAAAAGCGATTAAAGAAGATACTGAGCAGGTTATTGTAGATGCATCTGGTATTAGTAATATTGATTTTACTGCAATTGATCGTTTGGTTATCTTCTATAATGATCTACAGAAAAGAAATATAGATTTCTATCTAACACGTCATATGGATCATCTTAATCAGGCATTAAGAGAAAATGGTGGTATAGAAATAATTACAAGTGGTCATGTAAGACGTACAATGCAGCAGGCTTTATTAGATTGTGGGCTTGTACCTCCTTATCCATTAGAAGATTTAGAAACATCTCATATCTCATTTATACAACCTGAATTAGAATGGGCCTTTGGAAATGAAGCTGAAAAGTATAAACAGAAGATGACTCAAGAAATGTTGGATAAGATTCATTCTAAAACAGACTTATCTCCTGATCTATTAAAGGATATTGAAAATCATACAAACTTTGGTGAACTAGGTTTGATTGAAGCGGATGAATTCTTATCAAGACTAGAAATGCATATTCCAGAAATCATGGAAAAGATTCATGAAAATGAGCAGTATGTAGAAGAACGACTCGAACAATATCGTGATCGTATTGAAGAAAAGTTACAGGAAATGAATCCTGAAACATTACGTGTATTAAAACAGTACCGTAGCAAATATGAAAAGAAGCTGCAGGAATTAAATCCTCATGCTTTTAATCATTATAAAGAGCTCCATCAGAAACATTTAGAAAGACTGGAGAAAAATAAAAAGTGAAGATGAACCCATCTTCACTTTTCACATTAAGGAATAATACAATTATCAAATATTATCCGAGGATTTTCAGAGCAGCATCTAAAACCTTTTCACCATTCATCATACCATAGTCACGCATATTGATAACTTCAATAGGTGTAGATGTTAATTCTCTTAATCTCTTTTCCATATGACGAACTTGTGGACCTAACATAATGACATCCCAGTCATTGAGTTCTTTTTCTGCATCTGTTACTGGGAGAGCCTTTACTTCCATTTCAATACCTTTATCCTGTGCTGCTTTTTCCATCTTGAGTACAAGCATACTTGTTGACATACCAGCATTACACACCAATAAAATCTTCTTCATAAGTTTCTCTCCTTCCTCTATATTTATTATATATTCATTAAATTCCAGTGAATCATTCAATATAAAATTAGAAACAAACTTATCAATATTTGTATATCATTCAAGTACTATTATGATAAAAATATATCAAAAAAGTGAAGATAGTCTTCACTTCATTGTTTTATCCCAGACATCCGCTATATTACGACCTACATCTTCTGGATGATGCGCATCACTTGCAGTAATCATCTGGACATGATGTTTTTTAAAGGTCTGTAATAACTGATCGGATAAGCCTATATCAAGTGTATGATAACGATAGTAACATCCTACATTGTTTTCTGCTTTCATATGATGTTCATTTAATAATTCAGCAAGTTCATCATATGTAGGCTGTAAGTCATAAGTAGGATAATGGCCAAACATCTTAATCGTATCTGGATGTGCAAGCTGTGTAAATAAATCAGATTTTACAAGTGAGAAAACACATTCATAGTATCTCTTATAGATTTTATCCACAGGATACTTGTTCCATAAGATTTCTTCTGACCATTTCATATCATAGAGTTTACCGTCGATAGAATGAATGGCTCCTACTAAGAAATCAAAATGATAAGGTTTTAATATTTCTCGAATTGTTTCTTCATATTCAGGTACATAACATACCTCTAAACCAAAAGACACCTTAATAGGTAAATCCATTGCCTTGATTTCTTTAATCAAAGCACAATATTCATCTAAAGTACTATGAAACTTCATTTCTTTATTGTTTAACCATTCTTCTTGATAAGGAGATGCTTTTCTTACGCCTTCATAAACAGGTCTAAATTCATTAAAACGATGTGTGTGATCAAGAATCTGTATTTCATCCATACCATTCTTTACTGCACTTTCCACAAACTGTAGTATATATTCTTTTGAGAGATCCCCATATTCTAGATGCATATGTCCATCTATCATAAATATCACCTTCCTTTTTTTGGGATTATAACACATACATATATATAGTTGTAGAAATATGATAAATATTTTAGATAATTCTAAGAAAGTGATTCATATGTCTAACCAGGAAATAAGTGAAGCATGTTTTGGTGATTTCTATTTATCACTTAGCGACTAAAAGTAATACATCAGAATATAAAAGGAAGATTGAATTCTTAAAAGAAGAATATCAATCACAATTATTTTTTTCATCAAATGATTCTTCTCGCCTTGCAATAGTCACTACATTTAATGGACGTGGGATGTTATCAGATAAGATTCCTTCAATTTTGCATAAGAATCATGTCCCTATTCTACTGATTTCTTCTACTGAATATGATCCTGAAATTGAGATTACGTTAAAAGAAAATCACTATAAGAAAATATCTTCCTATAACACAAAATTAAGTCTATTATTTGTATTAGATACTCTTTATACAGCTTATTTAGGAGACATTATGAAGAGAATATTGAAAAGAAGACAAAGTACTATAATAAAAATGACGGGGGAATAAATATGGATATACGTGCTATTGTATGTGATGTAGATGGAACATTACTGACTAGTAAACAGGTCGTAGATGAAAGAACTGTTGCAGCTATCAAGAAAGCAAGAAGTAAAGGTATATTATTTGGAATATGTACAGGTAGAGATGCAGATAGTGTAAGAAATCATATGAAATCATGGGGTATTGAAGGATGTATTGATTTTGTAGTGGGTTCTGGAGGTTCTGAGATTGATGATTATATTCTTGATATATATCAGGAGAATCATACTTTGAGTCCTGAATTGATTAAAGAAATCATGAATCATTACAAAGATATGGATTGTAACTTTACAATCTGTCATGAAGGTATTCTATATGCACCTAAGGATGATGACTATATTAGAAATATGGCTGAGGGTGATGGAATTGAATATAG
Source organism: Catenibacterium sp. co_0103 (assembly GCF_004168205.1). Classification (GTDB taxonomy): domain Bacteria; phylum Bacillota_I; class Bacilli_A; order Erysipelotrichales; family Coprobacillaceae; genus Catenibacterium; species Catenibacterium mitsuoka_A. The sequence continues at coordinate 26,087 of NZ_RCYB01000007.1, read as the reverse complement.
AGTTGTAGATTTTGATACATTCTTAACACGTCCTTATCGTAAATTGATGATTATATGTAATCCAAGCTATATGCCTCAGATAGTAGAACGTTCTAAATCATTTAAGAATAAAGAATATAAAGCGTCTGCCTTAGTGACTACCAGTTTCTTATATGAATATATGAATCCTCATGTGTCTAAGTCTAATGGTTTGAAAGAGGCTTTAGCCCTTCATGATATTTCTATATCTCAATGTATGGCTTTTGGTGATGAAGATAATGATATAGATATGTTGGAAGAAGCAGGTGTTGGTGTAGTAATGGAAAACGGGTCTATTCATGCGAAAGCTGTCGCTAACTATGTCACAGAGGATAAAGATTCTAATGGAATAGGCTTATTTATTGAAAAGTTTATATAAGCTTTTTTATCATTTTATGAGCGTTTTTTAAGAAAAATGATATAATGTGAGATGGTTAAGAAAGGAGTCAATAAAATGGCAAAAGTTGATATTATTTCTGGATTCTTAGGTGCTGGTAAAACAACACTTATTAAAAAATTATTAAATGAATCTTTAAAAGATGAAAAGTTAGTACTCATTGAAAATGAGTTTGGTGAAATTGGAATTGATGGTGGTTTTATGCGTGATGCAGGTATTACTGTCAATGAATTAAGTCAGGGTTGTATTTGTTGCAGTCTTGCAGGGGACTTCGAAACAGCTTTAAAGGAAGTTGTAGATACATATCATCCTGATCGTATTATTATTGAACCAACAGGTGTTGGTAAGTTATCTGATATTATTGCGGCTGTACAGAAGGTACATGGTGCTGATTTAACACTTGATCGTTTCTTTACTGTAGTAGATGCAAAGAAATGTAAGATGTATCATAAGAACTTTGGTGAGTTCTTTAATAACCAAATTGGAGCAGCAAGCTGTGTAATCTTAAGCCGTTCACAGGATGTGTCTGAAGAAAAGATTGCGGAATGTTTAGATATTATTAGAGAATTAAATCCTCATGCACCAGTCGTTACTACTCCATGGGATCAGATTACAGGTGATATGATTCTTGAAGCAAGTAATCATAAGGATGCTTTAGAAAAGGCATTGATTGCGGCTGAAAAGGAACATCAGGAAAGTGTTCATGGACATCATCATGAACATCATCATCACCACGATCATGACCATGAATGTGGTCACCATCATGATCATGACCACGAATGCGAATGTGGACATCACCATGAACATGATCATGAATGTGAATGTGGTCATCATCACGATCATGAACATCATCACCATGATGGAGAAAGCACATTATACTATGATGAAGAAGATATGCATGATGCAGATGAAGTATTCAATAGTATTGGTATTGAAACAGCACATCCATTTACTAAAGAAGAACTTGATGATAAGTTAAAGACTTTAGGTACTGACGAATCTTTAGGTCATATTCTTCGTTCTAAGGGTATTGTGAAGGGTACTGATGGTAAGTGGTTTGAGTTTGACTTTGTAAGTGGTGATTATGAAATCCGTGAATGTACACCAGATGTTGGTGGAAGAATGTGTGTGATTGGTGAAAAGCTTGATGCACATAAAATCTATGATTTAATGAAAGGTTAATGTATGGATAATTTAGAAACAAGAATTTATCTATTTACTGGCTTTTTAGAAAGTGGTAAAACAACATTTATCAACGATACAATTATTAATACTGACTTCTGTGATTATGAGACATCTGTGCTTATTGTGACAGAAGAAGGTGAAGTAGAATATAATGAAGCAGCTATTAAGGAACATAACTGTGAAATCGTTTATGTAGAGAATGAAGAAGACTTAACTGCCGATTTCTTTAAGGATTTAAAGAAGAAATATCATCCTACACAGGTTCTTGTAGAATTTAATGGTATGTGGAATGTAGATCAGTTTGTAGAATCACCATTCCCTGAAAACTGGGATGTTGTACAGATTCTAACTACTATTAATGCCTCTACTTTCCAGCTTTATGTGAATAACATGCGTGCACTCTTATTCCAACATTGTGCTAAGAGTGACTTAGTCATCTTTAACCGTATTGAAGATGGTATGAAGAAGTCTACTTTAAGAAACAACATCAAGGCAATGAATCCTGTATGTCAGATCATCTATGAAAATAAAGATGGTTCTGTAAATACTATGCAGGATGATGAATTACCATATGATTATACACAGGATCATTTAGAAGTTGCTGATCATGATTTTGGTATCTTCTGTTATGATGCGATGGAACATCCAGAACGTTATGATCAAAAGACAATTAAAATTAAAGGTAAATTCATAGGTCGTGATAAAGTGATTCCTAATGGTTTTATTCTTGGTCGTTATGCAATGGTATGTTGTGAACAGGATACTTCATTAATTGGTATGCTTTGTGTAAGTGAATATGCCTCTAAATTCATACCTAATGAATGGCTTCTATTAGAAGGTCATACACATATTGAATATGACCCATCTATGAATGCGAATATCTGTGTTCTTGATGTAGATCATGTTGAAGGGGCTAAACCTTTAGATAACGAATATGTCACATTTGATTAATCCAGGATTATTTCCTGGATTTTTTTGTTTTACTTTTTCAAAGGAGAGGATAATGATAAAATATATATGTAAGAAATAATACTTCAATTTGGAGGAACATATATGAAGAACAGTCTTGTAGTAAAATTTTTCATTTGGTTTATTTCATCACTTTTTGCTTTAGTTTGTGTCGAACAAATAGTGTATATTATATCCCCTTATGATATAAATATCAGAGCCTATGGCGTAATGATTATTGGACTGATTATTATCTTTGGTCTTCTAATCCTTAAAAAACTGGATGACTTAAAAAACAGATAATATTCCGTCATTTAAAACTAACTAGAGGGGTTATATTTTCTGTATAGAGTAAAACGTTAACACCTAAATGCTATTGTCAGGAGTTTTATACTCCTGACATTTTTTATAGTTTGAGTAAATTCCAAATCTATTGAGTTACCCTAATATGCTTAACGTTAGGGAGCTTTCCCCTTTTTTATTGATTTAATGCGTATTTTTTCGTATAATATCCAAGGTTATCGAGGTGATTAAATGAAAGATTTTTGGTATGAATGTAAACACGTATGTAAACAGACAGGCGCAAGATATGGGATTCTTCATACACCACATGGTGATGTAGAAACACCTATGTTCATGCCTGTAGGAACACTGGCAACAGTAAAAGGTATTTCTCCTGAACAGCTTAAAGAAATGGGCTCTCAGGTTGTACTTGCGAATACTTATCATTTATGGTTAAGACCAGGAAGTGATATTGTAAGAGATGCAGGAGGGCTTCATCAGTTCATGAACTATGATGGGCCTATTCTTACAGACTCTGGAGGATTCCAGGTATTCTCATTAGGTAAGACACGTAAGATTGAAGAAGAAGGTGTTACCTTCAAGAGTATTGTAGATGGTTCTAAGCTATTCTTATCTCCTGAGAAGTCTATCGCAATTCAGGAAGATTTAGGGGCTGATATTATTATGAGTTTTGATGAATGTGCACCTTATCCATGTACTCATGATTATATGAAGAATTCTGTAGAAAGAACATTAAGATGGGCTAAGAGAGGTCAGGAAGCACATAAGAGAGAAGACCAGGCTTTATTTGGTATTGTCCAGGGTGGTGAGTTTGCGGATTTACGTGAACTAAGTGCTAAGACTTTAGTTGATATGGATTTCCCTGGTTATTCTATTGGTGGTACTTCTGTAGGTGAACCTAAACCAATCATGTATAAAATGATTGAAGATAGTGTCAAGTGGTTACCTGAAGATAAGCCTAGATATTTAATGGGCGTAGGTAATCCTATTGATTTAATCGAAGGTGCTATGAGAGGTATTGATATGTTTGACTGTGTACTTCCTACACGTGTCGCAAGACATGGTGCACTTATGACACATCATGGACGTATGAATATCAATAATGAAAAGTATAAACGTGACTTTACTCCTATTGATGATAAGTGTCATTGTTATGCATGTAGAAATTATACAAGAGCTTATTTAAGACATCTTCACAAGTGTGATGAAATCTTTGGTAAGTCTTTATTATCTATTCACAATGTTGCATTCTTATTAGATCTTGCAGCAGATATTAGAAAAGCAATTCAAGAAGACCGTTTAGCTGATTTTAAGGAAGAATTCTTAGAACAGTATGGTCGTGATGTTTATGAAAGGGCGTTTTAGTTTTATGGATATTGAATTATTTGATTATGATCTTCCAGAAGAATTAATTGCACAGACACCATTAAAGAAACGTGATACTTCACGTTTAATGGTTCTAGATAAAGAAACAGGAGATGTTGAACATAAACATTTCTATGATATTTTAGATTATCTAAAGCCTGGTGATGTGCTTGTAAGGAATAATACAAAGGTTATTCCAGCACGTCTTTATGGTCTTAAGGAAGAAACTGGTGGACATGTAGAAGTTCTTTTATTAAAGGATCTTCATGATGATTTATGGGAATGTTTAGTAGGTAATGCGAAGATTGTAAAACTAGGTACTGTGATTACTTTTGGTGATGGTCGTTTAAAGGCTCAGTGTACTGAAATCAGAGAAGAAGGTATTCGTATCTTCAAGATGATTTATGATGGAATTTTCTATGAAATTCTTGATCAGTTAGGTATTATGCCTTTACCACCATATATTAAAGAAAAGTTAAATGATCCTGATCGTTATCAGACAGTCTATGCAAAGGTAGAAGGTAGTGCTGCTGCCCCTACTGCAGGCTTACATTTTACTGAAGAATTACTTCAGAAAGTAAGAGAAAAAGGGGTTGAAATCCTAGATGTGACTTTACATGTTGGTTTAGGTACATTTAGACCTGTTAAGGTAGAAAATGTATTAGAACATCATATGCATAGTGAATATTATGAAATTAGTGAAGAAGTAGCTGAAAAATTAAATCAGGCTAAAAAAGAAGGTAGACGTATTATTGCGGTAGGTACTACTTCTTGTCGTACACTAGAAGCTAACCATTCTAAATATGGATGCTTCAAAGCAGCTCATGAAAATACAAATATCTTTATTTATCCTGGTTATACATTTACTGGTATTGATGCATTGATCACAAACTTCCATCTTCCTAAATCTACATTAGTGATGCTTGTAAGTGCTCTTGCAGGTAGAGAACATATCTTAAATGCCTATAAGATTGCAGTAAATGAGAAGTATCGTTTCTTCTCATTTGGTGATGCAATGTTTATTCACTAATGAAACAGAATTATCGTTTAGTGATGTTGGAGACTCTTAAACATTTAGAAGGACGTCCAAAGTTATTGCTTCATGCATGTTGTGGTCCTTGTTCTTCTAATGTAATTAAAGAGTTATGTCAGTACTTTGATATTACTATTTATTATACAAATAGTAATATCTACCCTGCTGATGAGTATCATCGTCGTGAATCTGAGTTAGAAAGATTTGTGAAAGAGTTCAATGATAAAGAGAACCAGAATGTGCAGGTGGTAGAAGATACCTATAATCCTGAAGAATATTTAACGCATATTGCGCCATATAAGGATACTGGAGAAAAGGGCTATCGCTGTTATGTGTGTTATAAAGTAAGAATGAAGAAAGCAAGAGATTATGCTAGAATGCATGGTTTTGATTATTGGACAACTGTGTTGTCTGTTTCTCCTCATAAGAATAGCCAATGGATCAATGAGATTGGTGATGATTTAGATCTAGAAGCACCAAAATTCCTTCATAGTGATTTTAAGAAGGATAATGGTTATTTGAAATCAACACGTATGAGTGATGAATATCATATGTATAGACAGAACTACTGTGGCTGTGTTTATAGCTATCAGGAGATGCAGGAAAGAGAAAAAACAGACCTCTAATGAGATCTGTTTTTTAAGTTATCTAAGAATAGTTTAATCTTCTCAGTCGCAATTTTTAATTCTTCTAGTGAGTATGCATAAGAGACACGAATAAATCCTTCTCCAGCATCACCAAAGGCTGTACCTGGTACACAGGCTACCTTCTGATCATTTAATAGTTCTTCACAGAATTCTTCAGATGTAAGTCCTGTAGAACGGATACATGGGAATACATAGAAAGCACCCATTGGGTTAAATGTATGAAGTCCCATATCATTAAATGTTTTTACAAGGAAGTTTCTACGTGAGAGATAAGAAGCTCTCATTTCTTCTACTTCTTTATCACAATGTCTCAGGCCATCTATTGCACCATATTGTGCACCAGTAGGTGCTGACATGATAATATACTGATGAATCTTACACATTGCCTTAGAGAGTACTGGGTTTGCAAGGACATAACCTAATCTCCAGCCTGTCATAGCATAAGCTTTAGAGAAACCATTGATGACAACAATCTGATCTCTGATTTCTGGGAATGAAGCCAATGTACTAAATGGTTCTTCATAACTTAATTCTGCATAGATTTCATCTGATATAACAATAATACCTGATTCTTTAATAATAGGTACAAGTTTCTCATAGTCTTCTCTTGTCATTGCCCCACCTGTTGGATTTGATGGGAAATTGATCAACATGACCTTTGTCTTTGGTGTAATAGCTGCTTTGAGCTTTTCAGGTGTTAATTTGAATTCATCTTTTTCTTCTAGGTGAATTCTTACAGGTACTCCTCCTGAAAGAATAACACTTGGTTCATAAGCAACATATCCTGGGTCTAAGATAATCATTTCATCACCTGGATTCATTAAGGCTCTTACTGCGATATCGATACCTTCTGAACCGCCTACAGTCACAATAATTTCATTTTCAGGATCATAATGTACACCAAAACGACGATAATAATAATTACTAATTTCCTGACGTAATTCTAATAAACCTCTGTTTGCAGTATAGAAAGTACGTCCTTTTTCAATTGAATAGATTGCAGCTTCTCTAATCTTCCAAGGTGTCGCAAAATCAGGTTCCCCTACACCTAATGAAATAACACCTTCCATCTGGTTTGCAAGATCAAAGAACTTACGAATACCACTTGGTTTAATAGTTTGTGCTGCGGTACTTAATTTCTTCTCATAATCCATTTTATGGAGTCACCACCAGTCGCGTATTTTTACCATCTTCATCATCTACTAGGACATGTCCATCTGTCTTATATGGCTTTAACACAAATGTTGTTTTTGTTCCTGTAACACCAGGAATACATGCTAATTTAGATGCAACAAAGTGCGCGACTTCCTGCATAGTACGACCCTTCACAATGCACATAAAATCATAATCACCTGATAATAAATACATTGTTTCAATTTCTTCATACTTATAAATATGTGACGCAATACGATCATAACCATATTCTCTTTCAGGAATAGCATTAATCTCAATCATCGCAGTCACAAGTTCAGTATTTGTCTTGTCCCAGTTGACAATAGTATGGTAACCACAAATAATCTTCTCTTTTTCTAGTCTATTTAATCTTTCTACAATGCTGTCTTTAGATTCTGCTAGCGCAGCGGCTAGGTCAGAAACCTTATATCTTGCATTTTTCTGTAATAATTGAATTAAAAGACCATCACTCATAGATAAAAGTTCCTTATTATCCAACCTTTTGTCCTCCTTTGACTATTGTACAATCATTTTATAATAATGAAACTCATTAGTAAATAGAGAATAATTGTGATAAAATATTTTCATGTGGAGGTGTCCTATGAAAACGTTTTATGTTGCAAGTTACGGTAAAGGTAACGATAAAGGAATCTATATCGTTTCTTTTAATGAAGAAACATTAGAATTAAAGAAAATACAACAGATTTTAACTCAAGATTTTCCATCATATCTGATTGCGAAAAATAAAGAACTTTATGTATCTTATAAGAATGCAAAATCTAATAATGAAGGTGGAGGATTAGGAAGTTTTAGTATTCATAAGAATGAATTGATTCTTAATAATAACTATTCTTCTTCTGGTAGAAGTTATACACATTTATGTATCTCTGATGATAATAAGTATATCTTTGCAGCTAATTATCATGTTGGTGCAACAGCTGCCTATAAACTAGAAAATTATCGTATTGATCATAAGATTGGTGCTGTGAGACATACTGGTATGGGGCCTGATTTATTAAAGAGACAGACTGCACCTCATGTACATAATGTTGGTTTTACACCTGACAGACGTTTCTTATATGCTGTAGATTTAGGGGCTGATAAGATTGTAATGTACAATTATAAAGATGGTGTTCTTAAAGAGAATACAGATTATACAGTAAATGTTGTACCTGGTTCTGGTCCTAGACATTTGATTTTCTCACAGGATGGGCGTTATGGTTATCTCATTAATGAGATTGCAAATAAGATCATGGTCTTTAAATATAATGAGGGTCGTATGAGTTTAGTTCAGGCCATTCATTGTGTTCCACGTCATTTTAAGGGATTTAATGCAGCTGCCGCAATTCATCTCACAAAGAGTGGAGAACATCTACTTATTTCTAATAGAGGTCATAATTCTATTGCCTTATATAGAGTCAATAAAGAGAATGGTAAGATTTCTTTACTTTATATGGTACATACTGGTAAAGAACCTAGAGACTTTAATATTATTGACGATAAGTATGTTATTGTAGGTGCACAGGAAGATAATAAGCTTCAGGTACTTACTTTTGATGAAGAGAATGAAAAGCTATTGATGACAGATTCTGAATTAGAGATTCCAGCACCCGTATGCGTATGTGTTGAAGATTGAGCTTAGCTCAATCTTTTTTATTATATCATTAAGTAATTTAAAGTTTCTTTGAGAATAAATATATAGGAGGTACCCTATGGAAGAATTAATGAAAAATTTATATTTATTCTTAACAGAAGCAGAAAGAGGTGATGTATTAAGAATACATGTGACTGAAACAGATGAATGTTATGAATTTAGTTATGATGAAGTTATGGATATTGTGTTCCATAATAGAATTCCAGAAAGATTTAAAAAAGAAGTAGGTCCTAATAATTAGGATCTACTTCTTTACTTTTAGAGTAATGATGACTTCGTCATCTGTTTCATCGATGTTTTCTTCTACATCAGTTCCTGCATCAGTGACCATCTTTACTGCCTGATTGATTGTATTGATTGCGATTTTAACACTTCTAGAAAATTTACGTACACGTGGTTTTTCTTTTTTAGGTGTTAATAGTTTCGCAATTCTTTTTTCTGTTTCATCGACAGTTAAATTCTGTTCAAGAATCTCCTTCAACATATTATTTTGTTGTGCTGTATCTTCTAGTTTTAATAAAGCACGGGCATGTCTTTCAGAGATTTCTTTTTTCTTAACTGATTCCTGTACTGTCATAGGAAGCTTTAAGAGTCTAAGTTTATTAGCTACTGTAGACTGTTTCTTACCTACTTTTTCAGCGAGCTGGGCTTGAGTTAAACCCTGTGTATCTAGAATCTGCTGGTAAGCTAAGGCTTCTTCTATTGCTGAAAGATTTTCTCTTTGAATATTTTCTACTAATGCGGCATTGGCTGTCTGATTGTCATCAAGTTCCTGAATGATACATGGCACTTCTGTAATACCTGCTAGTTTGCAGGCACGGTATCTTCTTTCCCCTACAACAATCTGATATTTACCTTCATATTCTCTGACTACGATAGGCTGTAAGAGACCATTCTGCATAATAGATTCAGCGAGTTCCTGGATCTTCTCATCTTCAAAATGAGTTCTTGGCTGTTCCTTATTCGCAACAATATCATTGATGTCTAAGAAACAATAAGCATCTTTAATAACGTTCTTTTTCTTTCTATAAAGGCTTCTTCTTAATTTGTCCATAGTTTCTTGGGTACTTTGCAGGTGTTGATTTCACTTTCTTGATCACGATGTTATGACGATGATCATTCTGATCACTTAAAGTAAAAGTAAAATCATCCATCACTTCTCCTCCAAGTACCTTTATGCCTCCCTTCGCATCTTTTAATTCTTCAGGGGCTTTGAGTCCTTTTAATGAAAGGAAGTAACCATCTTTCTTCACTAATGGGAGACAAAGTTCATCTAAGATATTTAATCTTGCAACTGCACGTGCCATGACAATATCAAATGATTCACGATGATCTTTACAGAAATCTTCAGCACGTGATGCAACTGCTTGAATATGATCTAATTCTAATTCTTTAAATAAGTGATTCAAGAATGTGATTCTCTTATTCAAAGAATCTACAATAGTGACATTTAATTCTGGATAAACGATTTTAAGTGGAACTGAAGGGAATCCAGCACCTGCACCTACATCACAGATTGTTTGATTAGAGAATGGGAAATCAAACGCAATTGTAAGAGAATCATAGAAGTGTTTTAAATAAACACCTTCTCTATCTGTAATAGCGGTTAAATTCATCTTTTCATTCCATTCTACGAGTATTTCATAATACTTTTCAAACTGTTCAATCTGTTTCTCTGAAAGCACAATGCCTTTTTCTTCTAAGCTCACAATAAATTCTTGTTGTGTCATATTAATCTCCGTATTGTGTTTTTAAGTGAATAAGTAAAACAGAAATATCTGCAGGATTAATACCAGAAATACGTGTTGCCTGACCAATAGTTACAGGTCTGACCTTCTTTAGTTTCTGTCTTGCTTCTAATGATAAGTTTAATACATCATCATAGTCTAAGTCTGCAGGAATCTGCTTTTCTTCCATATTCTTTACTTTTTCTACTTGTCTTAATGTTTTTTCAATATATCCCTTATATTTAATAAGAATAGTGACTCTTCTCATTTCTTCTTCAGTTAAGTCAACATGTTCAATATAAGGTAATAAGTCTTCATAGACTAATTCTGGTCTTTGAAGAATAGAACGGGCAGTTACACCTTCTTTTAAACGTGTTGAGCCCTTCTCTTCTAAGAGGTCATTGATTTCACTCTTAGGTGAGAAATGAATGGTATCTAGACGTTCTATTTCAGCATGAATACGATTCATTTTATCTAGATAAAGTGAGTAGACTTCATCATTTACAAGACCTGCATCATGGCCATATTTTCTTAATCTTTCATCCGCATTATCATGTCTTAATAATAATCTATATTCAGCACGACTTGTTAACATACGATATGGTTCTTTAGTACCTTTAGTCACTAAGTCATCAATCAATACACCAATATAGGCTTCATCACGTTTCAAGATTAAAGGTTTATTACCCTTTACCTTCTTAGACGCATTAATACCGGCAATAAGACCCTGACCTGCTGCTTCTTCATAACCTGAAGTACCATTGATCTGACCTGCAGTAAAGAGATTCTTTAAAACCTTTGTTTCTAGACTAGGCCACAACTGTAATGGATCAATCGCATCATATTCAATCGCATATGCATATTTTAAAATAGTACAGTTTTCAAGTCCTGGTAATGAATGTACCATCTTTTCCTGAATATCATGAGGCATTGATGTAGAGAATCCCTGTACATAGATTGTATTCATTTCCTTAGATTCTGGTTCTAGGAAGATCTGATGTCTTTCCTTATCCGCAAACTTAACAACCTTATCCTCAATAGATGGACAATAACGTGGTCCAATACCTTTAATAAGTCCTGAGAACATCGCACATTTATCTAGATTATCTCTAATAAGTTTATGTGTTTCTGCCGTTGTATATGTTAAGTAACATACAGTCTGATCTTCTACTGGTGTGAAATGTGTTGTTTCATATGAGAATGAAAGTTTCGCATCTGTACCCGGCTGTACTGTTGTTTTTGAATAATCAATAGAATTAATTTCTACACGAGGTGGTGTACCTGTCTTTAATCTTTGGATTCTAAATCCATAATCCTTTAACTTACTTGATAAATATAAGCTTTCCTTCTGTTTATCTGGTCCACTAGGAGTCTTAGAATGACCGACAAGGACTTCAGCCTTTAAATAAGTTCCTGTAGTAAGAATTGTAGTATGAGATTCATAGCATGTACCATCTGCAAGGATAACACCCTTACACTCATCACCTTCTACAATCAAATCCTCTACCATTGCTTCTACAATATCAAGATTTTCTTGTTCCTTTAATACTTTCTGCATATAGCGTGGATAAGCTTTCTTATCTGCCTGTGCACGAAGAGACTGAACACCTGGTCCTTTTGCAGTATTCAACATCTTCATCTGAAGGTAAGTCGCATCTGTAGTTTTACCCATCTGTCCCCCAAGTGCATCTATTTCTCTTACAATAATGCCCTTTGCAGGTCCTCCAATGGATGTATTACAAGGCATGCTTCCTGCATTAGAGAAGTTGCTTGTAATAAGTAATGTTTTATTTCCTGTTCTTGCACCAGCAAGACATGCCTCAATACCTGCATGGCCAGCACCTACAACTATAATATCGTACACTATAAACGACCTTCCTTTCTTATTTAATACGTGTCTATATTAACATATCAATTCGCGTTTGTCATTATACCACAAATGCATTATTATGGTGTAAAATTCAATCAAAAATGTTGGTGGTATGATATAATGAAAACGGTGATGAACGATGAAAGAAAGAGATATTTTAAAGATCTATAATAATTATTGTATCATTGGGATGAGTCCTGATCCCAAGAAGTATAGCTATCAATTATATCAGTGCTTAAAGAATGCAGGTAAGCATGTCTATGGTATATCTCCTAAGTATGACACAATAGACAATGATAAGATGTATACATCTCTGATAGATATAGAGTATCCTGTAGATGTTGTTGTTTTTGTCGTCAATAAAACAATTGGTATGACTTATATCAGAGAGATGAGAGAGCTTGGTATTAAGTATGCCTGGATGCAGCCAGGAACTTATGATGAAGATTTACTTCATGCTTTTCATGATCAGGGAATAGAAACAATAGAAAATTGTGTATTACAAGTCATGAATGGTTAAATCAAATATAGATTCATGTAATGGGAAGGTGATATCGACTTGGATATCATCTTTTTTAGTATCCTTTAAATCTACTGTACCTAATGTTTCTTTTCTATCTGATATCACTTGATAACCAAAATCATATTGTTGGGATAAAGAGAAACCAATAGAACTCATAATCACAGGATCACCGTGTAATTGAATCATCTGCTCTGTCTGTAGTCTAAAGAAATTCTGATAAGGAATCTGGTCAATGCCCGTTTCTAATGCCTGTTCAACAGCCATAAAGAAATAAGAAGAGAACTTCCCATAAGGGAATCCTACAACATAAGGTGTGCCATACTTCTCTTTTAATAATTCAGCAATCTTTAACCCTTTGACTGATACTACAATATTTACATCTGCATAACCGGCCATATCAAGTGATGTATCATGATATAAGAATGTTGTAAGGACATTGTATTTCTGCTCAGTAAAATAATCCTTTAATATTTCATAGACTTCTTCATCAAATAAATCAGGTGTTAAGCCTAATAGATTAATAGAAGTCACAGGCATTTGTAAGTTATATTGAATATCCGGTAATTGATCTACTAATGTGCATAATTCTTCTTCTGTATAATTCATATATGTACCTCATTTTTTCTTCATTATATCATAGTTTTTAGTTTGCACGAGCTAACTATTTGGCTATAATATAGTTAGGTAAGACTAACATAGGAGGAGATGTTATGATTTTTTTAGAGATTAAGGGGTTAAAAAAGTCTTTTGGATAAGGAGAAAGCCATATTGATGTATTAAAGGGGATTAATATGACTATTAATAAAGGAGAATTCTGTGTATTGCTTGGTCCTTCTGGTTCTGGTAAATCTACACTACTTAATATTATTGGGGGTATTGATAGTTTAGATGAGGGAGAACTTATTATTAATAAACATCATTTAAAGACAATGAAAGAGAAGAAATTAAGTCAATATAGACGTGATCATTTAGGTTATATATTCCAGATGTATAATTTAATTCCTAACTTAACAGTGAGAGAGAATATCAAAGTAGGTGCTTATTTAAGTAAGAAGCCTTTGGATATTGATGATTTATTACATACACTTGGTTTATATGAGCATCAAAATAAATTACCTAATCAATTATCTGGTGGACAACAACAGCGTACTGCAATTGGACGTGCAGTCATAAAGAATCTAGATATACTTCTTTGTGATGAACCGACTGGCGCACTCGATTATCGTACTTCACAGGATATATTACAGTTAATCTGTGATATTAATGAAAGATTTGGAAATACAATCATCATGGTGACACATAATGAATCTATTAAGTATATTGCGAATCATATCTTTGTATTACATGATGGAAGAATTAAAGAAGACTATATCAATACAGATCGTAAACGAGTCAATGAGGTAGATTGGTAATATGAAGAATCCATTAAATAAACGTTTCATACGTGAATTAAAAGAAGACTGGAGTAAGTATCTTGTCATCTTCTTATTGATGACAGGTATGATTGGTCTTGTATCGGGTTTTATTGTGGCAGATGAGAGTATGATCAAAGCTGATAATGAAAGTTTTGAGAAGTATACAATTGAAGATGGTCACTTTAATGTAGATAAGAAACTAAATAATCAGTCTTTGATCAATATTTCTAAAGCCGGTGTACATCTCTATGATCATTCTTATGTAGAAGAAACATTGATCAATGGAAATAAATTACGTATCTTTGCGACACCTCAAAGCGTAAATAAAGTATGTGTCATGAAAGGAAGACTTCCTCAAAATGATAAAGAAATTGCGATAGATCGCATGTATGCCGTCAATAACAAGTTATCTATCGGGGATACTATTAAGAGTCAGAATCATTCATTAAAGATCTGTGGTTTAGTGGCTTTACCAGATTATTCCGCATTATTTGAGAATAACAGCGATACGATGTTTGATGCCATCAAGTTTGGTGTGGCTGTTGTACAACCTTCTTTATTTAATCAATGGGATACAGCACATATGACCTATAACTATTCATGGCTTTATGCAAATAAGACAAAGAATGAAGAAAAGAAATCTGAATCATTCTTAAAGTTATTAAATAAAGAAGTACATCTAGAAGAATATATTCCTCAATATGAGAATCAGACCATTCATTTTACTGGTGATGATATGGGTAGTGATGGCGTGATGGTCAGACTTCTCTTATATATCATGATTGTGATTATTGCATTTGTATTTGCGGTCACTATGACCAATACAATCCAGAAAGAAGCCAATGTGATTGGGACATTACTTGCATCTGGTTATACAAAGAAAGAATTGATCAGTCACTATATGACACTTCCTATTATTGTGACACTTATGAGTGCCTTAATAGGTAATATTCTAGGCTATACCTATTTTAGAACGACTATGGCGAATTTATATTATCCCAGTTATAGTTTAACGACTTATCAAACAGTATGGAGTGCAAGTGCTTTTATTCAGACAACAGTTGTACCTGTTATACTCATGTTTATTATTAATCTCTTTATATTAAATAGACAGTTGTCTCTATCTCCTCTTAAATTCTTAAGAAGAGATAGAGACATAAACAGTCACATGTCATGCCTTTGTCCACACGTATTCCTTTTATTACACGTTTTAGAACACGTATTATTCTTCAGAATAAAGCCCATTATCTTGTCATGTTTATTGGATTAATGTTTGCGAATATGATCTTATTATTTGGACTTGCGATGCCAGATATTATTAATTCCTATGGAACCAATATTAAACAGAATATGTTTGCGGATTATCAATATATTCTTAAAGTACCAGCAAGCTTGCAGTCTAGTGAAAAGAGCTTTTCTAATATGATAGAAGCTTATACTTTCACAAAGGGAATAGAAACAGAAGAAAAGACATCTGAGAAGTTTAGTGCTTTTAGCTTAAAGATAGAAGACAATACTTTGGATACGGTGACTGTATATGGAGTAAAAAAGAACAGTTGTTATGTTTCTATTAGTGATGGTGTTTATGTATCAAGTGCTTATGCAGATAAATATCATATCCATAAGGGCGATGTACTTCACTTAAGGACAGAGTATACAGATAAGAAGTATACATTAAAGGTCAGTGGTGAATATAACTATCCAGGTGCGATTGCGATATTCATGAATCAGAAAAAAATGAATCAGTTATTTGATTTAGATGATGATTATTTTTCTGGTTATTTCTCAAAGAATCCTATTACTGATATCAATGAAAAGTATATAGGCACAACTATTGATTATGATTCATTAAGTAAAGTATCTCGACAATTGAATGTATCAATGGGCGGTATGGCTTATTTACTTTATGGAATGGCTGTCATCATGTTTATTGTGCTTATTTATCTTCTTACAAAAACAATTATAGAAAAGAATGCACAGTCTATTTCTATGACTAAGATTCTTGGTTATACCAATCATGAAGTAAGTTCTATTTATATTGTATCGACATCTATTATTGTATCTTTGTTTATTCTTCTCACTGTGCCACTCGATTATGTGATATTAAAGCCTATATTTGAGGCAATGATGAAAGAAGAGATGGCAGGATGGATGCCTCTAACTGTAAGTAACCTTACTTTCTTAAAGACAATTGTTATTGGTTTTATAAGTTATTTTATAGTGATGTTGATTGAGTATAAGAAGATTAAGAAGATTCCAATGCAGGATGCATTGAAGAATGTGGAATAGGAGGTACTTGCATGAATAAGAAGTTAATAGCGATACTATGTTGTATCATGCTTACAGGATGTACAACAGAGACAAAAACTAATAAAACAAAGACTATTAAAGAAGAAACACCTGTTGTCTTAACCACAAAAGGACATGATGTAAAGGAAGCCGTGAATAAGAGTGAAACAATTACTGTAAAGACAAAAGCATCTGGTGAAATAAAAAGTACTAAATCCGAAGTAACTATTCCTTCTATAAATGAAGGTGATCTTATTCAAGATACAACTA
This sequence comes from Catenibacterium sp. co_0103, assembly GCF_004168205.1. GTDB lineage: Bacteria > Bacillota_I > Bacilli_A > Erysipelotrichales > Coprobacillaceae > Catenibacterium > Catenibacterium mitsuoka_A. The sequence continues at coordinate 9,270 of NZ_RCYB01000007.1, read as the reverse complement.
TATTAAAGGATATCAGTAATAAGGGTGATGAAAATATCACCTTGAATGATCATCAATTATTGATAGAGAATAATAAGAATAGTATTCAGTATGAAGGTACTTTAGATGCAGCACTTCCTGTTGGTGTAGATGTGACTTATTATTTGGATGGACAGAAAGTGACAGATATCAAAGGTAAAACAGGGACATTAAAGGCTGTATTTAAATATAAGAATAGTACTGAGACTCCTTTCGTAGCAACTACTATTATGCTTCTTCCTCAAGAAACAGTGAGTGATATTGAAGTGAAGAATGGGAAGAGTATGTTGATGGATGATTATCAAGCCATTATTGGATTAGTTTTCCTGGTTATGAACCATTTAAGGATTCTATGGAAGTGACTATGAAGATCAAGAACTTCCAATGTGACTATATGAGTACCGTATTTACTAATGGTATCTTTAAAGATTTAGACTTAAGTGAACTCACAAAGACAACGAATCAATTAAATCAATCAGCCCAGAAGTTAGTAGAAGGTTCAGCACAATTACTCGCAGGATGTACAACGTATGGACAATACCTTCATACATATATGTCCAATGTGTCTAAAGTGAGTGATGGAGCCAATGCATTATTAAAGGGTTCTAAACAATATGATGCGTCTACACAGGCACTGATTAAAAACTTAATATCTTCTATGAAGGATCCTACAGAACTGATTCAATCTAAAATAAATAAGATTGATCTCACTGATGAACAGCATGCTGCAGTAAACAGAGCGATCAGTGAAGGTGTTCAGGAAAGCTTAATACAAAATAAGAAGAGTTTAGAACAACTCTCAGAGTTACTCTCTCAAAGTCCTGTATCAAAACAATTAGAGACATTATCTTCTAGCTTATCAGAGTTGAGTCAGGCTGGGAATGAACTGTCTCAACAATACCAGACACTTGTAACTGGATCAAAAAGCTTATCTGAAGGAATGAGTCTATTTGATCAGGAAGGTATTCAAAAGATCACTGATATGACTACAATTAAGAAGTTAAAAGAAAAAGACCAGTATAGTGGTCTATCAGGAAACAATATCACAAATACAAAATTCATCTTTGAGATGGCTATCTAGAACCTTGCATTCGCAAGGTTCTTTTCATTTCTATCACCGTTAATTTAGTTTGTATGATATATATTTTTCATTTTTCAGGCGTTACTGTATTTAAGGATTGAGAGTATGTTAAAATATGGACATGGAGGTGATATTCATGGATGATTTCTTAAGTGATATTTATACAATACTCTTTGCGAAATGGATTCTATTGCAGGAAGTGCCTGACTTTGAAACAAAAGTGAATGAAGACTATACAGAGATTCATTTCTATAATAAGCATGCCGATATTGAAATTGTCTTTAATCCATTGAATATCATAGAGTTTAAAGCAACCAATACACAATCTGGTGAGACTGAATATTATCTACATTTCCAGATGAAAACATTGAATTATGCAATGAAGTTATTTAGAGAACTCACTCATTATATGAAGCATATTGGTGATACACCTACTGTTAAGATATTGTTGTGCTGTAGTGGTGGTTTAACAACTAGCTATTTTGCGATGAAGATGAATGAAGCCTCTAAATTAATGAGTCTTCCTTATGTAACAGAAGCAAGTGGTTATAATAATTTATACTATGTAGCACAGGATTATGATGTAGTTCTCTTAGCACCACAGATTTCTTATTTACATGCTAAAGCATGTGATATTCTTAAAGATAAAATTGTCTTGAATGTACCACCTGAAGTATTTGCGAAATATGATGTAAAAGCCATCTTTACACTTGTGAAAGAATCATTAGAGATTAAAAAGAACCAATCTGATCAGAAGATTCCTTTACCTGTTATGTTGGATGTAGAAATTAAACATAAGACATTGGCTCTCTCTATTTTCCGTAATAAACAATCCATTCATGTTGCTTATCGTGTATATGATAAGAATCAAGAAATACTATTAGATAACGAAGTAATCAAACCTGTAGTTAATCTTCAAGATGTTTGTGACATTATAGATATTGCCCGTCTTCATTATCCACGTATTCGTTATATTGGTATTGCGACTCCAGGTATTATTGATGATGGTTATGTGTCTTCTACAAGTTTAGTCGGATGGGAAACACCAGAGAGATTAGAAGACGTCCTCACTGAACGTTATCATTTGCCTGTATGTATATGTAATGATGTCAATGCAGCAGCTGTAGGTTATTATTCTTCACAGGATCAAGTAAGTTCACTGGCTTTCTTATTCCAGCCTGTACATGCAATAAGTGGTGCAGGTATTATTGTGGATAACTGCCTACTACATGGTATGCATAACTTGGTAGGAGAAGTACAATTTCTTCCTTTAGATTTAACAGAAGATAAAATGACACTCAGTATGTCTCCTGAAGGATGTATTGAGGTTGTCGCCCGTTATTTAGTATCTATTATCAGTTTATTAAGTCCTGAGGAACTTGTATTCTATTGTGACTTTATTCCTCATGTACTCCCATTATATGAAGAAATGGCTACTCTTATACCAAAAAAATATATTCCGCCTATTGCCAAAGTAGATAACATGCAGGAATATATTCTTCTTGGGACTATGATATTAAGTACAACACAGAACTATGAGAGTTCTATATAGTGTTCAATACGATAGTCTATATTCTTTTCATAATCTTTATTAAAATAGCATGCATATAAACAGTCTAATAAGAATTGTAATGAAGCTCTTGAAGAAAAAGAGGCAATCTTTTCTTCTGAATCTTCATACGATGCAAAATAGAGATGATAATCAACGAGTTTAGATAATTCACTCTCTTTAGTAGAAGAAATAAGAACAGTTGTCACCTGGTTCTTATTCATCACACGGATGAAGTCTTCTACATGAGGTGTTCTATCAGCATAGGAGATCACGATTGCGAGGTCTCCTTTTTTTAATGTTTCAGCAACCTTTGTTTGATAGAAAATCTGTTTTTCTACTATGACATCCTTACCTATTTCTAACATGTTCTGTCTAAAACACTCAGCCATGAAGAAATTACCTATAGAAGGAAATAATGCGATAACATTTGCATCATACATCTTCTAGACAATTTTACCAAATTCATCTAGATTCACTAGGTTTAATGTAGAGTGAAGTGTCTGGTCATAGAGATTCAACATTTTAGTCATAATTTCATGGTTCGTATTATTGATCCTGAAAGGATAGTTATAGTCCACTGAAATAAGTTCTTTCTGGTATCTTTCACGATCAAAGTGAATATGGGATTTAAATGCCTGTAAACCTGAAAGTTCTAGTTTGTCAATAATTCGATAAATAGTAGAAACAGACACATAGCTATTCTTAGAAATATCTGATGCAGACATATTCATAATATCTTCTGAATGTTCTATAACATAGTCTATAAGTATTTTTTCACTTTCTGTAAGGGATAATTGTTCGAGCTTATCATAAATGTTCATAAAAAGCCTCCTGATAGACTATATTATACTCTATTTTAATTACTATTTCTTTAACTGGAATACTTTAAGTGCATTCTCTGTTGTCTGTTTTGCGACTTCTTCGTAGCTTAATCCTTTTAGTTCAGCAATCTTCTGTGCAACAAAATAGACATTACCTGGTTCATTCTGTTTTCCTCTATAAGGTGCTGGTGTGAGATAAGGGTCATCTGTTTCTACAAGTAGATAGTTTAAATCTACGCCTTCAGCGACTCTTTTAGGAACCTTCGCATTCTTAAAAGTAACAGGACCTGCCAAAGAAATATAATAACCAATCTTAATGAATCTTAAAGCCATCTCATAACTTCCACTATAACAATGCATAATACCCTTTACACCTGACTTAGAAAGAATATCCAATGTATCTTCATAAGCATCTCTGGCATGAATAGTAACAGGTAAAGATAATCTCTTGGCTATTTCTAACTGTTTCTTAAAACAGTCAATCTGTTTTTCTTTAGATGCTTCATCCCAATAGTAATCTAATCCTATTTCACCCACAGCAACAACCTTAGGATCTTTTGCAAGTGATTCTATTGCCTCTAAATCCTCATCTGTTGTCTCTTTACAATCATTAGGACTAATACCTACTGCAGCATAAATAAAGTCATACTCATGCGCTATCTGTACTGCAAGACGTGAAGACTCTAAATCATAACCTACAACAGTAAAGTACTTCACACCTCTATCTATTGCATTCTGAATATATAAATCACGATTTTCAAATAATTGTTCACTATTTAAATGTGTATGTGTATTAAATAACATTTTTCTTATTACCTCGCTTTTAAACAAGTATACATAAAAAAAACAGGGGAATAAACCCCCTATTAGTAAAGGGCTGTCAGTAATGAACAGCCCATCTTGCATCATTTACTGTCCTACTTATAGTTATTTCAGAAGTCAAACTATCAAGTTTAAAATATATTTAATATTGATTTTTCCCATAAAATATTCTGTTTATCAAAGAATTGTTTTAATTTTTCGAGATCACTTGATTCCACATTTTTTCTTTCAAAAAATGTTGTATATCCAGCTTTACTTATAATTAATATAATTTCTTTTGTTTCTATAACTTGTTTAATATCCTTATACATGATTTTACTCTTATTTTGAGTAGATTGTTCAACTGAAATAATTCCATCATTATCAAATATTAAATCGATACTTACCTGATCTGATCCATATTTTTCTTTTTGAAGTTTTATGAATCTTTTCAACATAACTTCTGATTGAACAAAAGGTAATATACACACAATAACTAATACTAGAGAAGATTTAATAAAATCAAACATATCACCATTAAATACGCTAATCAATGCGGCTAATAATCCTAAGACTGCTCCGCATAGAACAAATAATTTGTATATAAAATGAAAAAAGAAGAATCTTACTTTTTTAAATTTGAATAATTTATTATGTTATTTTTAACAGTTAATAGTTCGATTCTATCTAACCTCACAAACCAAGAATATTTACAACTATAGATATTCTAACATAATAAATAATAATTATATATTATCAATTAAATCTTGTTGCTTTGTTCAACAAAAAAGCTACCAGTTTATTATATTCTTTGGTAGCTTCCCATGTACTCTTATTCTATTAGTAAAAAGAAAAAGTATTACTATCTTCCAGTCACTCGCTATCAAATAAAAATAGATTGATCATTTAGAATTCTTTCATATTACAAAGTATATTATTCTTTTCGAAGATATTCCTTATTTCCTCATATTGATCTTTTGTAGCGTTCTTCTTTTCAAAATAAATAGGTGCATCTTCTTTAACTTGAATCACAATAAGTGTTCCTGAATCTATTACTTCTTTTATACTTTTATATTCCGTTAAATAATGTTTTGTTTCTTCTACTACATCTATGCCGTTATCTAAAAACACTAAATCAAAAGAGGTTTCTTCTTTATTAAATAATTCCTTGTGAATATCTATTAATTTTCTAGCAAAATAATTGATCAGTATTTTAACAATGATAATTGCTAACGGTACAATAAATATTGTCCATAGCTTAAATCGATTCCTAAAAATGCTTATTAATATCAATACAATATAATATAATGAAACCAGTTTGAAAATTAATACAAAACTCGATGGGAAAAAATATTGGCCATTCTTCTTTAATATCTCATAATTTAGCTTATTATTTTTTATTGTAATTTCCATACTTATCCCTCTCATATGTATTACATTATAGCATATCATATTTTAATACAGAAATATTAATTGCTTGCAGAAACGAAAATTTTTCTTTTTAACAAATAGGCAATTATAGCAAGCAAGCATACAGTAGTTCCATTTGCTAATGATAACATTAAAGTAGCAGTTTCACCTGGATCTACTTCTAATGCTCTTTCCCAATTGATTTCGTATTTTGGCTGCTTCCCACCATCTGAAATACTAGGCATAATTTTAAAATTAATTTCAGTTGTCATTTCATAATCTACTGTATCTATATCAGGAAGAATATCTTTTGTTGTGAAGATAATTGTATATACAGGCAAATTATCTTTTACTCCAATCTTCATACCTATTTTCCCAGCCTTCATAGAGATTGCCACTTCCCTTAGGCCATCTACTGTTCCATTTAGTATTCTTACGATGTCTTTTTCCTGAATCTCCAAGCCAGCAGTTAAATTCTTAATTTGATTATCGCATGTTGTAGTTAACAATCCTGTATTATCCATTTCAATATAAATAGGTTTTTTACCAAGCTCATTATCAGGTGTAAAAGTATGGGAACTTTTATAAGATACAAAAATTGTACATCCATCTGTAGGAATTGCAGCAACTGTGGACTCTTTCTCGTATACAATGTTTGACTTCACAACTTTATTTAAATATCCTAATTTTTCTAGAATATTACAAACGAATTGATCTTTTTGTTCTTCTATCATCTGATCTGAGTTTTTCTCTGCCAGTTCATCCGGTGACATATAATCCACTTTATCAAATGTTGTAATACCCTTATCACTACCCGAATAGCCTACCTTATCTAAATCAAATGAAGGACTTGAAGGGAATTGCCCACCTGTTCTCTCATTAAATTCAAAGAACTGATCAAATGCCCAGTTCTTCGGAATACGATAACCTAAATTGCAACTGTATCCGCTTGACATATCAGCTACAAATGAATATTCCGCTAAGCCTTCTTTACTGATATAAGAACAGATATATCTTGGTGCATAAATTCCTACCTTATACTTTTTATTATTTGTTTCACTCTTAAATACATAATTCAGTTTCTCGAAGTATGGGACAATAAATGATTTCATCTGATAATCATAGCAGTCAAAGTCTACTGCAAAATAGATGGTTGTTCCTTTAGGAACACCGATTCTCTTAGCTGCTGTAATTGCTGTATGTGCATCTACAATGCCCTGTCTAAGATTCTGAAAATACTGTACTTTATATCCTCCATCCTGATAGATAGGGAATACTCTTAATCCAGCACTTTCAATGTTTTTGATTTCTTCAAATGTGATGAACTTTCTCTTTCCATTTGCTGTTCCTGTCAGATATCTACCTACCACCTGATATCCCGCATTCTTAATATCTAGTGCCTGCTGCTTATTTAATACTGTTGAGCAGTCACATGCCTTTGCTTTTCTTCCTGTATCACCTTTACTTGTTAAAAGTGATTTCATTGTTGCACAGTTTACTTCTCCAGATGTCACTAGTCCAATTCCAGTTAATGCATAGAACTCCTGGAATGCTTCAACCTTAGACTTAGTGCTACTGTCAAAGTTACCATCAAATCTTCCAGCATCATATCCATTCAAGTACAAGCCGTATTGAACAAGCTTATTATACTTTACATAACTTCCATTCTTTCCCTGTTTTAATACACCAGGAAATTTTGCCACTGTCTGATCACCAAAATTTCTTTTGTCAATACTGCCAATAAAGCTTGTATAAATACCTTCAGCAGCCTGTAGTGCTGCAATTAATGCATAAGAAGTAAATCTTGAGACAATACCATCACATGGACCTACACCAATGATATCAGACCAGTCTGCATTCAACTGCTGCTGGATTTTTACAATCATCTTGTCTCCATCATTTGTCTTTTTAAACCAGTTGATTGATACTAGTCCCATCCAAACTTTCCAGTCAATGATGCCTGTTACTGGAAGTCCTGCATCACTCTGGTACTGCTTTACAGCATTCACTCCAGTCGTATAATAAACTCCTGTAATTCCTCCAGCATTATACCCCTTTACAAACAATGCGCACTGCAGAATGCATACATTTGGATTTCCTGGATCATTAGCATTCATTTTTGAAATATCACTTAAAGATCTCATTTTATTTAAAGTGATATTTCCTACTGTTCCTGTTACTGGAGAGATTCCATTTTCAATCTGAAAGGCTCTGATAATCCCCTTACATGTACCTGTACCAGTCATACCGTCCTCATCCAGCTTTACCCATTCGGAACGATGACCATACATACTGTTTAAATATTTCTGTGCCTTTCTAACATTTTCATCTGCCATTATTACTATCCTCCTATTTTGATAACTACTTTACGTAGAATTCATACCGGTATTCTTTCTACATTTTTATCATACATTCATTCAGAAGCACCATTGTGCCTTTCGCATCTCATTAATATAAACTTTCTAATGAAATTGCTCCTGTTACTTTACCGTTTACCCCAATTACTACTCTATCACCTTTGATTTGAATTACTTCATATTGATTTTTAAATACACAATTTGCGATTGACTGACCATCATACCACTTTGAACCAGCCTTAACACGCACACTATCTCCAACGTTTAAATTACTAGCTTTGTTTTTTACCTTATAAAAAGTATTAATCAGACCATGATCATAACTACAGTCCAAAAACTTTGAATCTATTCCTTTTATATTTCTTAAAACACCTTTTCTGGCATTCGAAGTGAACTGATGCAATAATACATTTCCAAAAGGATTGTATTGAATCTTATTGTCCCAATTATTATACCCATTGTTAAGCCCATAATTAGCAATCCATAACGTCCATGCAGAAAAGCCATTATTTGTAAGCTTGTTTTTAAACCAGTCCTGATTGGCATATATTCCAGCAGAATAACCTGCTCCTTCAATAACATCACAAAATGCTTTAGCAATCTTATAATACATGTCATTACTCAAACTGCCCTGATAATCAGAATACTCAATATCATAATAAATAACACATACCTGATATTTACTGCATGCCTGCAAAGCTAAATATGCTTCTCTTTTAGCTTCATATTCGTTTCTAGCATAGCAAAAATGATAAGCAAATAATGGAATGCCTAACTCATTTGCTTGTTTCGCATTATTGTTCCACTGCTTGTCAATATTTCTAGAACTCCATCCATAAGAGCATCTAGCTACAACACCAGAAATAGATTCCTTTGCTTTGCTTAAATCTACTTTCCCGTTATGATATGAAATATCTATAATATAATTACTCATTGTTTTCTACCATGCTTTCTATGTTTTGAGAAGCTACTTCTAAACCTTTAACAAGAATCTGTGGCACATCAAATCCAGCTTCTACAAGATTTTCTAAAATACTACGATACTCATTAATGATTAACGAAATTAAAACATACCAGCCTAAAAACGTTAAGATAGTGTCAAGAATCTTGTGTAAATTCTTATTTCCTGTAAATTAAGTTTTCAGTAGATAAGGTTAGTTGTTATCTATTAATTTGGAAACCATTGATCACGACCAACTAAACCAAAACCTTTGTGAATTCTATTCATAA
>NZ_RCYB01000006.1 GCF_004168205.1 Catenibacterium sp. co_0103 | reverse complement strand
ATCAGGACTTCTTTTCGTCGTGGAGATAGAGAGATAGAGGGCGCGAAAAAAAAGAGCATCACCTTACGGTGATGCTCATTTGGCAAGGACTGTCAACATTCTGTCCTTGACTTTTGAACCAGTTTAGTCTTTTCCGGATGTTTTTTTTAGTGTATGATAGGTTGGAAAGGAGGGAAATATGAACGCTATTATTTTATCGCTAATAAGCTGGTTTATTTTCCTAATTAATCCTCCTATAGGTTTAGGAAGTCTTGTTGTATTAATAGAAACAGGTCTTTATTGCTTAATGGAATATCGTATTAAAAAGGCTGATGATTCAGAAAAAGATACACTCTATAATGCTTATTTTATACTATCTGTAATGTTAGTTATTGTGACTTCAGTTATTATGCTTTTCCTTTATCAATTAGATGGAGACAGTACTGTGACTCTTATTAATAAAAGAGGGGAATTGCTGAATACAGTACTCTATATGATTGGTCTAATGGTTAATGTCTTATCTATTAAGACTGTTTATGATGAAAGAAATAAATGGTTACATCGTTATGGTGGAAGAGAACTTTATGATTACTTTGATCCTGAAGGGCTGACATTTACTATGCCACGTTCCTTCTATATATGCATGGGTGCTTCTATTGTGAGTGGTTTACTGTGTCCTTACTTAGGGACTATTGGTTTCTGGACATTACTCTATATTCCAATTATTATGTTCTCACGTATGAATCTCAAGATATATAAGAATATGTATATTAAGTTATCTCATAATAGAGGAACAGAGAATGAATATGAAAGATTAAAGCATGTGGTGCCAGGAGGAATCTATACACATTATTGTTTATGGTTTGCTTATATGATTGCCTTTATGGTGATAGGCATTAAGTTCTTATGTTATTCACAGAATATTTTTGTCTTATCTTTCTTGCCAACATTAAAAGATCTTTATGCATTTTATCCATTTATTGTGTCAATCATTGGTGATTTTATCTGTGCATTTATACTTATCTATAACTTAAAACAAAGAAATTAGGACTAGGGTTGCCCCTAGTCCTTTTAAGCGTTCATCTCTTCTGAAAGTTCTTCCCATTCCGTCATGAGTTCTTCTAATTTGTTGTTTAAATCTTCTAGTTCAGCAGTGATTTCATTATACTTCTGATAATCATTCATCACTTCATCGCTATGGAGTTCTTCTTTCTTCGCACTGATCTTCTCTTCAAAGTCAGAAATATCATTTTCTATCTTCTTTAATCTATTCTTCTTTTTCTTATCAATGTTATTTTGAACTTTTACAGATGTTTCTTTCACAACTTCTTCTACTTTACGATGTTCAAGATAATAAGAATAGTTACCACCAAATATTTCATCACCATGTGGATTCATCTCTACAATCTTGGTAGCCAATTTATTAATAAAATAACGGTCATGAGAAATAAAGAGAATAGTACCAGGAAAATCTAATAATGCATCTTCTAGTACTTCCTTAGATTGAATATCTAAATGGTTTGTTGGTTCATCTAGAATTAAGAAGTTTGCCTTATTAAGTAATAGCTTAATTAAGACGATGCGTCCTTTTTCACCACCGGATAAAACATCAATTGTTTTAAATACATCTTCACCTTTGAATAAGAATGCAGCACAGATATTTCTGATTTCTGTATTATTCATATCAGGATAAGCATCATGTATTTCATCAAAAATTGTCTTTTCAGGAGATAAAGAAGTCTGTTCCTGATCATAATAACCAATCATCACCTTAGAACCTAAACGAATACGTCCATGTACAGGTAAATAATCTTTAAGAATCAAATGGAACATAGTTGTCTTACCTACACCATTAGGTCCAAGTAAAGCAACTCTTTCACCTTTCTTAACTTCAAAAGACACAGAATCAAACAATGGCTTATCAAAAGCCATCGCTACATCATCTACTTTTAAAACATCATAACCACTCTCTACTTCAGGCTCAAATGCAAAACGGATACTAGAAGGAAGACTTTCAGGCCTTTCTACCTTCTCCATACGTTCAAGTGCTTTCTCTTTAGACTCAGCACGTTTTACCTGTTTTTCACGGTTATAAGATTTTAAACGATCAATAGACTCCTGCATACGTTTAATATCTTTCTGGTTATTTAAATAATGTTTTAATTCTACATCACGATCATGCTTCTTGATTTCAGCATATTTAGAATAATTACATTTATAGATCTTACTCTTACCATTCTCTATTTCCATAATAGAAGTAGACACTTGATCAATAAAATAACGGTCATGAGATACTACAATTACAGCTTTATTATACTGTTTTAAATAGTTTTCCAACCATTCAATAGAATTTACATCAAGATGGTTGGTCGGTTCATCAAGTAATAATAAATCGGGAGAACGTAATAACAACTGACCTAACGCAATTCTTGTCTTCTGTCCACCAGATAAAATACCAATAGGTTTATACCACATATCCTCATCAAAACCTAAACCATTGAGAATACCTTTTACCTGTGACTCCATGGCATAACCGCCTTCATCCTGGAATTTAGATAATAAAGAATCATACTGATTCATAATTGTATCTAAATCATTTGTGACAGCCATTTCCTGTTCCAATTCACGAATACGTTTTTCTATCTTCTTTAAATCTTCAAAAGGTTCTTCTAATGTTTCATAAATACTCTTATTAAGATCAAACTTATGTTCCTGATTCAATGTACCAATACGAATATTCTTCGCAATAGTCATTATACCATCATCATAAGCTTCTTCATTTAAAAGAATTCTAAGCAATGTACTCTTACCAGCACCATTAACACCAATAATGGCAAGTTTATCATGCTCTTCTATATGGAATGTTATATTTTTTAGGACTTCTTTTCCTGAATAAGATTTAGATAGTCCTGAACAAGATAATATCATTTTTCATCACCCAATGTATTGTACCAATTTAACGAAATAAATACAAATTATCTTTGTTTTTTATATTGCACAGATAATAGTATATGTGTATAATTGTATACAATAAGAAACAAGGGGGAGAAGATTATATGAATCTAGCGTATAAAATCTTGAATGCACATCTTAAAGAAGGAGAATTAGTTCCAGGAACATCTATTTGTATTGGAATTGACCAGACTTTAACACAGGATTCTACAGGTACAATGGCTTATCTTCAGTTAGAAGCAATGAATGTAGGTCATGTTGCAGTAGAAAAAGCCGTGGCTTATATTGACCATAACATGCTTCAAACTGGTTTTGAAAACATGGATGACCATGAATTTATTAAGTCTGTTGCAAGAAAACATGGTATCACATTCTCTAAACCAGGTAATGGTGTTTGTCATCAGTTACAGCTTGAAAATTTCTCACATCCAGGTAAGACGCTTATTGGTTCAGATTCTCATACACCAACATGTGGTGCAATGGGTATGATTGCGATTGGTGCAGGAGGACTTGATGTCGCTGTTGCCATGGCAACAGGTAAGTACTATGTTCAGTGTCCATCAGTATTACAGGTTAAACTAACAGGACGTAAAGCACCTTGGGTATCTGCAAAAGATGTTATCTTAAAAATCTTACAGGAATTATCAGTAAAAGGTGGGGTTAATAAGATTGTTGAATATACAGGTGAAGGTTTAAATGATCTTTCACTTACTGACCGTGCGACTATCTGTAACATGGGTGCAGAACTTGGTGCCACTACTTCAGTATTCCCAACAGATGAAAATACTTTAGCTTACTTAAAACAGCAGGGTAGAGAAGATGAATATGTTGAAATGAAAGCTGATGATGATGCAACATATGATGAAACTATTGAAATCGATATGTCTACATTAGTTCCTATGGTTGCTCAGCCTCATTCACCAGATAATGTAGTAGATGTAAAAGAATTAGAAGGTATGAAGATCAATCAGGTAGTCATTGGTTCTTGTACAAACTCATCTTTACCAGATATGATGCGTGCTGCAAAAATCTTAAAAGGTCGTAAAGTAGCTGAAGATGTTTCTTTAGTTATCGCTCCAGGTTCTTCTTCAATTCTTTCTATGCTTGCACAAAATGGTGCTCTTGCAGATATGATTCATGCAGGTGCTAGAATCCTTGAATGTGGTTGTGGCCCTTGTATCGGTATGGGACAGGCTCCATTATCAAAAGGTGTATCTTTAAGAACAATCAACCGTAACTTTAAAGGACGTTCTGGTACAAATGATGCAAGTGTATATCTTGTATCCCCAGAAGTTGCTGCATTATCTGCAGTCAAAGGTTATTTATCACAGGAATTTGAAAATGATATGGTATTAGAAGAAGTACCAGATACACCATTTGTGAAGAATCCTAACTTCTTTATTAGTGAATATATCCCTGATAATAAAATCTATATGGGACCTAACATCAAACCAGTTCCTAGAGGAGATAAGTTAACAGATACAGTGACTGGTAAGGTTGTATTAAAAGTAGGAGACAATATTTCTACAGACCATATTGTACCTTCTGATTCTAAACTACTTCCATTCCGTTCTAATGTCCCTCATTTAGCTAAGTTCTCATTCTCTAAGGTAGATTCTGAATTCTATAATAGAGCCGTTAAAAACAATGGTGGTTTCATTGTAGGTGGAGATAACTATGGACAGGGTTCATCAAGAGAACATGCTGCATTAGTACCTAACTACTTAAAGATCAAAGCTATCTTCGCCATTTCATTTGCGAGAATTCATCGTTCTAACTTAATCAACAATGGTATTCTTCCACTTGTTATTGATGCGAAAGATTACGATTTCTTCAATGATCAGGATGATTACGAATTAAGTGATTTATTAACATCTGTAGAAGAAGGTAAAGACATTGTAGTGACTAATAAGAATACAAATGAAACTATTACAGCACGTCTATCATTATCAGCACGTGAAAAAGTCATGATTCAGTATGGTGGATTATTAAACGCAATTAAAGAACTAGGAGGAGATTTCTAATGAAAGCAGTACTTATTCCAGGTGATGGTATTGGACCAGAGATTTCAGCAAGTGTTGAATCTATCACAAAAGCAATGAACCTAGATATTGAATGGGTTAAATATAGAGCAGGTGCCCAATATGCAAAAGAAACAGGTGAAGTATGGGAACCTGGTCTTGTAGATGCAATTGAAGAATACAAATGGGCATTAAAAGGTCCTACAGCAACTCCAATTGGAACAGGCTTTAGAAGTGTGAATGTTGCATTAAGACAGAAATTCTCTACTTATGCTAATGTACGTCCTTTACGTAACTTCAAGGGTATTGATTCTAAATATGAAAATATTGATTTAGTCATCATTAGAGAAAATACTGAAGATTTATATAAAGGTATTGAATATATGCTCACTGATGATATTGCGAATGGTGTTAAGTTGATCACTAGAGAAGCTTCTACACGTATTTGTCGTTATGCATTTGAATATGCACGCACAAATAACAGAAAAAAAGTGACATCCATCCATAAAGCCAATATAATGAAGTATACAGATGGTCTTTTCCTTGATTGTTATAGAGAAGTGGCAAAAGACTATCCAGAAATAGAAACACAGGAAGTTATTATTGATAATATGTGTATGCAGCTTGTACAGCGTCCAGAAACATTTGATGTTCTTGTTGCACCTAACTTATATGGGGATATTGTTTCTGACTTATGTGCAGGTCTTGTAGGTGGTCTTGGTATTGCACCATCAGGTAATATTGGTGACGACTACCGTATTTATGAAGCTGTTCATGGCAGTGCACCTGATATTGCAGGTAAAGGTATTGCGAACCCAAGTTCTTTAATTCTTGCATTCGCAATGATGCTTGAAGCATTAAATAAGCAGAAAGAAGCACAATCTTTAAGAGAAGCTTTAGCAGCAGTTGTAGAAGAAGGTAAGTTTACAACACCTGATATTGGTGGACAGGCAACTACAAAAGAGTTTACAGACGCAATTATCGATAAATTATAAGAGGAGGGACAATGAAATGCCATCTCATAGCATTTTTGAATCAACTTCCCATGGATCATTGGGCTCTAAAATATTTATCTTATTACGTGATCGTATTCTTAATGAAAGTTATCAATGCGGTGATAAACTAAATGAATTAACACTTGCGAAAGAATTGAAAATTTCTCGTACACCTATTAGAGAAGCATTAAAACAGCTAGAATTAGAAGGTTTAGTAGAAAGTATTCCTAACAAAGGTGTTTATGTGAAAGGTTTTTCACCTCGTGATATTGATGATATGTTTGAAATACGTCTTTCTTTAGAGGGATTAGCTGTTTCATTCGCAATTGATCGTATAGATGAAGTACATCTTGCTAAAATTAAAGAAGTATTTGAATTACTAGAATTCTATACTACAAAGGGCGACTTTGATAAAGTGAATGATTTTAATATTTTATTCCATGAGTCTATTTATCAGGCAACACAGTCTACCTATTTTGAACAGATTCTTAAGGATATTCATTACTATGTCTCTGTGACATCAAGACATTCTATTGCACGTCCAGAACGTTTAGAATCATCACTTGCAGAACATCGTGCTATTCTAGAAGCTATCATTGATAGAGACAAAGAGGAAGCAACAGAACGTATTCAAAGACATATTCGTAAAACACAGATGCTTGTAAGAAAATATTATGCAACAAGAAAGTAGGGTCAACCTACTTTTTTTGTTGTAGAATGATATCAGGAGGTATTTATGTTAAAGCCTAAACATTTAATTAAAAAAGAAAAGAATGACTATCGCTTGATTGCGATATCAGACATACATGGTCATTTAGACCGCTTTAAAGAATTATTAAGAAAAGTGAATTATGATCCTGTAGAGGATTATTTAGTGATTATTGGCGATTTTGTAGAAAAAGGAGACCAGGTATTAGAAACAATACACTTTATTATGAATCTTTCACGTTTTCCTAAGTGTTATATATTGATGGGAAATTGTGAATGGGCGATGAATGCATTACTTACTATTCCAGAAATTGCAGGAGAAATTCCTAAGTATCTCAAAAGAAATAGTAAGAACGGTATTATTAGAGATATTTATAATCATGAACATTTTAGTGATGGACATGAAACACCTTTAGGTATGCAGAAGATTATGGCTGAAAAGCTTAAACAAGAATTAAAGTTCATGTCCCATTTACCTACTACACTATTATTTAATGATTATTTATTTGTCCATGCAGGTGTAGAACCAAGAGATAATTATAAGGAGTGTGGTTTATCATCTTACCTCGAACTCCAACATTTTTATGAACTGGGACATTCATTAAAGTATACAGTTGTAGTAGGACATCTTCCTACATCCAATTATTTCCCTCGTTCTATTCATAATGACATTATTATAGATGAAGAAAAGAAAATTATCTGTATTGATGGAGGAACAGGTGTGAAACCTATCTCACAATTAAATGCGCTTATTATAAATAGTTATAAGGGGGAAGTGACATACCAAACAGAATGTGTACAGCCATTTCCTATAGGTGTATTAAATAAAGATCTGTATGGTAATGGTGAAGTAGACCATAAGATAGCTTTTCCTGATTATGAAGTAAAGATGATGAAGAAAGGAAAAGAGTTTAGTCAATGTTATAGAGTGAGTGATCATGTAATGATCTTTATTAAGAATGAATTCTTATATGAAAGAAATCATCATCTCTATTGTTTAGATGATTATACAG
This sequence comes from Catenibacterium sp. co_0103, assembly GCF_004168205.1. GTDB lineage: Bacteria > Bacillota_I > Bacilli_A > Erysipelotrichales > Coprobacillaceae > Catenibacterium > Catenibacterium mitsuoka_A. The sequence continues at coordinate 49,765 of NZ_RCYB01000006.1, read as the reverse complement.
ATCATTGGTTTATAGGTGAAAAAGGCACTGAAGTGAAGATTGCAGGTGTCTATGGACATTATGTTTATGTCATCTGTGGTGCACAGGTAGGGTGGGTCAATGAAGAAGACATCGATTATTAAGATAGTATGTGTACTAGTTTTACTTCTAGGTGTTCATCAATGTACTTCGTATAAGGAGCTTGCACCTCATATTTTTTTAGTTAAAGAGAATACATCTTTTCTTAATCAAACACTCACAATGGGACAACCTTTAGTTGTAGAAGGACAAAGAGGTTCTCAATATTATGGTTATATATATGTGAATGGTGAGAAGAAAGAAGGCTATATATCAAGTCGTAATGTGATTGCATATGTATTTGATGAATCTTTTGAAAAAGAAATCACATCATTTCCTGATAGCTATAAACAATCTTTACGATTCTTACATGCACTTTATCCAGAATGGTGCTATGTACCTCTTAATACTTCTTTAGACTTTAGTCAAACTGCATCCATCTTCCAAAGTAAATCATTAATAGATACAAATGATTCTTCAATGATTGCCTCTCCTAATATTATAGAAGGACAGACATGGTGTCGTGTTTCATTGAATGCAGCCCGTTATTTCTTAGATCCACGTAATGGTTTGGATGCTTATCATGCGCTGATGTTTGAGAAACTCACTTATAATCCTTCTGAAACATTACAGGAAGGAAAAAGAATGCTGGAAGGAACTGAAATGTCAGGTCTAGAACCCCAGTCTAAAAAAGACTGGGCCGAACTCTATCGTTACAGTGCAGAAGTAAATAACGTCTCTATGTCATTACTCATTACCCGTGCGATTCAGGAACAGACAGGTGGAGGACTAGGACTTCGTGGAGGACATGCAAGAAACAATCCGCAAGGACCTCTCTTCTATAATATATATAATATTGGAGCAAACAGTAGTGATCAGGATGGGATAGACTTTGCGGCATCAAGAAACTGGGATACAAGAGAAAAAGCTATTCTCTATGGTTCTAAGTATTTAGCTGATAATTATATCACTAAAGGACAGGATTCTCTTTATCTGCAGAAGTTTGATGTCCATAACAATAATCCCGGTCATCATTATTATATGTCTAACATCAGAGCACCTTATAGTGAAGCAAAGAATATGTTGAAAGGGTATATCTCTAATTATATGGATCATGTGAAACGTATACTAGAAATACCACTTTATACTCATATGCCTGTCTATAATGCTTATCCTAATTCTATTGATATCAATTATTCAGGAACAATTATGAAGAATCCTTATTGTGAATATCAAATAGAGAATACATATAAGAACCTTATAGAAAATGTGGATTATATCTCTATTAATCACAAAACCTATACACATATTGTAGGTTTAAATAATTACTATGGTTCATGTGATATTCCAAAATAATATTTTCATAATCTGTCGGATTTTAATATATTTGTTTAAAAATTTATATAATATGATTTAGGAGGAATAAACAATGACATTTAGTAAAGATTTTTATTGGGGTGGCGCTGTTGCTGCCAATCAGTGTGAAGGGGCATGGAATGTAGATGGAAGAGGTATGGCCCGTACTGATGTAACTACAGGAGGAACAGTGAATACTCCTAGAATGGTTACATTTATTGATAAGGATGGTCAGAAACAGAAATTACCTAACCATGGCTTTAAATTACCAGAAGGGGCTCATTTTGCAGTCTTTGATGATGAACTCTATCCTAACCATGATGGTATTGATTTCTATCATCACTACAAAGAAGATATTGCCTTACTTAAAGAAATGGGATTCAAGATGTTCAGACTTTCTATTTCATGGTCTAGAATCTATCCTACAGGAGAAGAAACAGAACCAAATCAGGCTGGTTTAGACTTCTATAGAAATGTATTTACAGAATTAAGAAATGCGGGTATTGAACCACTCGTTTCTATCTGGCACTTTGATACACCACTTGCATTAGAAGAAAAGTATGGTGACTGGCAGGATAGAAAGTACATTGAATTATATGAAAAGTATGTGACTACTATCTTTAAAGAATATAAGGGTCTTGTAAAATACTGGCTTACATTTAATGAAATTAATAATACAATCAACTTCTTACCAGATAATGCAAGTGATGAAGCTTTCCAGGAAGCATATCAGCATCTTCATTATCAGTTTGTAGCGAGTGCAAGAGCTGTACAGATTGGTCATGCGATTGATCCTGACTATCAGATTGGCTGCATGATCTGTGGTATTACTTATTATCCACTCACTTCTGATCCAGAAGATATTCTCTTTAATCGTTATAAATGGGAAAAAGGTATCTTCTATTGCGGAGATGTTCAATGTAAAGGTAAATATCCAACATATGCAAAACGCTTATGGAAGGAACATAATGTAGAATTAGATATCACTGAACAGGATCTAGTAGAACTAAAGAATGGTACTGTTGATCTTTATACATTCTCATATTATATGTCTCAGTCTATTACAACTCACAAGAATGAAGATACAGTAGGTGGTAATATGTCATTTGGTGTACGTAACCCTTACTTAACATATTCTGATTGGGGATGGGCATTAGATCCTCAGGGATTAAGATACTATCTTGAGGTTGTTTATGACCGTTATGAATTACCATTAATGGTTGTAGAAAATGGTTTAGGTGCCTTTGATACAGTAGAAGAAGATGGTTCTATTCATGATGATTATAGAATTGACTACTACCGTGAACATATTAAAGAAATGGATAAAGCGATTGAAGAAGGTATTGATTTAATCGGTTATACAACTTGGGGCTGTATTGACCTTGTTTCTGCAGGTACTGGAGAAATGAGAAAACGTTATGGCTTTATTTATGTAGATAAACATGATGATGGTACTGGTACTATGAAGAGAAGTAAGAAAGACTCTTTCTACTGGTATAAGAAAGTCATTGAATCTAACGGTGAAGATCTAGACTAATATAAAAGACCAGCGAGAGCTGGTCTTTATTACATGTCTTTCAAAATCTGTTTTACAAGCTTTACAAGTCTTTCTTCTGCACTATTTGCTGCTTCCATGACTTCTATATGATTTAATTCATTATTAGATAATCCTGCTGCTTTATTAGTCACAAGTGAAATACCTAAAATCTTCATATCAGAATGTCTTGCAACAATAGCTTCAGGCACTGTAGACATACCTACCATATCTGCACCAAGTGTCTTGAATGCTCTGATTTCTGCAGGTGTTTCAAATTGTGGTCCTTTAAAGAAACAATAAACGCCTTCTTTTACATCTACATTTACTTTCTTTGCAGATTCAAAGGCAAGAGAGCGTAATGTTGATGTATAAACATCAGTCATATCCTTAAAACGTGGTCCAAAATCATCTAGATTAGGTCCTCTTAAAGGCGATGGCATCATAAATGATAAATGATCAGAAATAATTACAATCTGTCCTGGATTTAAATCATCTCTTACACCACCACAGGCATTAGTCACAATTAAGTTCTTAATACCTAAAGCACTGAATACACGAATAGGCATTGTGACTTTTTGCATATCATAGCCCTCATAGAAATGGAAACGACCTTTCATACAGGCAACAGTTTTACCACCAATTTCACCAATAATAAGTTTACCAGCATGTCCTGGTACAGTAGAAACAGGGAAATAAGGGATATCCTTATAATCAATTTCTACAGGTTCATTAATCACATCAGCAAGTGGTCCTAAACCTGAACCTAATACAATGGCAACATCAATAGGATTTTTATAGCGTGACTGAATATAATCACGTGCAGCATAAATTTCATCAATATACATAAATATACCTCCATAGCTATTATAACCTATATCATTCGCAAATAACTCTTAAAAATGATAAAATAACCCTAATAAGGAAGGTGATACCATGCATTTAGAAGATTACCGTTTATTTGATACAAAAGTATTTAGAGATGTTGTTCATGATTATATACGTGTTGAATATATGCCTATCTGGAAACTGATTAATACAAAAGAATTTCAACGTTTAAGACGTATTAAACAGTTAGGAGGTACATCCATGGTATTTCCTAGTGCAGAACATTCACGTTTTGTCCATTCTTTAGGTGTTTATGAAATAACTCGACAAATGACAGAATTAGATCAAGTCAAAAACCACTTAACAGACTATGAACGTTTAACTGTATTATGTGCCGCTTTATTACATGATTTAGGACATGGTCCTTTCTCTCATTCATTTGAGGGAATCTTTCATTATAATCATGAAGAGATGACCACAGCTCTTATTAGAGGACATACAGAGGTACATGAAGTCCTCTCACAGGTTGATCCTCATTTGCCTGAAGATGTGGCACGTATTATAGAAAAGAAAGCCGATAAACCAATGTTGGTGCAGATGATCTCTAGTCAGGTTGATGCTGATCGTATGGATTACCTTCTACGTGATTCTTATAACTGTGGTGTGACTTATGGACAGTTTGATTTATCAAGAATATTACGTACTATGCGTATTGTAGATAATCGTATTGTCTTTAAATCTTCCGGTGTACAGGCAATAGAAGATTATATTCTAGCTCGTTATTATATGTATTGGCAGGTGTATTATCATCCCGTATCTAGAAGTTATGAACAAGTACTAGGGAGTGTTATGAAACGTGTAAAGGACTTATATAAACAAAACTATACCTTTAAATCTTCATTTCCACTTCTCGTTCCTTTCTTAGAAGATAGTTTCACACCTGAACAATTTGTAAGACTTGATGAAACATCATTACTCTATTATATAAGATGCTTTATGGATGAAGATGATACAATTCTTAAAGATTTATCGACTCGTTTATTAGAAAGAGAATTATTTAAATATCGTACACTTAAGGGTGATGAAGATTATGAAAATACACGAAAGATATGTATAGAAGAAGGACTGGATCCTCGCTATTATGTCACAAGTGATGCGATTATGAATCAGGTACCTTATAAACGTATGGAGGTCAGACATGCAAATGAAGTAGAAATACTTAAACAAGATGGAACAATTAGTTCATTACCAGAAGAATCAGAAATTGTACAAGCTATATTATTAGGTAAAGCCAAACAGGATCAAAAAATCTTCTCTACAAGACAAGTTATTAGACGTTCATCTTTTAGATATCAGTCTTTTAATAAATATAAGGATGCACAGGGTACACACTATATCCTTGAACAGGCTTCTAAAGAATGGAATCAGGAAGGATTATTCTTAGAATTCTATCAAGAAGATCATGTTATAGGGTGTGCACATATTATTGATGATTGTGTAAAAGATATTGTATTACTTCCTGATGATCGTAGAGAATTCTATGAGAAAGAAGTATTAGGTGCTATAGAGGAGTTCTTCAAGAAACAACATATGTGTGTAGTGAAGATCATTCCTTATTCACAATCTCTTGATTTTTATCTAGAAAATGGGTATCGTACAGAAGGTTACTATATAATTAAGGAGGTAGGATGATGAAAAAAAGAATTTCTTATGAATGTTTATTAGTCAATGGCCCTGTCAAAGAAAAAGTAAAATACAAAGAGATAGGAGACCATTATGAAGTAAAAGGTGTTCATCATATCTCTTTTGAAGTAGAAGGAAAACCAATGCATATCCAATATGATGATACACATGTACATCTTGTGAATGATCAATCTGTATTACACTTTAATAAGGATATGCGTGTACCGAATAAATATACATTGCCTTATGGTGTTGTAGAACTTCATACAAAAGTGATTTCTTTAGAATATAGAGAAGGTACAATGAAATTTATCTATGAACTCTATGATCAGGAACATCTTGTAACAAAAGCTTATATGATGGTGCATTACTCTGATATAGATGAAGAAGGGGTGCCTTCATGAAATATATAAAACGTTTTACAGCATTGTTCTTTGAATATCTATATCGTTTTATCCAGTTCTTACTAAGTCCGATTGTGATTTATATTGCGCTCATCTGTATTCAGGCTATTTATCTTGTATACTTTGCAGCAATACTCACAGACTTTAATGGTGTGGTTCGTTTCTTATTTATCTCACTTTCCGCATTTATGATCTTTTATTTGATTAGTAAAGATGAGAATACAAACTATAAGATGACATGGATCTTCTTTATAATGTTATTGCCTAACGCAGGAGGATTACTTTATCTCTTGTTAGGTAACAAGAGACCATCACGCTGGTTAAAAAGAAAGATTCAGCCAGAAGTACAATATTTTAATGAAACAAGACATCAGGATCCGGTTATTAGAAATCAGATTATTAATAAGAAGATTATTTCTTTAGATTATCTCAATAGACAATCATTCCCTATATATAATCATACAGAATGTAAGTACTATTCATTAAGTGATTATAACTATCAGGATATGATTAAAGATCTTTTACATGCAAAACATTTTATCTTTATGGAGTACTTTATTGTTTCTAAAGGACTGATGTTTGATACAATCATCGGAATCTTAAAACAGAAGGTTAAAGAAGGTGTTGATGTACGCTTTATCTTTGATGACTTTGGTTCCTTTACAACTGTACCTCTTCACTTTGCAAAAAAATTAGAAGAAGCAGGCATTAAAACAGTGATGTTTAACCGTTTTATTCCTGTCTTCTCTTTAAGCCAGAACCATAGAGACCATCGTAAGATCTGTGTGATTGATGGTTATATTGGCTATTCTGGAGGTTTTAACTTAGCAGATGAATATATTAACTGTAAGATGCGTTTTGGACATTGGAAGGATACAGGTATTCGTTTAGAAGGAGAAGCAGTATGGTCTTTGACATCTATGTTTCTATCAACCTTCTATGCTTATCATAAGGAATATCATGGAGAAGATATAGAACAGTTTAAACCACATACCTATCATCCTGAGCCATTTAAGAATACAGGTTATGTATTACCCTATGGAGATGATCCTTTAGATGATGAAGGTGTTGGAGAAGCAGTTTATTTAAATATGATTACACATGCTTCTAGAAGTATTGATATTATGACACCTTATTTTATTATTGATGATGTTATGTTGAAGGCATTGTGCCTTGCTTCTAAGAATGGTGTTAAGATCAGACTCTATGTCCCTCATGTACCGGATAAGAAGATTGTCTTTAGAGTGACACGTTCTTATTATTATGATCTCATTCGTGCTGGTATTGAGGTGTATGAATATTTACCAGGCTTCTTACATGCGAAAGTCATGTTAGTTGATGGTAAAGCAGCTACAGTAGGAACAATCAACTTTGATTATCGTTCTTTATACTTACACTTTGAATGCAATGTCTTATTATATGAAGCAGAATGTTTATCTGCAATCAAGAGAGATTTTAGAGAAATGAATGAAATCTGTGCACCTGTAAAAATAGATGACAGCCGTCATTTTAAAGGACTCGTAGAAGGATTATTGAGATTATTCTCTCCACTTCTATAAAATTCTTGACAGTCCAACATTTTGTGATACATTATTTAGAGTATGAAATAAAAAAGGAGGAATACAAGATGGCTGAAAATAAGCTTGAAAACTCACTAAAAATCGCCATTGGTCAGTCTGTTAAAAAGTGCTTTGAAGCAGTAGATATCACCCCTGAAAATATCATGGTTGAGATTCCTAAGGATTCTACTCATGGTGATTATTCTACTAACATTGCAATGCAGCTGACAAGAACACTCCATAAGAATCCTCGTGAAATTGCGACAGCCATTGTTGATTCACTTGATCAGGAAGCAGCACATGTAGAAAAAGTAGAAATTGCTGGTCCTGGTTTTATTAACTTCTTTATGAAAAATGATGCGCTTACTTCAGTAATTACTGAAGTACTTTCAGAAAAGGATAATTATGGACAGACTCACTTCGGTGAAGGAAAGAAATATAACGTAGAATTTGTTTCTGCCAACCCAACAGGTGACTTACACTTAGGTCATGCAAAGGGTGCTGCAGTAGGTGATTCTATCTGTCGTATTATGACTAAAGCAGGTTATAATGTAACTAGAGAATATTATATTAATGATGCAGGTAAACAGATCACTAACCTTGCATTATCTCTATACAGCCGTTATCTTGCATTATTTGATATTGAACGTCCAATTCCTGAAGATGGATATATGGGACAGGACGTCATTGATATTGCGAAGAGTATCAAGGAAAAAGAAGGAGATGCTTTAACTCAGTTAACTGAAGAAGAAGCTATTGCTTATTTCCGTAAGGTTGGTACTGAACATGAATTACAGAAGATCAAAGATATCTTAAAGGAATTCCGTGTATCATTTGATGTATGGTTCTCTGAAACTTCTCTATATGAAGGTAATAAGATTGAACCTGCAATCAATAAGTTAAAAGAAAAAGGCTATACATATGAACAGGATGGAGCCTTATGGTTTAGAACAACTGACTTTGGTGATGATAAGGACCGTGTTCTTATTAAAACTGATGGAAGTTATACATACTTCACACCAGATATCGCATATCACTTAAGTAAGATGAACAGAGGTTATGATTACTTAGTTGACTTACTTGGTGCTGACCACCATGGTTATATCAATCGTATGAAAGCAGCTATTCAGGCTTTAGGTTATAATGCAGATCAGTTAAATATCGATATCTTACAGATGGTAAGAATGGTTGAAAACGGTGAAGTAGTTAAGATGAGTAAACGTACTGGTAACGCTGTTACTATTCGTGACTTAATTGATGATATTGGTGTAGATGCAACTCGTTATTTCTTTGTAGCGAAAGCAGCGAACACACCATTTGATTTTGACTTAGGACTTGCAAAATCACAGTCAAATGAAAACCCTGTATACTATGCACAGTATGCACATGCAAGAATGTGTTCAATCATGAGATCAGCAGCAGAAAAGAACATTGAACCTGCAGATCACTTTGAATTGATTAATAACCCAAAAGAAATTGAATTATTAAAACACATTAATGAATTCAAAAACACAATCAATGATGCAGCTCGTACAAGAGCCCCTCATAAGATTGCAAACTATATTCAGAAATTAGCACAGTTATTCCATTCATTCTATGGTGACTGTCATGTAATTGATGAAGAAAACAAAGAATTATCATCTCAACGTTTAGCACTTGTAGAAGCAACACGCATTACACTTGCAAACGCATTAAACTTAATTGGTGTCCATGCACCAGAAAAGATGTAGGAGGCTACTATGGATTACAGACAAGAGTCAATGGTAAATATCGCATTCGAAATTCTTACTAAATCAGCAGGAGCAATGAGTTTCTATGATATTTGGAAAGAAGTTGCTGAAAAGAAAGAATTCGATGAAGAACAGAAAGATGATAACGAATCATTATTCTATACAAATATGATCTTAGATGGTCGTATGATCACTGTTGGTGAAAACAAATGGGATCTTAGAACAAGACATAGATTCGAAGAAGTGCATATCGATATGAATGATATCTACAATGAAGATGAATCAGAAGAAAGCGCTGAAGAAGAAGACGAAGGCTTAGTTGAAGATAACTATGGTGAAGAAGAATAAGGAGAAATCCTTATTCTTTTTTTCTATAAATTAAGATAGTTTTTACATGCTTATGCTTCATTTTTGTGTTTTGTTCTAAACATTAAAAAAAGTTTTGATGAAAGGGTTTACCTTTACATAAATCCTTGTGAAATAGTTGATTTTAGTTAAGTGCTGGATTATAATACAAATAGAAATTATTTAAGGAGGAATGTCATATTATGGCAGTAAAAGTTGCAATTAATGGATTTGGCCGTATCGGTCGTTTAGCATTCAGACAGATGTTTGATGCAGAAGGTTATGAAGTAGTAGCTATCAACGATTTAACTTCACCTAAAATGTTAGCTTACTTATTAAAGTATGATTCTTCACAGGGTAAATATGCTCATGCTGATACAGTAGAAGCAGGAGAAGATTTCATCACTGTTAACGGTAAGAAAATCACTATCTATAAAGAACCAGATGCTTCTAAATTACCTTGGGGTGAATTAGACGTAGACGTAGTTCTTGAATGTACTGGTTTCTACACTTCAAAAGCAAAAGCTGAAGCTCATGTAGCTGCAGGTGCTAAGAAGGTTGTTATTTCAGCTCCAGCTGGAAACGATCTTAAGACTATCGTATTCAACGTAAACAACGAAACATTAACAGCAGATGATCAGGTTATCTCTGCAGCTTCTTGTACTACAAACTGCTTAGCTCCAATGGCTGATGCATTAAACAAGTTAGCAGAAATCCAGGGTGGTATCATGTTAACAGTTCATGGTTACACTGGTGACCAGATGCTTCTTGATGGACCACAGAGAAAAGGTAACTTAAGAAGATCTAGAGCTGCTGCAGTTAACATCGTACCATCATCTACAGGTGCTGCAAAAGCTATCGGTTTAGTTATCCCAGAATTAAATGGTAAATTAATCGGTTCTGCAGTTCGTGTACCAGTTCCAACTGGATCAACTACAGTTTTAACAGCTGTTGTTAAGGGTACTGTTACTGTTGATGAAGTTAACGCTGCTATGAAGGCTGCTGCAACTGATTCATTCGGTTACAATGAAGACGAAATCGTATCTTCTGACATCGTTGGAATGACTTACGGTTCATTATTTGACGCAACTCAGACTATGGTCACAGCTTTACCTGATGGAAATAGTGAAGTTCAGGTTGTATCTTGGTACGACAATGAAAACTCATTCACTTCTAACATGGTTAAGACAATCAAGTATTTCTCAGAATTAGCTTAATCAGATCTGAATTAAATAATGGAAGATCCCTATTATAGGGATCTTTTCTTTTTGGTCAAGTTTCTACTCAAAACAGTCATGTTATGATAAAATAATGAAACGAGGTGACTTGAACATGGAATTAAATAAAAGAAAGAAAAACTTATTAATCAAATATATAGTCATAGGTGTATTATGTTTAGCTCTTGGATTTGGGAGTGGTTATTTAGTATTTCATAATAGTGATGCGAGTGCTGAAGATAAGACAAATACGACAGTAGTAGATGAAGTAGTAGAACTTCTTAATAATAATTGGCTGGATACAACTGATTCTAAAATATCTATTCAAGATCGTATGATTGAAGGATTGGTAGATGGTTTAGGTGATTCACATTCTTCTTATATGTCTACACAGGAGAATAAAGAATTTAATAGTGATATTAATGGTAATTACAGTGGTATTGGTGTTTATTTCTCACCTGTACATAGCGGTGCTTTATTAACTGGTATTATTGAAGGAAGCAGTGCAGAAAAAGCAGGTCTTAAAGCAGGAGATATCATTACTGATGCTGATAACAAATCACTTTCTGGCATGACTAGTACTGAAATGCAGGAATATATTAAAGGAAATGAAGGGACTGAAGTCTCTTTAAAGATAAAAAGACTTCAACAGACTTTAAATGTGAAAGCAGTACGTAAGAATTTTAGCTCTGATGTGACTTATTATGTAGGTACTACAAATAATAAAACATATGGTTATGTGAATATTTCTACTTTTGGTGATACAACTGCTCAGCATGTAGAAAAAGCTTTAAAAGAGTTTAAGAAACAGAATGTCTCAGATATTATTCTAGATTTAAGAGGTAATGGTGGAGGTTATATTACTGCTGCTAGAGATCTGCTTTCTTTATTTAATGAGAAGGGAGAGACACTCTTTACTGTTAAGAATAAGAAGGGTCAGACTGAAACATATAAGGATAATAGTAAGACACATTATGCATTTTCTAATGGTTATATTTTAATGAATAGTGGAACAGCCAGTGCATCTGAATTATGTGCAGGTACATTTAAAGAAATACAGGGATATAAACTTATTGGGCAGCAGTCTTATGGGAAAGGGACTATCCAGGCACAGACAAACTTATCTGATGGTTCTGTATTGAAATACACTTATGCAAAGTGGTATACACCTAAGGGTGTGAATATTAATAAGAAGGGATGGACTCCAGATGTCACTGTAGAGGATCAATCTCTCTTATCAGCTTATTTCACTTATTATAGTGATAAGTTTTATGTGGATAATGTGAATAATTCTATTATTGTGATGGAAAGATTATTAGATGTGTTAGGTTATAATCCAGGTCGTACAGATGGTTATTTCTCACAAGGAGTGAGTGATGCATTAAAACGTTTTGAACAGGATCATGGATTGACTGTAGATGGCGTATTAGAATATAGTGATCAGGAATGCATGGTTTCTGTACTTACAGAAAGATTAAGTCATAAGGAATATGATAATAGTTTACAGAAGGTACTTACTTTAATATAGAAAGAAGGGATTTTATGTCTTACAAGCTTGTATCAAAATTTAAACCAATGGGTGACCAGCCCGAGGCTATTAAAGAATTAGTAGAAGGTATTCATCAAGGTAAAAAGACACAGGTATTATTAGGTGGTACAGGAACTGGTAAGACATTTACCTTTGCGAATGTCATTGCACAGGTGAATAAACCTACTCTTGTACTATCACATAATAAAACTCTTGCAGGACAGTTATATAGTGAATTAAAGGAATTCTTTCCAGAAAACCGTGTAGAATACTTTATTTCAAACTTCGATTTCTACCAGCCAGAAGCCTATATACCTAAGAGTGATACATATATTGATAAAGAATCACAGACAAATGAAGAAATAGAGATGTTAAGAGCTGCTGCTATGAATTCTTTATTAGAAAGAAAAGACACAATTGTCGTGGCCTCTGTGGCAGCTATTTATGGGTTAGGTAATCCACAAAGTTATCAAGAAATGATCTTCTCTTTACGTGTAGGACAAGAAATAGATCGACGTGAATTACTTACATTCTTGGTAGATAGACAATATACTAGAAATGATATGGACCAGGTCAAAGGTACTTTTAGAGTACGTGGTGATGTCATTGAAATAGTACCAGGTCATACTGAATCTTATATTATACGTATTGAATTATTTGGTGATGAAGTAGATCGTATTACAGAAGTAGATCCTCTGACAGGTCATGTTCAAGCATCTTATAATACTTATACAATTTATCCGGCTGAAGAATATATTACAAGTCGTGAAAAGATGCTTCATGCCTGTGATACGATAGAAGAAGAATTAAAAGAACGTCTACAATATTATCAAGATGCCGCAAAACCTCTTGAATATGAAAGAATAGACAACCGTACAAGACATGATATTGAAATGTTGAGAGAAGTAGGTATCTGTCCAGGTATTGAAAACTATTCACGTCATATTGATGGTAGAAAACCAGGAGAAAGACCTTATTGTTTATTAGATTATTTCCCGGATGATTTTTTACTTATTGTTGATGAATCTCATGTTATGCTTCCACAGATCAGAGGTATGTTTAATGGAGATAGAAGCCGTAAAGAAACATTGGTAGAATATGGTTTCCGTTTACCAAGTGCTTTAGATAACAGACCACTTCGGTTTGAAGAGTTTGAAAAGCTTATTCCCCAGGCAATATATGTATCTGCCACACCGGGTGATTATGAATTAGAAGGTGTACATGGTGAATATGTAGAACAGATTATTCGTCCAACAGGATTATTAGATCCTATTATTGAAGTACGTCCTATTGAAGATCAGATTGATGATATCATTAGTGAAATACAATTACGTATAGAAAGAAATGAACGTGTACTTATTACGACTCTTACAAAGAGAATGGCTGAAGATTTAACTGATTACCTTAAGGAATTTGGTTTAAAGGTCGCTTATCTTCATTCAGAAACAAAGACATTAGAACGTACAGAAATATTAAGAGATTTACGTTTAGGTAAATATGATGTCTTAATTGGTATCAACTTATTAAGAGAAGGTTTAGACCTTCCAGAAGTCTCTCTTGTATGTATTTTAGATGCAGATAAGGAAGGGTTCTTAAGAAGTGAACGTTCATTGATTCAGACAATTGGTCGTGCTGCAAGAAATGCGGATGGTCATGTAATCATGTATGCAGACCGTATTACTGATTCAATGCAGCGTGCTATTGATGAAACAAGTCGTCGTAGAGAAATACAAGAAGCTTATAATAAAGCCCATGGTATTACACCTACAACTATCAAGAAAGAAATTAGAGAAGCAATCCATGGTCAGGAAGTCATTGATGAAGCACAGAAGCTTGTCAAGAAAGGCCGTAAGGCACCTAAGAAGGATAAGAAGGGTCTTCTTGAGGAATTAGAAAGACAGATGAAGGAAGCAGCTAAGGTGCTTGACTTTGAACGAGCTATGGAATTACGCGATATGATAGAGGAGATTAAAGATGGAAAGTAAGTTTAATCTCACACCTCTCGCATTAGATGTCTTTGAGGCAATTAAACAGGCAGGAGGACATGTATATCTAGTAGGAGGGTGTGTACGAGATTTTCTATTAAAAAGAAGATCTAAAGATATTGATGTAGAAGTACATCACCTCTCTTTTGAGGCTTTAAAGGAAGTATTATCTCCCTTTGGAACAGTACAGGTGATGGGTGCATCCTTTGCGGTTGTACATCTTTCTACATTAGAAGGTTATGAATTTGCCTTACCTAGAATAGAAGAGAAGACAGGACTGAAGCATCAGGATTTTAATATTATTGTGGATCCAGATCTTCCTTTAGAAAAAGCCTGTGCTAGAAGAGATTTCACTATTAATAGTATGTTATATGATGTAGAAACAGAGAAAGTGATTGATTTCTATTCAGGACAGGAAGATTTAAAGAATGGTATTTTACGTGCTACAAATAAAGATCATTTCTCAGAAGATCCATTACGTGTATTAAGAGGTGCTTCTTTTATGTCACGCTATGGCTTTAAGATGGATGGAGACACAGAGAATCTTTGTCAATCTATTGTAGAAGAAGGTGGATTAGAGACTTTAAGTATCGAACGTATTTATACAGAATATTGTAAGATATTGATGGGATTATATCCTTCACAGGGATTTAATTTCTTAAGAGATATTCATGGTTTACCATTCTATTTAGAAGATTTAGTCACAACACATCAAAGAACTGACTATCATCCAGAAGGTAGTGTATGGAATCATACAATGTTGGTGACTGACTTAGCAGCTTTATGTAAGCATCATACAAGTGAACCGTTATGGTTTATGTGGAGTGCTTTATTACACGATATAGGTAAACCACTAGTGACAACACCAGAAGGACATGCTTATGGTCATGCAGAAGAAGGGGCAGCTCTCTTTAATGAGAAGGTAGATCTTATTCTTTCTCATAAACAGCAGAAATATATTTATACTATGGTTCAATATCATATGGTATTACCTACATTTTCTCGTAATCATGCAAGAAAGATCAAATTCTTACGCTTCTTAAAAGCAATTGATCAGAAGGCTCCTCTAAAAGATCTTCTTTATCTTGCAAGATGTGATAAGTTAGGTAGAGGTATGGTCACAAGTGCTTCTATTAATGAGTTAAATGAATATGTAGAGGAAATGATTTCTATTTGTGGGGATCATGCACCTGCAGCTATTGTGACAGGTAAAGATTTAATTAATGAAGGTTTTGAGAATCATCAGGATTATTCTAAAATCCTTTCTCTTGCCTATGATTACCAATTACAAGGTTTAAATAAAGAAGTGATTATAAGGAGGTTGAAGAATGAAACAGGATGTCATTGCGGTTAGAGGTGCACGTGTCAATAACCTCAAGAATGTGAATATAGATATTCCTAAGAATCAATTAGTCATTATGACTGGTTTATCAGGAAGTGGTAAAACATCTCTTGCGTTTGATACAATCTATGCAGAAGGTCAGAGACGTTATGTAGAATCATTAAACTCATATGCAAGACAGTTCTTAGGTGGAATGGAAAAACCTGATGTAGATTCAATAGAAGGCTTATCACCCGCTATTGCGATTGATCAGAAAACAACATCTAATAATCCACGTTCTACTGTTGGTACAGTGACTGAGATTTATGATTATCTACGTTTATTATATGCACGTGTAGGACATGCTTATTGTCCTCATCATGGTATTAAGATAGAAGCCCAGACATTAAAACAGATGGGTGATATTGTGGATACATATGATGATGGAGATAAATTACAGATACTTGCACGTATGGCAATGAACCAAAAGGGGACACATAAAGATCTCTTTGATAAATTAAGAAAAGAGGGGTATGTCAGAGTTAAGGTAGACGGAAACATGTATACTCTTGATGAAGACATTACTCTAGAAAAAAATAAAAAACATACTATCGATGTTATTGTCGATCGTATCAAGAAAAAAGAAGGATATCGTACACGTCTCATAGAATCTTTAGAAACAGCTTTAAAACTTACAGATGGTGAAGCTATTGTAGAGAATTTGACTCAGGGTACAGAAAAGCTTTTCTCTTCTAACTATGCCTGTCCTATTTGTGGTTTCTCTGTTCCTAAACTAGAACCACGTTTATTCTCATTTAATAATCCCTTAGGTGCTTGTCCTGATTGTAAAGGTTTAGGTATTAAGGAAGAAGTTGATTTGGATTTATTAGTACCAGATTGGAATTTAAGTATTAATGAAGGTGGTATTCGTTATTTTAAGACAGCAGTTGGTACTGATCGTATTGAATGGCAGAGATTCTTAAAACTATGTGAATATTATCATATTGACTTAGATAAACCTTTAAAGGACTTTGATGAAGAAGAAAGAGATATTATCTTTACTGGTTCACATGATCCTATTACTTATACAATTGTTTCTTCTTCTGGTAATGTTTCTCGTACAACAAACTATATTGAAGGTGTTGTTACACTTATACAAAGACGCTATGAAGAAACATCTTCTAAATGGTCTAAAGAATGGTATGCCTCATTTATGGCTGAACATACCTGTCCTACATGCCACGGTGCAAGACTGAATGAAATGGTCTTAAGTGTACAGGTGGGTGGTTTGAATATCATTGAATTTACGAATCTTTCTATTGAGAAAGC
Organism: Catenibacterium sp. co_0103; assembly: GCF_004168205.1. Classification (GTDB taxonomy): domain Bacteria; phylum Bacillota_I; class Bacilli_A; order Erysipelotrichales; family Coprobacillaceae; genus Catenibacterium; species Catenibacterium mitsuoka_A. The sequence goes on along the minus strand of NZ_RCYB01000006.1, from coordinate 32,889 downwards.
TTTGGAGTTTGTAGAAAACTTAAAGTTATCAGAAATGGAAGAAAAGATTGCCCATTTGATCTTAAAAGAAATTCATGATCGTTTGACATTCTTAAATGAAGTAGGACTTGGATATTTAACACTTTCTAGACGTGCTGGAGGATTATCTGGTGGTGAAGCACAGCGTATTCGTCTAGCTACTCAGATTGGTTCACGTTTAACAGGTGTTTTATATGTATTAGATGAACCGTCTATTGGTCTTCATCAAAGAGACAATGAGAAACTTATTCATACATTACAGGAAATGCGTGATTTAGGAAATAGTGTTCTTGTTGTAGAACATGATGAAGATACAATGCGTGAATCTGATTATATTATTGATATTGGACCTGGTGCTGGTATTCATGGTGGACAGGTAGTTGCCTATGGTACACCTGAAGAAGTCGCTGCCAATGAAAATTCTATTACTGGTGATTATTTATCTGGTAGAAAGAAGATTAAGGTTCCTAAAACAAGACATAAAGGCAATGGTCTTTATTTAGAAGTACGTGGGGCTAAGGAACATAACTTAAAGAATATTAATGTGAAGTTCCCATTAGGTAAGTTTATTGCGGTTACAGGTGTGTCTGGTTCAGGTAAATCTACTTTAGTGAATGATATTTTATGTAAAGCATTACGTGCAAAGATTTATCGTTCAAGAGAACTACCAGGTAAACATAAAGAAATACGTGGTATAGAAAATATTGATAAGGTAATTGAAGTATCACAGGAACCAATTGGTCGTACACCACGTTCTAATCCAGTTACCTATACAGGTGTCTTTGATGATATTCGTGATTTATTTGCGAAGATTCCAGAAGCTAAAATACGTGGATATGATAAGGGACGTTTCTCATTTAATGTGAAGGGTGGACGTTGTGAAGCATGTCAGGGAGATGGTGTTAAACGTATCTCTATGAACTTCTTACCAGATGTTTATGTACCTTGTGAAGAATGTCATGGACATCGTTATAATGAGGAAACATTACAGGTCACTTATAAGGATAAGAATATCTATGATGTATTAGAAATGACTGTAGAAGAATCACTTACTTTCTTTGAAAATCTTCCTCGTATTCATACTAAACTACAAGCATTATATGATGTAGGACTTGGCTATATTAAGCTAGGACAAAGTGCAACGACACTTTCTGGTGGTGAAGCCCAAAGAGTAAAACTTGCATCAGAATTACAGAAGCGTTCAACAGGAAAAACATTATATATTCTTGATGAACCTACTACAGGATTACACAGTGATGACGTGAATAGATTAATTGCTGTATTACAGAAGATTGTGGATAATGGTGATACAGTATTAGTCATTGAACACAATCTAGATGTCATTAAGGTCGCAGATCACATCATTGATTTAGGATTGGAAGGCGGCGATAATGGTGGTACAATAGTCGTAGAAGGCACCCCTGAAAAGGTCGCAAAGTGTGAAAAGAGCCATACAGGACGCTTTCTTAAGAACCTATTGTAAGGAGGTATTTTATGGGAAAGTCCGTAAAACTAAAAGACTTGATGAATAATCCAGCCTATAAACGTGTATCTGGAGATGAAGAATCTTTAGAAAGAGAAGTGTTTGTCGCAGAAATAAATCGTCCTGGTTTTGAACTTGCCGGCTTCTTTAAGCATAGTGATTTTAGAAGAATTATTCTATTAGGTGATAAAGAAAATATATTTATTAAGGAAATGACTAAGGAAAGTCAATTGGCTTGTTTTTCTAAGTTAGTGAATGATGAAACACCTTGTATCATTATCGCAAAGGGATATGAAGCTCCAGAAATACTTAGAAATATTGCTTGTAAGAGAAACTTCCCAATCTTTGAAACAGAGATGGCAACAGGAAGAGTTTCTATTAACTTAATGGGTAAATTAGATGAATTATTAGCACCTGAAACACAGATTCATGGTGTATTCTTAAATATTTATGGTAAAGGTGTTATTATCAAAGGGGATAGTGGTATTGGTAAATCCGAAATCGCACTTGAACTTATTAAGAGAGGACATCAGTTGATTGCGGATGATGCAGTAGAACTCTATCATATTGGGCAGTCTATTATTGGGAAAGCACCAACAGTTTTAAAGAATCTATTAGAAATCCGTGGTATTGGTGTTATTGATGCTTCTAAGATGTTTGGAGCTGCGAGTGTTCTTCCAAAAGAAAAGGTAGACCTTATTATTCAGTTAGAAAGATGGTTACCATCTCGTGAATATAGACGTATTGGAGTAGAAGAAGATGATGTTACAGAAGATATTCTTTCAGTTCCTATTCCTAAGATCGTTGTACCAGTAACTGGTGGACGTTCTATGTCAGTTATTATTGAAGCGGCTGTTATGAATATGCAGCTTAAGGATTCTGGATTTGATTCAAGTAAAGAATTTGTGAATAGAATCCTCGAAAACATTAAAAGTAAGCAGGTGTAAGTTATGCAATTCTTTCCAGAATATAATATATTTCTTAAAATCGGTGGTCTGCAGATTCATATGTATGCAGTATGTATCATTATTGGTGCATTTATTGCTTATCTGCTAGGTCAGTACAATTTTAAGAAATTAGGCTATAGTTCTGAAATTTTATCAGATTACTTCTTTGGAGTACTCATGACAGGAATTGTCGGTGCCCGTATCTGGTATGTCATCTTCATGTGGAAAGAACTCTATATGTCTCATCCTGAAGAAATTATTGCGATATGGCATGGTGGACTTGCGATACAAGGTGGAATCATAGCAGCACTCATCTATAGCTATTACTTCTTTAAAAAGAAGGATATTCCGTTCTTTGTGGCAGGAGATGCGATTATGCCAGGTGTACTCATTGCACAGGCATGTGGTCGTTGGGGAAACTTCTTTAACCATGAAGCATTTGGCTCAGCGGTTTCTTTAAACTTCCTCAAACTATTACATCTTCCTCAATTTATTATTAATAATATGTATATTGAGGGAGCTTATCATCACCCTACATTCCTTTATGAATCATTGGGAAACTTGATTGTTTTTCTTGTGATTGTTCTTGTAGTTAAGAAGAAAGCACAATGTACAGGTGAACAGTTTTTCTCTTACTTTATCGGTTATGGTATTGTGAGAGTATTTGTGGAAGGATTACGTACAGACTCACTTATGTTAGGTCCTATCCGTATGGCCCAACTTACATCTATAGTATTTATTATTGCGGGTGTGGCTGGTATATATTACTTAAGAAACTACCAAAAGCGAAAGAATTAATCTTTCGCTTTTTCTTCACATTAAGTTAATGTATCATATGTATGATAGTTAAGAGGTGTAAAAGATGGATAAAAGAATTGAAGATCATATCATCCAGCAATATTATGATAACCAGAATCTCTATCGTTCATTAAAACATGATATTACAGACATTATAGAAAATATCATTACAAAGAATAATATAAAGATTTCTAATTTTGCGATACGTATTAAAACAGAAGACGCATTAAGGCGTAAGATCTGTTTAAAACATAAGTACAAGGATGTTAATGATATTACAGATATCGTTGCTTGTCGTATTATTACATTGTTTGAATCAGATATTGATGTCATTTATAAGTTGATTAAACAGAACTTTGATATTGTGGAATACAATGATAAGAGAAAGAAGAACTATGATGACCGTATTGATTTCGGTTATAACTCTCTTCATTTACTAGTAAAATATAATGAAGCAAGACTAAATATGATTGAATACTCAGATTATCGTCATATAGTCTTTGAAATACAGATTAGAACCATTCTCCAACATTCTTGGGCTGAAGTAGAACATGGTCTAGGGTATAAGTCACAATATGAAATTCCTAAGGATATTCGTAGAAGACTCACAAGACTGAGTGCGACTCTAGAAATTCTAGATGAAGAATTTGTGAATATAAGAGATGATATAGAAGAATATAATAGGGGCATTGATCATATAGAGAAGGTATTAAAGACAGATTTGAACTATAACTCTCTCATGACTTATTACCATGATTCTCCTATTATGAGTGAATTAACACAGATTATCTGTGAACAGTTTAATATCTCAGTTAAGGAAGAACCGTATATTATATCTGAATTAAGAGTTGTAAAAAGATTCCATAATCTAGGCTATATGTATGTTCACGAACTCGATGAATTTATTATAGAAAATAGAGATAACATCGTAAACTTTGCGCAGTCAAAGCTCCGTTTCCTAGAAAAGAATAAGTATTTTAACCCTTATGATATCTTTGTCTGGGTATCACTTATTATGTTGTTGAATCAGGGTGTGGATGATCCTGAAAATATCATCAGTAATGAAATGTTCAGCATTCCAAGCAAGAATGAAGTAGATAAAGGAATTAATTAAGATGTATCATATTTTGACACATTTATGATTGATTCATATATTATTATATTAACGCTTTTAAATTAAAAGAAAGAAGGTAAATAATATGGGCTTTTTAGAAGGTAAGACTGTCATTGTGACTGGTGGTGGACGTGCTGTACTTGAAGATGGAACTTGCGGTTCTATTGGTTATGGTATCGTAACAGCATTTGCGAAAGAAGGCGCAAATATTGTCATCACTGGACGTAACTTAAAGAAACTAGAAGATGCAAAAGAAGAAATTGAAAGACTTTATAATGTAGAAGTTCTTCCAGTACAGGCTGATGTGAATGCAGGTGCTGATAATGAAGCAGTAGTAAAAGCAGTTGTTGAAAAGGCAATTGAAAAGTTTGGTCATATAGATGTATTAGTCAATAATGCGCAGGCAAGTGCATCTGGCGTATCTCTTGCAGAACATACTACAGAACAGTTTGATTTAGCTATGTATTCAGGATTATATGCAGCATTCTATTATATGAAAGCATGCTATCCATACTTAAAAGAAACAAAAGGTTCAGTTATAAACTTCGCATCTGGTGCTGGATTATTCGGAAACAAAGGTCAGTGCTCTTATGCTGCTGCAAAAGAAGGTATCCGTGGTTTAACACGTGTTGCTGCAACTGAATGGGCTGCAGATGGTATCAACGTAAACGTTGTATGCCCACTTGCTTGGACTGCACAGCTTGAAAAGTTTGAAAAAGCTTATCCAGAAGCATTCAAGGCAAATGTTCATACACCACCTATGGGACATTTTGGTGACAATGAAAAAGAAATCGGACGTGTTGTTGTACAATTAACTTCTCCAGACTTCAAATATATGACTGGTGAAACAATCACTCTTGAAGGTGGATTAGGAATGAGACCATAAGGAAACGCAATGTGTTTCCTTTTTTCAAAGGAGCAAATACAATGATTTATTATTTTAGTGGAACAGGAAATAGTCACTATGTGGCAGAAGTACTTTCAAAGTCCTTACAGGATACAATGCAATCTATTGAATCAGCTCAAGGTATTAAACAGGATGAAATGATTGGTATAGTCACACCTGTTTATTTCTTTGGGTTACCTGATATTGTGAAGGATTTCTTAGAAAGATTGTCTGTCTCTTCCAAATCATATTTGTATCTTGTAGTCACTTATGGTGGTAAACCAGGTAATATTGGGAAAGAGGCCAACAAGATCATGCAGAAAAAGGGGACAGGTTTTTATGCTATGTATGGTGTAAAAATGGTGGATACATATATTCCTATGTATGATGCATCTAAAAATGAAAAGATAGAATCTCAAATAGACTCTCAAATAGAAGAAATCATTACACAGATCAAGGAAAGAAGAATAGGTGACTACTTGAAAGGAACAGTCCCAGTTCTTATTAATAAGGCCTGTTCGTTTCAATATAAACAGGTAAGAAAAACATATAACCTCACTATCAATGAATCTTGTATTCATTGTGGCTTATGTGCGAAAGAATGTCCTGAACAGGCGATAGAAATCAAAGAGCATGTGACATTCAAGAAAGAACAGTGTATGATGTGTTTAAGATGTTTACATCATTGTCCTGTGAATGCAATTAAATTTAAAAATAAGGACAAAGGACAATACAGGGGGTTACTATGATCAAAGAAGATATTTTAATCAAGAATACAACAAGAGAACAGAGAGAACAAATTGTGAATGATGCATTAGGCATAGTAGATGGCTTATGTGATGGTTGTTCACAGGGCATCATTTCTATGTATGACGCGTATATTGATGGTTTAAAAGAATTAGATGAAATCAACAGAGAATTCAATGCTCACTATGAAGTAGATGATAAACGTGGTGGCAACAGAGGCGGCTGTTCAATGATGTAAGGAGTAAGAGTGATCTTACTTCTTTTTATATATTAAAAAAGAACTTCTTTCGAAGTTCTTATCTCCATACCTCTTCGGCAATTTCTTTGACTAATTTTAATTTAGCCCACTGCTGTTCTTCAGTTAACTTATTACCAATTGCACAAGAAGCGAATCCACATTGTGGACTTAAATAGAGTCTATCTAGTGGAATAAACTTAGCTGCTTCATGAATTCTCTTAATCACTGTTTCTTTATCTTCTAATTCAGGTGTCTTAGTTGTAATCAACCCTAATACAACCTTTTTATCTTCTGATACTTTTGCGAGAGGTGCAAATCCTCCAGATCTTTCATCATCATATTCTAGATATAAAGCATCCACATTTTCTTTCGCAAATACATAATCAGCCACAGAATTATAAGGACCTTTCGCAAAGAATGTAGAATGGTAATTACCACGGCAGATATGTGATGTAATCACCATATCTTCTGGTTTATTTTCTAATGCAAGGTTATTGACTGCAAGTAATTCAGCCTTTACTTCTTCTAAATCAATTCCTAAAGATTCATATCTCTGTTTTGCGGCATCTCCTACAATCGCACCCCAAGTACAGTCATCTAACTGTAGATTGCGACATCCTGCATCATAGAACTGTTTAATCACATCCTGATAAGCCACACCAATATCATGAATGAGTTCTTCATTTGTGGCATAAAACTTTCTTGTAGTTTCAAAGTTAGCAGGTACAATCATCTGCTGGAAAGTCTGTGCAGGGGCTGGAATAGTATACTTAGCTACTGTGTTTTCATCTTCAAACTGTTTTAAGAATTTAAAGTATTCTACAAAAGGATGTGCTTTTGCCTTGATCTTACCTACAAGATAAGTATCATCCAATACTGCAAGTTCACCATTAAATCTTACACCATTACCAGTATTTTTATGTTCAACACCCTCAAATCCCCACATGAAATCTAAATGCCAGAATGTTCTTCTGAATTCTCCATCAGTGATCACATGGTATCCTAATTCCTTCTGTTTCTTAACTACTTTTACAACTTCTTCATCTACAATATGATCATAATCTTCCTGAGATAACTGTCCGTTATCCAATGCTTCCTTAGCATCCTTCAAAGCCTGTGGTCTTAAAAAACTTCCTACAAAATCATATCTAAAAGGTACATTTCCCATTTCTTATTCCTCCTTGGTTTGTGATTGTATTATAACAACCATCTTTACCATTGAGAAATACATATAATATGCAGTTATATATAGTTTAAAACTATATTAATCTTCGTACTCCACTATCAGCTTATCTTTATTATTCTTAATAGTCTTATATAAGTCAGAAGGAATCTTCCATATTCCATTATAAGGTTCTTCTATATAAGTCTTTCCATTTCTTTCACAGATATAATATGTCTTTGTATCCATTTTCACCTTGATATAATCAACACCATTTGGGTTATCGTTTACTGACTCTTTTGAATAAGATGACTTTTCTTCTATATCCTTAATCAAAGAAGAGATTTTACTTTCATCACATTCATAGACAGTAGTCATTGCACCACCATGTACATGTCCAAATTCCACCTTAGATGTATCAGGCAGATCTAAGGTCTTTTTATTTGAATTAAAACAATACACACCAAATAATATCAATATAATAACTAATACACCCATCTTTTTCATGATATCCACCATGTATTGTTATGCCTCTGTAGACATCCTTTTTCTTCTGATATTTTATGTCCTTTCAAATCTCTTACAACAACCTTTTCATAATATTCATAGTTCTCTGATGCACAGTCATTGAAATCATCCCATCCATTTTCTATCCACTTAGATAGGTACATCTTATTGTCATCAATAGTGAGTACATTCTCCTGCGGATCCATCTTAAAATGGAACTTTCTCGGATAATAACAAACCAACTCTTCATCTTGACTTATAATATGCACATTTTCACCTATGATACATAAGTTATATGTGTTTATTTTCTTGATATTAAGCTCTGTAACAGTTTCTAATAATTCATCTGGTAAATACTTATAGAGAGTAATGATTCCTTTGTTGTAGTCTCCTTGTAAGAAATAGAAGTAGTTGTTTAGGAATACAGGCTTTCCATATAATACATTCTTCTGGCGTTTAAAAGGCTGAATAACCTTACCGTTCTCAAAATCATAGAAAGATATCATAGAACCCTTATGGTTCTTATGGAATTCATAGAATTCAACATAATCACTTATTGCATATCCAAAACGTGTTTGTCCTTCTATATTATCGATAGTTGTACCATTAACTTGATTAAATTGAATAATATTCATAGGGCACCTCCTACCTCAATTATAGCAAAAAGAACTCGTATTTGATTTAGTTATTATAGAGTTCTCATAATTTTGATGGATATAGGAAATCATTTATTTCTCTTGGTTATAAGTAACAGAGATTTCTAATTAATGATCATATAATAAAAAAGAGGGAGAGTAATATAAACTCTCCCCCGCCTGTAGGCTTCGCAAGTTTCTACAGAACGATCACTAGAATTAATATATGTTGTTCTGAATATTTTGTCAATAATTCAAAACGGGTTTATTACTCTATGATTGATTTGCTCTTACTATGTCCATTGTTCAGCCAAAAGGAAATCACGAATATTTTGATGTTTAATACCATTTCGGCTCATATCAAATTCATCAAGAGAAACGACATACTTAGGGAAATTGTCTCGGATATTATCATATGCACCAAATTCACGTTTAATTCTATCTTCTGATGCTAAGAGATATGTTACCTGAACATACAACTTTTCACCATGTTTATCACATACAAAATCAATTTCTTTTTCTCCTGTTTTACCAACAGTCACTTTATAGCCTCGACGTAATAATTCAAGATAGACAATATTTTCTAGAATGAGATTTATATCTCGCATATTGCCTCCAAAAACAGCTTCACGGATACCATGATCTGCAATATAATACTTTTCATTTGTAGAAAGTATCTGTTTGCCTTGTAGATCAACTCGTTTCACTTGATAGAACAGATAAGCATCGCAACAATATTTGATATAGTTTAGGATTGTTTCTGGTGCAACAGTACGTTGTTCACTTTTGAGAAACTTCGCAAGAGAATTTGCAGAGAAGGTTGTACCTACATTCGCGATGACATATGCAATAATACGTTTTAGTAAATCTACATCACGTATTTTATTGCATTTCACAATATCTTTAAGCTGGACGGAGTTAAATAAGTCGTGAAGATATTGTTTAGAAGGTTCATCCGCATAACGAATATTCGCAAGATAGGGCATACCTCCAGTAATGAGATACTTTTGAAAACATTGTTGGATTGAAGCATCAGGGTTGATTGGACGATATAATTCTATGAATTCTCCAAAAGAAAATGGATAGATGACAAACTCTACATATCTTCCACCTAAATAAGTGGCAAGTTCACCTGACAATAGCTTTGCGTTTGATCCAGTGATATAGATATCACAATCCAATGATACACGAAAAGAATTAATGCACTTCTCCCAATCTTTCACTTCCTGAATCTCATCAAAAAAGAGGTAGACCTTGCTATCGATATCCTTGGCACGATCGGTAATTTCATCATGAAGAGATTTGGCTGTCTGTAAATGTGAATAGCTTAAGTCTTCAAAATTGATGGAGATAAACTGTATTGGATTTACACCTGATTCTATAAGTTCTTGTTTAATTAGTTCTAACATGACAGATTTCCCACAACGACGAATTCCAGTCATCACTTTAATGAGATTCGACCCAATAAATGGTCGTATACGTTTCATATAGAGTTCACGTTTAATCATAAATCTCAGCCCCCTTTCCTTGTTACTACGCATATTATATTACATATATAACTTAAATTTCATATGCAAATCTCTATTTTGTCAGTTATAACTGACAAAATAGAGAAAATAGCCAAAAATGTAAGTTATAACTGATAAGGATGATGACCAAACGAGTCATCATCTTTTCTTACTTTTTATCAACAACCTGGAATTTACTTTAATAAATATTTTTCAAACGCTTTATGATTATCAAAGTGGACTTCTCTAAAAAACAGAACTAACCAAATAATATAGGTTGGTATAGCTATATATGGGGTTAAAAAGCAGGATAATAATGCTCCTGCCAACATTATAATAGCCCACATAAAGCACTGATTTCTTATATCACGAGAGATATGAGCTTTATCATACAATGCCTGTTCTTCTTTAGAAAATGAATTAAATCCTGAAACAAATTTTGCTGCTTTTTCCTTAAAAATCGCAAATAACACACCTATAATCAGAAATAGTAATACCAAAATTATACACGACCAAAATCCTATATTCATAATACATACCTCCGCTTCAAATTCCGATTTTCTGCTGTTTCTTTAGATAAATCAAGCATTACCGTTTTTTTTCTATTCATTACTTTTCATCAACAACTTGGAAGATATAGAACTTTAAGTAATAGCTATTCTCATCACCATTCCACAAAATAGGATGATCTGCAGCCTGTGTTCTAAATTCTACCTGTCTTAATCTCTTATGTACAAGCTTTGCAGCCTGTCCAATAGTTTTAGTAAATGTATCATAGTCCATAAAATGAGAACATGAACATGTAGCCAGATATCCACCGTCTTTTACTAATTTCATACCTCTCATATTAATTTCACGATAGCCTTTAATCGCATTCTTAATAGATGCACGAGACTTTGTGAAAGCAGGGGGATCTAATATAACCATATCAAATAACTCTCCCTGAGCCTCTAATTCTGGCAAGAAATCAAATACATCATGACACTCAAACTTAACAGTATTCTCTAAACCATTAAACTTAGAATTCTCATTTGCAAGATCTACCGCAAACTGAGATGCATCCACACCTAAAACACTTTGAGCTCCTGCAATACCAGCATTGAGTGCAAAAGTACCAATATAAGTAAAACAGTCTAGTACCTTTGCATCCTTACATAATTTCTGTATTGCAAGTCTATTATATTTCTGATCAAGGAAGAAACCAGTCTTCTGTCCTTCTGCGACATCTATATGATACTTAACACCATTCTCTACAATATCAATATGAGGATCAAAAGGTTCACCAATAAATCCTTTAACTCTTTCCATACCTTCCTTAGTACGTTCCTTGGCATCACTACGTTCATATACACCTCTAATAGTAATGCTATCCTGTAGTAGAATATCCTTCATAAGTTCTACAATCTCTTCCTTAAAGGCATCAATACCTAATGCAAGAGACTGTACAACTAATACATCTTCAAACTTATCAATTACTAAACCTGGCAAGAAATCAGCATCGCCAAACACAAGACGACAACTAGAAGTATCCACTGTTGTTTTACGATAATCCCAGGCATTCTGTAATCTCATACGTAAGAAATCAGAATCAATCTCCTGATTAATATTTCTAGTCATTAAACGAATTCTAATCTTAGAATTCTGGTTAATATAACCTCTTCCTAATGGATACTCATTATGGGCATATACATCCACAATATCCCCATTCTTGAAATGTCCATGTATCTCTTTTATTTCATTGTCATAAATCCATAAACCGCCTGCATTAATAGTACGGCCTTCACCCTTTTTTAATAGTACTTTTGTTTTCATATTCGAACCTCTCTTGGTAATTATTATACATTTGATCAGACAGTTGTGCTACAATATTAACAATTCAAGGAGGAAAAACTAATATGAGTTTTAAGGATTCTAAAGTAGTTATTGTTGGTTTAGGTAATGTAGGTGCTACAACTGCCTACTCAATTATTAACCAGGGACTTTGTGAAGAGATTGTATTAATTGATATTAATAAAGAAAAAGCATATGGTGAAGCATTAGATATGCAGCAGTCAGTTTACTTCATGAATAGAAATATTAAAGTAAAAGCAGGGGATTATTCTGATTGTAAGGATGCAGATGTAGTCATCATTACAGCATCAGCACCAATGCCTAAAGATTCGCATGACCGTTTACAGATGTTAGCACCAAGTATTAAGATTATTAAGTCTATTGTAAATTCTACAATGGCTTCAGGATTCAATGGTATCTTTATTATTGTATCTAACCCAGTAGATATTATGAGTTATATTACATGGAAGGAATCAGGTTTACCAAAGAACCAGGTAATTGGTAGTGGTACAACTCTTGATAGTGCAAGATTATCTTGTCGTTTAGCTGATATGTATCATTTAGATGCAAAGAGTGTATCAGCATATGTATGTGGTGAACATGGGGATTCAGAAATGGTGACATGGTCTAGTGCAACTATTGGTGGTAAGAGTGTAGAAGATGTATTAAAGGATAATGCAGAACGTACTAAGGATGCCACTAAGGAAACATTAAGACATGCTGTTATTGAAGATGGCTGGCAGATCTTTAACCGTAAAGGAAATACATGTTATGGTATTGCGGCAGCAACTACAGCTATCGTGAAATCTATTCTCTTCAATGAAAATAGAATTTATCCAGTATCTGTGCATTTAGATGGGCAGTATGGTATGAATGATATCTTCCTAAGTGTTCCTACTATTATTGATAAGACAGGAGCTAAGGAAATCGTAGAAATAAATATGAAAGAAGATGAGCAGAAAGCACTAGAGGAATCATATAAAGTTCTGAAAGATTTCTGTCAACAGTTAGACTAAGAGAGGGTAAACCTCTCTTTTTATGTTAGAATGGATTCATGGAGGGATTGGTATGATTAAGATTGCATTTTTTGATATTGATGGAACTTTAAGTAATATGGAAACACGCAGTGTTTCTGATATTACTATAGAAACATTACAAAGATTACAGGCTAATAACATAAAGGTATGTATTGCGACAGGAAGACATCCTTTAAGTGTGCCTACTTTTGAAGGAGTGACATTTGATGCCATACTTTCTTTTAATGGGTCTTATTGTTTTGATAAGGAAGGACATGTTTTGTATAGTCATCCTATCCCACATAAAGATGTATTAAGAATTATAGATAATGCATCTTCTATTAATAGATCTGTCTCTCTTGCAAGTAAAGATAATAGTAAAGCCAATGGCACAGATCAAGACTTAAATGATTATTATGCATTCTCTAAACAGAAAGTAAATGTATCAGAAGACTTTGATACACTTGTGAATGAAGATATCTATCAGATCATGTGTGGTTGATATGAGAATGAATATGATGCATTAATGAAGAATGTAGAAGGTGCACAAATTACAGCATGGTGGAATAGAGCAGTGGATATTATTCCAGCAGGTGGTGGAAAGGGTAATGGTATACATAAGGTATTAGAGTATTATCATTTCAGTCCTAGTGAAGCTATTGCGTTTGGTGATGGAACAAATGATATAGAGATGTTAGAAGCAGTAGGAACAGGAGTTGCAATGGGGAATGCAACAGATAATGTGAAGGCTATTGCGGATGATATATGTTTATCTGTAGCAGAAGATGGTGTGTATCACTACTGTTTAGATCATAATTTATTATAAAAGTCATAAATATAGTAATAAATCAAAAAAAGTTGTATACTATGGTATAGCATGAATTGTAAAGGAGAATGAACTATGCCATATTTAGCATTACGAACAAACAAGACATTGACTCTTTCTCAGGAAGTTGAATTAAAAACTACTGTAGGAAAGTTAATCACAGTATTTCCTGGTGAATCAGTAGATACATTCATGATTCATATTGAAGACAATCAGCTTATTTATTTTAAAGGCCAGGAAGCGAACTGTATGATGATCACATTGTACTTAAAAGGTCATTATGCAGATGAACAGAAACAACAGTTTGTCTCTGAACTTACTAAAGCTTTAGTAAAAATTACAAAGATTCCTGCTTCAAATCAGTATGTTACTATCTCTGAATTTGAAAAATGGGGTCACGGTGGTATCTACGAATAAGATTTTGCCTAGCAAAATCTTATTTTTTTGGCTTAAAACGGCTAAACATAATAAAACTACACAAAAAAATGCATTTTTTTCAAAAAAAGGGTTGCAAAAGGCGTATCTGCATGGTAATATAAACAAGCATTCTGAAGTGCTTGAATAGCTCAGCGGTAGAGCAATCGGCTGTTAACCGATCGGTCGGGGGTTCAAATCCCTCTTCAAGCGCCAGTGGCCGGTTGGAGAAACGGTTAACTCACATGCCTTTCACGCATGCATTCACGGGTTCGAATCCCGTACCGGTCACCATATCTCAACATACGATTGAAAGATCGTTTTCATTTGCGGGTGTAGTTCAATGGTAGAACTTCAGCCTTCCAAGCTGACTACGTGGGTTCGATTCCCATCACCCGCTCCATACGATTAGAAGATAGACTTAGGTCTATTTTTTTATTATCTAAATACCCACAGTTAAGAGCTGTGGGTATTTTTGTTTATTCTAATAATTCAAAACTATTAATCAATTCATTTTTAGATTCATACAATAATTCAGTTTTACCTGAATCAATATCATATGTATATATACCTTGATGTTTATCTTTGTTGCTAAGAAGAATAATCTGATGAGAAGAACTAAAACAAGCATATTGTATTACATCCATAATTTCATCAAGATTAATTCCTGCTTTCTTCTTATTTGTTTTTGTATCTAATGTATATGTATGATATTGAGGATTCCAAGCTGGAATGGTGTCACTTTCAGTAAATGCAAGATTTCCATTTTCCATTGGAAGCATTCTATAGACTAGCTTGCGATTTGTAGTATAAATACGTTTGAGTTGATTATTCTTCAAACGATAAATATGCGTATTAGGTGCAATATACTTACTTCCCTTACCCGCATTTGCTTCCTCTAGTGCCTGATCTTCTTCTTTTTGATTACTTGCACATAGATATAAATCATGATTGAAAACATCATAGACCATATGATCAAAATCTAAATCCTCTTCTGCCTTAATCTTACTGAACTTCTTTGTTTCTATATTATAACGATAAGGCTTGAGTGATCTTTGACCTTTTTCTACGCCTAATACATAGATATTATTATCTATAGGAATAATCTGATTCATTGCGGTTAAACCACCAGACAACTTTTTAGATTTCTTTGTATCAAGATCATAAGTATACAGATAATCACCACTATTATCTTCTTCAACATAGTATACAGCATTATTAGATTTAGAGTAGACACCAAGCGGATTAGAAGAAGTATACTTTTTAGTCACTTTCTTAGAAGATAATGAATATTCATAGATATTCACTACTACATTCCCTTTCTTATCATATCCACTCGTTGTAATAGATAAATAACGTTCTTTATTTGTTTTACAGCCCGTTATTACAAAAATACAGAGTACCACCAACAATTGAATTGACTTTTTCATAGCTATTCTCCTTCCTTTATTCAATTGGAATACCTCTTCACATATATTATATATGTTTGTTTATGACACATACAATCACAAAACATCCTTTGAGTAATCTGTTGTTTTTTTTGTTTACAGATTATATAATTATGTTAGCGCTAACATGCTTTTATAAAAAGAGGTGAACTTCTATGATTGAAATAAAAAACTATACATACAAAACAAATAAAATTCTTTTCGATGGTGCATCTTTCAAAGCCCCTTCTACTGGAATGATAGGTATTGCAGGAGAAAGTGGCTGTGGAAAAACCACTTTCTTAAAAATTATTTCTAAACAGATTCATGTAGACTCTATGGTAAATGATGCCACTTCTATATTCTATGGAAACCAGGATGCATTATTAAAAAAAGACCTTACCATTGCGCAGCAATTTGAATTAATAGAATCTATATACAATAGAGAGCATGATCAAAATACAATAGATGAACTATTCAACAATTTAAACATCAAAGCGAATTTATCACAGAAATATGATTCTTGTTCCTTAGGAGAAAAGAAAAGAATCATGATAGCCTTAAGTGTTTATTCTAATAGTCCTTGTATTATATTAGATGAACCTTTATCTTCTGTAGATTATAAAGATAAACATTCAATCATGAAGTTATTAAAAGAATATAGTCATGACCGTGTTATTATTCTTACTATTCATGACAAAGAATTTGATGATTATTTAGATATCAAGTATTTAATTGAGAATCTTCAATTTACTCGCGTCAAAGATAACGAAATCAAAGGTGAATCACTCTCAGTAACACAAGAATTTACCCCTAAAAGAATTGCACATGTAAAAAGCAAGAAAGAAAAGTTCAGCATCCTCTTATATGCTTTGTTGTGTTTAGTTATTATCAATATGACTTTATATTCTGGTATAGAACTATATATGACAAACAAGAATACAGCATCTATGATGGATAACTTAACTAGTAAAATTATCTATACAGGAAAAGAATACATTACAAGAAATGAATTACCTTCTGGTTATAGATTTATGGAATATGATCAAGGATATTCTATGACTACTCAAGAAATCCAATCTATTCAATCTATCAAAGGAGTTAAAAGCATAACAAGCTATTATCAGTTCCCTACTCGTAATTATGATACAAGAAATGATGAGGATGATAATTTAATTGCATATATGTCAGTCAAGAGAAGAGAATATTCTACTGATGACAACGTTTTTGTATCAAGTTATATAAAGGGTCAGTTTGGTAATAAAAACAAAAATTATATAAGCGAAGGTCTTATGAAAACGTTAGAATTAACTGATTCAGATTTTCCTGTAACCATGAAAATGGATATAGGTGTACCTGTATGTTCTACTGAATATAATGGCACTATGCGATATGGTGATCAAAATGGATTACAGAAAAAATATTATGATGTAATTACACGACATCCTGTTTATCAGAAGAAAAGAGTATCTATTAAAATCTATGGTGTCATCAAATCAAATGAAGATCAGGATGACTTCACAGGTAACAACGAATTTAAAGTCTACTTAAACAATGACTTTGCGAACTCTATTATAAATAAATATCGTACAACTAATGTTTCAATTAGTTTATATGAAGATCTAAACGAACATATTGTTGATTATGTTCCTGCAACTTATGCAGTCGAGTGTGAAAATGCAAGTTATGTAGATCAGGTAAGAAATGGACTCAATAAGATATCTCCAAACATCGTTACTTATATAGAGAGTGATGATTACAAACAAACAGCAAAGATGCGTCAAAAGGATTCTAAGAATACTCAGACGATGATTCTCATCTATACTGTTGTGGGTCTTATTGCCTATGTTGTTTTCTTAATCCTCTATAATAAATCAAGAGAATATATAAGATATAGAGAACTTGATTTAAATGAGAAACAGATTCAATCCATCCATATGGTTGATATACAGTTTATGTCTACATTCCTATTTATAGCTGTTCTTCTTTCCTTCTGTTTAAGACTATTCTCATCAAGTGAGTTTGCGTTAGTAAACAATTCAATCAAGATAATCATAGGTTTAATAAGTGCTGTTGTGACTACATTAGTCTTCTATATTACAAATAAAATAATGGTAACGAGTACGGATCATGATTGATATTAAACATCTTTCTATCACATTTGATAGAGTAATCTTTGATGATGCCAGCATCACCTTATCTAACAACAGCATTACTATGATCAAAGGAAAAAGTGGTACAGGTAAAACAACCTTATTGAATCAATTAGGACTTGTAGCCCCTTTAGCCTGTGATTATTTAATGGAGGGTCATTCTATTGATGACCCTCTTACTACAAGGAAAGAAAAGATTGGTTATGTACATCAAGAAAGTACATTATTCAATAACATGACCATTAAAGAGAATATGGAATTCGCATTCCTACTCTCCGGACAGGAATATAATGAAACTAGAATGAATGATATTCTATGTTCTATGAAGATAGAACATCTACTCAATCAGACACCTGATCATGTATCAGGAGGAGAAAGACAACGTGCAGCTATCGCCTTTGCGTTGATGAAAGACCCTTCTCTCCTTCTTTTAGATGAACCAACTGCTTCTCTAGATTCTATTAACTGCAAGTTATTAATAGAACTACTGAGTGATTATATTCATACACATCCTGTATGCGTTCTTATCGCAACTCATGATAAACGTATTCTTGATTATGCAGATGATCTCTATGAGATTCAGAATCATAAAATAGTACCTCTCAAAAAGAGTTCAATAGAAAAACTAGAAACCACTTCTATTAATAGAAAACCACAAAACTATTTATCTTATTACAAGAAACATCTTATACGTTCTTCTAAAATCCTATATATACTTTTTGGTTTGATTCTTTCTATGACTATAGGTATATTAGGATATCGTACATACTATTCACATGAGATTAATGCGATACAAGAGAAACTATTAGATGTACGCCTCTATTATGGAAATAATAGTAAGAATGCTTATGATTCTATTACTGAGCCCATTAGAATGGATATAAGAAGAGACCTCAATGGAATAGAACATATTCATGTCACTCCATTCTATGAAACAGTGACTGATACTTTAATTGTACAATCCTATACTGGTGATACAATCAAAGCATCTCGTACAATCAAGAATTTAGGTAAAGACATCACCATCAACCATCATACTTTTCATGTTTCATCCTACATAAGCAAAAAGAATACTATTTCTTCTCAAGGAGATGATGTACTCTATCTTCCTGAAGCTATATATAGGAAATACTTTGAGATTGATGATGTAAAGATGTTACTTGTGAGAGTGGATGATGCACAATATATATCTAGTATTCTTTCACAAATCAATGATATTGATCCTCACTTAACAGTATATTCTAATGTGAATCTTGATTACCTCACTCAGATTAATTCTAGAATGATGAATAGTTTACTGATGTTAATATGTGCAATATTTATTATCATGTTGATTATTCTTATCTATCATCGTCAAAAGACGATTGATTCCAACAAGGATGAATACTTCTTCCTATATGAGAATGGATTAAGTATTAAAGAGTTAAAATCTCTTGCACGATACGATTATGTTTACTACTACGTATTCTATTTAATCATACTACTAATCATAAGTATATTTATGACTTTCATGATGCATATACCTATTATTCTCTACGCATGCTTATTATGGTTCTTCAGCATTCTACTAGAAGAATTTATTACTACACTATGCATTCATAAGATTGGAAGGCTTGATCAACCCAATTATAATAAGTGATCAACTAAATTGGAATAATCAATCATCTCTGCTTTTAAGAAAAAAGCAAAATATGCAAAGAGTTATTCCATAAGTTAATAGTTCAAAAAAAACGCCAGGTGTTCACACACATGGCGTTTTTATAACTTGAGTAACCCTCCAAGCATATTTAATTAGTCTAAATAAATTCCAATATCATTCGATACTCCGACATTTATTTTTTTCTTAAACAAAACCAATGCCAGAACAACCATAAGAGAAAAAATAGTTATTTTAATATAATCAATATCAATTCTTTTAAAATTAAACCAATTAAATATAAAAATAATATAAAGATAAGTGTGCATACATACGTACAATTCAATCAATAAAAGTCTCAGAAATGAAAATTAATATCAGTACTAATACAATTTCTCTTTAAGTACAGTATACATATTAATTAAAGATAATATGATAGATGTATCAAAGAATAATGAATTGAAAATACTTGAACTTATCCCTAATTCATCGATAAGAATAGCTGTATTCCAGAAAGATAACGCAGCAGATATAGAAATACCTAAAGAAATCAAAACAAGTAGTACGCTATTATTATGATTACGCTTGATAAATAGGAATAAGAATAACTGTAAAATTAATACAATTAAAAAGTAAAAAATAGTTGTAGACATGATTATATAATAGAAACATACCTTTTAAATACAGGAATGTTTGTTTCCTTTCCTTAAGTTTAATAAAAGAAATCGCCTATCAGCAGATATATTATTTTTCTATAAATTTTGATAAATCTCTTTTCTCTACAGTTTTCCCACTTTTAATTTTAATCAGTGAAGGAACTTCTTTAACATTAAATTCCTTGCATATTTTATTTGTGGCACCACTTTTTCTCCAGTAGTCAGTATTAAAGTAATAAATTTTTTTGGGCAATCGATAATCATTATTGTTAATGTAACGTTGAAATTTTATACAATTCGGACAAGAAGGCCTACCGAAATAGACAAAGTATTCCTTATCAGAATCAAATAGGGAGATGTCGCGGATTGTTTCAACTTTGATTTTATAAGATGGCTTTAAATTGATATACAGCGATGATATGACGCAGATAATCACCAAATATATCAATTTTTTCTTTAAGGATTGCAAAAATTTTTAACAACAATTGCCCAATTTGTTTCAGTTCTATGTGGCTCGATATTCCAAGGTGTTTTATTAGGCCCTGCAAATATAACATGGCAATTAAATTGTGCCTCCATACTAGCTGTGTTTTTCCATTTGCTACTTGACTTATGTTTTTTGTATAACAAACTCCAGGCTGTAGCTGCATGAACTGCTAGTACATTTGCATTATTATAGGTACGACCATATAATTTATTTGTAGGAGTAATGCTTAAAGAAACTTCACCTTTTCTTGTTATCCATTTTACGCTTTTGAAATATTCATTATAAGTGTACGTTTTTATGGAAGCTTTTAGCATATCCATAGTAATATTTTGGTCTCTGTAGACAGTTTTATAACTGTTAGTTTGTTTGGCAAATGCAGCATTATAAATTTCTAAGTATTCGTCTCCAGTTAAACTAAAACCATCATCTTCTCCATAAACAGGATTAGCAATTAAACAAGTTAGTGCTAACGTAAGGCAAATTAAAAATGATATTATTTTATTCCTATCTCCTCCTTGTGTTGATTAATGAAAGCGATTTCTTTAAAAAAAGTTTATCATGAGCCATTAATTTACGTCAATAATTATATTGATAGAATATACATACTTTTTTTTCTTTCTGATAAAAATAAGCACAAAAGGTAGATAAACTAGCATCTCTTCATCTATAATACAAATCAAAAAATATATGGAACTACACCTCCAAAAAAATTTACAAGCCAAAAGCAATGATAGGAGTTTTGCACTCCTGACATTTTATAGTTTGAGTAAATTCACTGTCTATCTAATTTCTCTAAATAATAATTTAAAGTGTAATTTTACTTTTTGCTTTAAATCATTATTAATTTTGTGATGTAAGGGTTTACATTCAATAATCTATATGCTTTTGTAATATATATAATAATACTAAAGGTGAACAGTTATGAATAAGAAATTTATACTATTAGCTACTATTAGCAAGTGGTATTGCATGTTTTATTAGCATCCAATCCGTTTATGCTGCATCAATGTCTAAGACATTACGTGGAACATGTGCAGGAACCTCTGCTAGTGTAACAGCGACTTACTATACTCACGAAACAACACGATGGAAAGTAGGATCACCAACCAGTATCGGCTATTCTGGAAAAGGTGGATACGCTACTAAATCAGGAAGTCCAAAAACTTATAAAAGAAGTCCTAGTTTTTACCATTGTGAACAAAAAGTAAATTTTTCAAGCACTGATTATAATTACGTTTCCCATTCCGGCAGCATGATTTATCATTGGTCTGTAAATGGTGCAACTGACAAATGGTCTACATGTAATATAAAATAATTTTAACGACTCCCAGTTCTACTGGGAGTTATATTTAGAAAGGAATAATAATATGATTGAACTCAAAGATGTAACCATCGCCTATGATAGAGTTATTCTAGATCAAGCATCTTTCAGTATTCCCGCTCATTCTATTACTCTTCTAAGAGGTAAAAGTGGTTCAGGAAAAACTGCACTTCTTTATTGTATTGCCCTCATGGATAATAAAAGCAGTTATAAGTATTTCTATGATGGAAAACTCATAGAAGGAGAGGAAAGAGATGAATATAGAAGAAGCCGTATAAGTTATGTTTTACAAGAAAGCAGTCTTCTTCCTCATCTTGATATAACAGGTACACTTCAATATTTTGCGCGTATTTATAATAAAGTATTAACGGATGATGATATAAATAAATGCCTTGATAGGATGCATTTAGATGTTTCTCCTTCACAAAACGTTATGACACTTTCTCTTGGTGAAAGACAAAGACTTTCTATTGCGTGTGCCCTTATTAGTCATCCACAGGTTCTTATTCTTGATGAACCGACTGCTTCTCTAGATCATGATAATGAAATACAAATATATGAAATCCTAAAAGAACTGAGTCATGATATGACTATTGTTATGGCATCACATTCTGAATGTGCAATAGAATATGCTGATGTTACTTATATGATTGAAGATGGTATGCTTTCATCTTCTGATTTTTTATTTTCAGAAGATCAAAGCGGTGAAGGGACAGCCCCTTCTATTAATCAAAATTTCTGTATTGAATATGTTAAAACATATATGAAACATTATAGATTCATGTATGTTCTTTTATTGATGGTTTTTGTTTTAAGTCTTGTTTCATGTCAGGTTATGACTGGAATTATTCATAACTCTAAAAAGCAGGCAATGCAGATGCTAGTAGGACAATTAGAAAACAAAGCTATTATCACAAAAGATAAGCATTCATATGTAGATCAAGACTACAGCAAACTCATCACATTAAAAAACAAGAATGCATATCCTTTATATAAGATGTGTACGGATATAAATGGTGAAGAAGTTTATATTGTGCCTTATTTCAAAGAAGATGATTTATCCAAGTATATAGATAGACCTATACAGGATAAACAAAATGGTATCTATATGGATGAATCTACCTTCTATATTCTCAATCAGAAATCCAAGAACAATAAAATAAACCTTGATATAACAATTAAAGATAGAGAAGGAATGCATCAAACTGAACATAGTTTTGATATGAATGGTGTATTTAAAAATTCTAAAAAAGTCCATTATGTAGTAAAAAGTCAAAGATATATCTACATGCCTTATTCATTAATGAAATCCATTTATGAAAAGAACAGTAAAGATAAACAATATATAGGATACGTAATCTGCTATGATACATACGATAAATTAGAAACAGCTCTTAAAGACTATGAAAGCAGTGGTTATACAATCAATGATTCATTTACAGATAGAGAATCGATGAATAGCTTAAACAACTATTATCAAATGTTGATGTTTACATTTGCAGGTATTATTATTCTTGTAGCTATAATTATTGATATTGTTCTTGAATCACATTTATTAATGCAAAGAAAGAGCGAACTTGTTTTGTTAAGAATTTCTGGTTTAAGAGAAAAAGATTTGATTCATATATCTCTTACCGAAAGCATTATTGGGCTTTGTGCTGTTTTAGTAATTAGTACAATTATATCTATTATCATGTTGCTTTTAACAGGCATATTCTCACTTGTAGCACCTCTTATATCTACTTTTGTATTTATAATTGCACTTCTTTTAGAAAGAGTGATAACGCAATCTAGATTTATCAAAAAGATTGATATTGTTACAGAACTAAGAAATGAGGTGGTTTAATATGCTTGAAATTAAACAACTTAATGTGTCTTTTGGAAAAAAGACTCTATTTAAAGATGCTTCATTCTGCGCTGAATGTGGACATTTAACTGTTATCAAAGGAAGAAGCGGATCAGGAAAATCCACATTTCTTAAAGCCTTCCAATTTGCTTATGACTGTATTTATCTTTATGAAGGTGAAAGAATAGATACTCTTGATGAAGAAAATAAACAAAAGTTTATTTATAATCATCTCGCAAATGTTCATCAGATCCCTTTATTTATAGAAGGAATGACTATTGGCAGTCATATTAAACAGCTAGAAAAATTAGGATGTAAAAGAATTCCTGATTATGAAGAACAATTAGGTATAAAACCTCTTGAAAATAAGTATCCTAAAAGCTTATCTGGAGGAGAAAAAACACGTGCTGCTGTTTATTTAGCCTTAATAAGACAGCCTGAAATACTCATCTTAGATGAACCTACTGCTGCGCTTGATGCAGGTTATGCACAGACAATGATTCATATTCTCAAGGAATATGCAGATAAAGGACATTATGTAATTAGTGCATCACATGATAGTAGAATGATTCAAGCAGCTGATACGCTTTATAAAGTGGAGGGTGCATTAATCATAGATAGAGATCTATCCAAAGAGAAGAATCTAGTAAAAGCACCTATCCTAAAAGATAAAAACATGGATATTCGTTTTTCGCATCGTACTTTCAGAACAGTAATGAATATACTTATTGCTTTCACAATGATTATATGTGCTTATAGTTATAATATTTATGGAACATATAGTGCTTCTTATGAAGACAAAATTAATTCTGTTGCTTCTAGAGACCTTGTTGTCTACAAAGAAAAATATAAGAATGATTATTATACATACTATTCTGGAAAAACACCTCTGAGTCAACAGGATTATAATAAGATTAAAAGTGTCAGTCACATAGAACGCCTTACATGGAGATATGATGTTCACTATAGCACCTTCTCAGAATGGACGGATGATATGAATGGTGCAACAGAAAATAACTATGATCAGATATCACTATCTGATGGTCATATGAATGGTAGTTCATCTATCTTTATGCTTCAAACTTATGATAGCAGGGATGATTATACAAACATCACTATTAAACATGCTGATAATAAAGGTGTCTATTTAAGCAGCGAAAAAATGGAAGCTTTCTTAGAAGAAAATAACCTTAGACTAGAAGATATTAATATCAAGAAGTTAAAAATAGGATTATGGGTTCCAATACCTGTCTATAATGCTTCTGGTATTTCTCAAATGGGAACATCATCTGATGGTGATGAGTGGGTCGATATCAACACACCTTGTGTTAAACTTGTCTATATGAATCTACCTGTGAGAGGAATTTTAAAACCAGGATCAGCTATAAGTACAAATAGTGTCGGTACAGGAAATCCATATGTTTACATTCCTAGAGACTGTATAGCACCTCATATGGAAACTTTTAAAGCCAAAGAAAGTGTTGTCGTTTATAGTATAGAGGATCCTCATAGTGAAAAAGGTTGTGTAACATTCGAAAATGTTCTTCCTTCAAAATACACTACAAATGATGTGACTGATATCATCATGAAAACTCCATGGCGTCCAGATGCTTATACATTAAGAGTAGATAATCTTAAGAATATCAATCAGGTAAAGAATGAATTAGAAAGATTAGGTTTTAGGGTAGAGGGTGCATTTGTAGATAATGATGCAATCAATTCTCTTATCAACAACAATCAGAAAGTATTGATAGAATTCATTGCAGTTGTCTTTATATTATTGTATGGTTTCTATTTTTACCTTAAGTATCTCATTTTAAGAGAAGAGAAACAGACAAGAGACTATCTCTATAACATGGGTTTAACAACTAAGAGAATAGATCACAGTTTCTATCGCACATACTTGAAAAACGCATTAATATTAGGTACATTTGTATGGATTATTCTAGAAGTGATTATGATTTTCACAATAAAGATGATGATTATTCCATTAATCATGCCTATCACAAAAATACATATCGCATTATTCTATACTTCTTCATTTGTGATAGAATTCTTTATACCTGTATCCATTCAAAAGATGATATCAAAACATAACATCCGTTAAAAAAAGACTTCAATTGAAGTCTTTTTAGCTACCACTTCTTATTTTCTTTTCTACAATCTTCATTTACTCTTCTTTCTTTCACAATCTTGTCGAACCATTCAACCATATTAGGATCATTATGAGAGAAGAATAAGCTATTACTAGTATCTAATGTTTTAATAGAATTCATGTCTTCTTCTGTTAATTCAAAATCAAAGACATTGATATTTTCCTGCATTCTTTCAATATGAGTAGACTTGCAAGCAACAATAACACCTCTTTGAACAAGCCATCTCAACATAACCTGGGCAGAACTCTTATTATATTTCTTACCAATAGAAACTAATGTTTCATTAGTAAATAGATTATTTCTTCCTTCACCAAATGGGGCCCATGCTTCCATTTTTACACCATGTTTTTCCATGTTTTCCTGAGCACACCATTGTGCATTAAAAGGATTGACTTCTACCTGGTTCACTGCAGGAATAACCTTTCTATCAAACATACAAATATCTGTCAAACGATCAGGATAGAAATTAGAAACACCAATTGCTTTAATTTTACCTTCCGCATATAACTCTTCTAAAGCACGATAAGCACCATAATAATCACTAAAAGGCTGATGAAGCAAACATAAGTCCAAATAATCTGTTTTTAGTTTTCTTAATGATTCTTCTACTGAAGCCTTACACTCTTCATAACCATAATGATCAATCCACACTTTAGTAGTAATAAAGAGTTCTTCTCTAGGTACACCACATTCCACAATCGCATCTCCTACTTCACTTTCATTGAAATAGCTCTGTGCTGTATCAATGCCTCTATATCCTGACTTAATTGCATCTAAGACACATCTCTTAGTATCTTCTTTAGGAATCTGATAGACTCCAAAACTGATGAGTGGCATTTCTATGCCATTATTTAATTTTACATATTCCATAACGAATACCTCCTACATTTACTGTACTAGACGGTAGTTACTCCCTGTCAAACTTCTCTTGCAATTTCTTATTAAAGTTCTAATATAAAGACAAGGAGGTATACATATGAAGAAGATACTATTATTACTATGTCTCTTATTATGTGCATGTAGTGCTCAAACTGATATAAAGGACTATACAATCATTTATAAGAATAAAGAGGTCTATCCTGGTGTGAGTGCATCAAAGATGTCAGATGCTTTATTTGATTCTAATATTCAATATTCAGAAAAGGATGGAAAAATCCAAACAATCACTCTCTTTACTAAGAAGTATAAACTTAAGAATAGTATTACTGTTGGAACTGATTATTCTACAGTAAAGCATACTTATTCTTCTCCTACTTCTAACCATTACAATAACGGAAAAGGTACAATAACCTATAAATATAAAGAGAAGAATATACAAATTAAGTTTACTTTTAAAGACAAAAAAATTTCAGCATTTTCTTTATCAAAATGTTAAAATAACTATTGACGTATTCGTTTCTCCTATGATATACTCAATTCCGCTGGCCGGTTGGAGAAACGGTTAACTCACATGCCTTTCACGCATGCATTCACGGGTTCGAATCCCGTACCGGTCACCATATTAAATACTACGATCCTTCGGGATCGTTTTTTTATACCTAAATAAAAAAAGATAGCACAAAGGCTATCTGTATAAATCATACAACATTCCATGCTTAAGACTTGATGAATCAATACCTAATACATCTAAAATTTTATAGGCAAATGCAAATGCTGTGGCCGGTCCTCTACTTGTAATAATATGACCATCTACAACCACTTCTTCTTCAACATATTTACCTGCTTTTAAATAACTTTCTATTTCTTCTCCTGGATAAGAAGTGACTTTCTTATTAGTGATTACACCTGCTTTACCTAAAGCCATAGGTCCTGCACATATAGCGGCAATATATCTTTCTTCATGATCATATTTCTTAATGAGTGAAATAATACGATCATCATCTCTTAAGGTCCATGCCCCTGCTCCTCCAGGAATTACAATCATATCATAATAATCCATGTCTGTAAGTGTCTTATCGGCACGTACAGGAATGTTTCTAGAAGAAATGACAACCTGCTCCTCTTTAATAGAAACAGTGTCTACATCCACCTCTGCACGTCTTAAGATATCTACTACACCTAAGGCTTCTACTTCTTCAAAACCATCTGCCATTAAAACTGCAACTTTAGCCATACTATTATCCTCCTATCAATGATTGAAACACATATCCTGCAATCATTAATCCTGCACTTGCTGGCACAAATACACTACTACCTGGTGTTCTCTGTCCTGTCTTTGCAGGAATCTCATCTGAATAAGCAACTAAACACTTCTTAATTCTTCTTGCTTTTAATTCTCTTCTCATTACTTTCGCAAGAGGATCAATCTTTGTCTTATAGATATCAGTAATCTGTAAATGAGTTGGATCAAGCTTATTTCCTGTACCCATAGAAGAGATAATAGGTACATTCAATTCTGTACATCTCTTAATCAATTCTATCTTTGCAGTTACTGTATCAATTGCATCAATTACATAATCATATTGAGATAAATCTATTGTATCAGCATTCTCTGGTAAATAAAATGTATCAAACGTATTTATATTTAAATTTGGATTAATATCTAACATACGTTCTTTAATAATATCTACTTTCTTCTTACCTACTGTAGAATGTAAGGCAATGATCTGTCTATTGAGATTTGTGATATCCACTGTATCATGATCAAATACATCAATTGTTCCTATACCAGAACGAACCAATCCTTCAATGACATAGCCTCCAACACCACCACAGCCAAACACTGCAACATGTTTAGTCTTCATGATATCAATAGACTCATTACCTGCTACCCATCTTAATCTTGTAAACTGATCATCCATTATTCCTGCTCCTTATAGAAATCTAAGAAACTCTTCTTTGATTCATCCCAGTCAGTATAGGCAATAATTGTTTTAAGATTGACATTCTCTACACTCTTAAAGATATTCTGTTCTACCTTAGGATTAATCTTTCTTAATTCTTTAATCAGATTCTTTGTTTCTGCACGTTTAGATGTATGTTCAATTTCTCCACGTGCTTCAGACTCTTCTGTAAAACGACATGCACACTGTAAGAACTTTAAATTAAACTTCTCAGCCCAGGCAATAATATCTTCTTCATGAATCAAATACATAGGACGGATTAATTCCATACCTTTAAAGTTCTTACTATGAAGTTTTGGCATCATAGTCTGGACCTGAGCCCCATACATCATACCCATTAATATTGTTTCTATGACATCTGAATAATGATGGCCTAACGCAATCTTATTACACCCTAATTCCTGTGCTCTATTATATAAGAACCCTCTACGCATTCTTGCACATAAATAACAAGGGTTCTTTTCTATTCCATGTACGACATTGAATATATCTGATTCATAGAACTGAATAGGAATACCTAGCTTTTCCGCATTCTCTTCAATCAGTTTTCTATTGGCAGGATTATAACCTGGATCCATACAAATGAACTCTAAATCAAAATGAAACTTACCATGTCTCTGTAATTCCTGTAATAGCTTCGCAAGAAGCATTGAATCCTTCCCACCTGAAATACATACCGCAATCTTATCACCGGGTTCAATGAGTTCATAATCCTGAATACCCTTAATAAATCTACGCCATAAAGGTTTTCTAAAGTTTGTAATAATACTACGTTCTATCGCTTTAATGTTATCCATTGTTTCACCTCTAGTTCCTACTAAATACATAGGAATATACTCTAAAATTCAAGGTTATCCTCTAAGGATAACCTTACTAAAAAACATTATAAACAGTTAATAGGCATAAATGCAATTATTATCGACCAAAATAAGCGTCAATACCATTCGCAATACCTTCCGCAATTTTCTGCTGGAAATCACTGTTGTTTAACTTTCTATCTTCATCACCATTAGAAATGAATCCCATCTCAAGTAAGCATACAGGTGTCTTACACCAGTTGATTCCACTTAAATCATTACGTGCTGCCATTCCTCTATTTCTAATACCTGTTGTACTACAATAATGATTCAGTACTGTTCTTCCTAAAGATTGTGAAGCAGACACATTACCTGCACTCATATAAAGATTTCCATTAGCTGGTTCCTGTACACTTGCACCAGTGACACCGCTATTACCAATACCATCACAATGTAATCTAATAAAAGCACCAGCACCTGCATTATTAGCCATTTCAGCTCTTTCTCTATTAGAAATATTTACATCATTCGTTGTACGAATCATGACAACCTTATACCCTCTAGACTGTAAAACATCTCTTAGTTTCAAACTCACATTAAGAGTTGTCTGGTATTCAGGAATACGTGTGGCAGTTCCTGTTGCTCCACCTGCGACCTTAGCCTTTTGTGTTGAAGCACCAGGACCAATAGGTTCCAATTGTGAATTACCTCTCGCCTGATGTCCTGCATCAATAGCTACCACATTATTATTTATGGCAACAGGTGCCTGTTGTCTTTTTACTTCTTCCTGTCTTTTAGCTTCCTCAGCTTTTTTCTGTTCCTCTAGTTTTTTCTGTTCTTCTAATTTCTTCTGTTCTTCTATTTGTTTCTGTTCTTCTAGTTTCTTAGCTTCTTCCTTCTTCTTTTGTTCTTCTAATTTCTTAGCTTCCTTTTCCTTTTTCTTTTGTTTCTCTACTACTGCAGTATCTTTCTTTTTTGCCTCTTTTGTAGTACCACATGCCACAAACAATATACTACATAATAATAAGCATAATAATCTTTTCATCGTTTCACCCTTCCTTATCTTTAATAATATACTATTTTAGAGGTAAAAAAAAGATAGCAGATGTAACTCTGTTATCTTGTGAATAGTGTACCACTACCATCCTTAGATAATATTTCAATAAGAATAGAATGTGGAATACGCCCATCAATAATGACTGCTTTTGACATATTGCCTTTTAATGCATGAGTAATACAATCCACTTTAGGAATCATACCTCCTGCAATAATACCTTCTGCTTTTAAGTTTTCTACATCCTGGATAGATACCTCTGGAATCAATGTCTTTTCATCATGAGGATCTCTTAATAAACCAGGAATATCACTAACCACAATCAGGTTTTCTGCTTCTAGACTATCTGCAATAGCTGCTGCTGCATAATCTGCATTCACATTATAACTATGACCTTCATCATCCATTGCGATAGACGCAATAACTGGAATATATCCACTCTTGATTGCATCCTTAATGATTTCATTGTTTACCTGTGTAACAGTGCCTACATAACCTAATTCGTCTTTTATATTCTTCGCCTCTAATAACTTATTATCAATACCACAAAGACCTACTGCACGGCCTCCCCCATTCATTATTAGCTTTACAAGATTCTTATTGACTTTACCGGCTAATACTTCCTGTACGATATCAATTGTTTCTTCATCAGTATAACGTAACCCATTAATAAACTTTGATTCTATACCAGAACGTTTTAATGCCTTATTGATTTCAGGGCCCCCACCATGAACCAATACCACATTAATACCAACTAAAGTCATTAGACATATATCAGAAATGACATTGTTCATCAATTCTTCATTGATCATCGCATTTCCACCATATTTTACTACTACTGTCTTACCATTGTATTCCTGTAAATAAGGAACAGCTTCAGATAAGATTTTTGCTCGATATATTTCTCTTTCTTCCATTATGTTCTATATTCCCCATTAATTTTTACATAATCATAAGTTAGATCACAGCCCCATGCTGTTGCATCCCATATTCCATCATTCAAATCAATATTAATATCAATTTCATCTTCAGATAAGACCTTTAATGCTTTTTCTTCATCAAAGATAACACCCATGCCCTTCTCACAAACATGAATATCTCCTGCAGATGAAGCTAATGTCACGGATACTTTGTTGATGTCTAGATCAGCATCAGAATAACCAATAGCACATAAGATACGACCCCAATTCGCATCTCTACCAAACATCGCTGCTTTAAATAAAGTAGAAGTGATTACACTCTTTGCGACAATCTTGGCATCCTGTAATGTCTTCGCGTTCTTGACATTGCATGTAAGCAGTTTAGTTGCTCCTTCACCATCTTTCGCAATACCACGAGATAATTGTTCACAGATATGATATAACGCATCCTTCATAATATTATAAGACTGATCCTTTAAGACAATCTTATTATTCTGTGCCATACCATTTGACAATACACATAACATATCATTAGTAGATGTATCCCCATCAACACTGACCATATTAAATGTATCATCTACAACTTCATGTACCATTGCTTCTAAACATTCTTTAGAAATAGCTACATCACTTGTTACAAAGGCAAGCATTGTTGCCATATTTGGATGAATCATACCAGAACCCTTTGCGATAGCCCCAATATGACATTTAGCATTACCTAATTTAAACTCTACTGCATATTCTTTAGGCTGTGTATCAGTTGTCATGATTCCATAACATGCATCATGAGACCCATCTACATTTAATCCCTTTACAAGTTCTTTCATATGAGCTTTAAAAGGATCAATAGACATAGGCTGCCCAATAACACCAGTAGAAGCGACAATAATATCATCTTCCTTTAAACCTAATTCCTTTGCAGCTAAAGCACATACTTCATTCGCAAGCTCAATACCATTTGAATTACATGTATTCGCATTACCTGAGTTACAGATAATTGCTCTTGCACGCCCATTCTTTAAATGCTGCTTTGTAACTGTCAAAGGAGCACCTTTTACTTTATTTTGTGTATATGTTGCAGCTGCTGTACATAACTCTTCACTCACAATAAGAGATAAATCCTTCTTAGATTTATTCTTTCTCATTCCTGCATGAATACCATTTGCGCTAAATCCAATTGGTGCACAAACACCACCAAGTATATCTTTCATGATTTCCTCCATTTCCCCGCGCCTTCGTTGCGCGGACACAAATATATAACCAAACTCAAATCCACCAAAACTATAGTGTGCCTCTCGATATAATAGTATAATCAAAGAGAGGTGGTATACTACAGAGCACGTGGAGTAGAGTAGGCAATTCTACTCAAATAGAATATCCTGAATGATTATAAGTCGCCGCTATCTTTTCAAGCACAAATAAGTTGGACTTAGAGCCAGGACACTTATGATTGTACAATCAACT
>NZ_RCYB01000005.1 GCF_004168205.1 Catenibacterium sp. co_0103 | reverse complement strand
CCCAAAGAAATAAGAGCTTTACGAGAAATATCTCGCTATCGCTATAAATTGGTTGGAATGCGTTCCTCTGAACGTAATCGATATCAGAACTGTATGACAGTTTCCAATATCGGTATTGGTTCTGTATTTTCAGATCCGTTTGGAAAGTCTGCACAAGCAATCATGAAAGAAGTACTTGAGTCAGATATCATTGAAGATGAGAAAATTTTGAAATGTATCCATGGATCGTGTAAAAATAAAGATAAGATTCTAGATTCCATTAAACACTGCAATATCGAAACTGATCAAAGGTTTAAAATGAATGAATCAATGACTCATATGGAAGAATTACAAGTCCATATTAATAACTGTGAAATCGAAATAATGAAACGTGCAGCACCAATGTTCGATCGATTCATGCACATCACCCAACTACCAGGTATCAGCACTTTATCTGCAATCCTTATTATTTCAGAAATCGGAGTAGATATGAAACAATTCGAATCAGATAAACAACTAACCTGTTGGGCTGGATTAGCACCTGCAAACAACGAAAGTGCTAATAAGAAAAAATCAGTTCGTATTTCTAAAGCAGGTCAATATTTAAAACCTTTATTAGTTCAGTGTGCTCTTGGAGCAATCAAAGATAAGGAGGGCTATTTTGGAATCAAGTATTCTCGTATCAAAAAGAGACGAGGTCACAAGAAAGCCATTATCGCAATTGCAAGAATGATGCTTGTCAGTATATACCATATGATTCTTACTGGAGAGACATTTAATCCTTCAGATTATGAATCATTTAAAAATCCTAAGCCACCTATAAAGCAACAAGTTTTAACAGAAGAATCAGCAATTGAGTTTCTTAAGAAATCAGGTTTTGACGTTTCCAAATTAACTAAACCATAATATTCAATTATTCTATTTTTTCTAAATTATTCAAACTTGTTTTTAAGTTTGTCTTTTTTTATACGTTTTGATTGATTTTTGTTTCACACTTTCCTCCTTTAAAAAGAGACTATTTCCTAAGAAATAGTCTCGTCTTTTATCTGATGTTTTTTTCTAAATTGAGAGGGTGTCTCATGATAGCTCTTCTTAAAGTGACTTATTAAAGAATGTTCATTTGAAAAACCACACTCAATTGCGATATCTAAGTTTCTCTTTTGTGTTGTCATCAATAGAAACTTAGCACGATCTAATCTTATCTTGGTTAAATAAGTATAATAAGTTGTATTCAAATTCTTCTTAAAGAGCAAAGAAATGTGTTGTGTTGTGTAATTGAATTCCTGCGACAATTTCTGCAATGATATATTATCTTGATAATGTGTACTCACATAGAATAGAATATCTGAAAATATATCGTTAATTTCATCTTTTGCATCCAATAAATCAGATTGTGTTTCTTGAACACATAGTGCAAGAATATTTAATATACTTGCTTTATATCTTAATTGTGAGTAAACATCATCATGATTTATAAGCTGTATTAACGTTGAACAATAAGATTGAAACTCTTCTTCATTTTGAACAATAAAGACTTTATCATTCAATAAAGAAGAAGACATATGTTGAAGTATAAAACCTATATTAATATGTATACATTGATAGTTATAGTGTCCTGTCTCTGCAACTATCTTATGTAATGTCTGCATGCCGATAACAACAGTGTTCCCTTTATGAACAATTGTTTCTCCTTGCGGAGTATAGACAGTCATTTCTCCTTCAGTAATATGAACAATTTCTAACCATTCATGCCAATGAGGTTCAACAATAAATAACTCCTGATTCTCTCCTACATCACTTAAAAATAGACAATATTTATATTTATCAAAACGTCTTAAATTAAGATTTTCACCATCTATATTTTCATATTCTTCATCATATTTAATCTTCATATAATTCACCTTACAGAATTATACCACAACCATTTCTTAATAACTATCTATAGTTCTTCACCGTTTGATTGAATCACCTTTTTATACCAGTTAAACGATTTTTTCTTCGTTCTTTTTAAAGAACCATTTCCTAAATCATCCATATCTACATAAACAAAACCATATCTTTTTTTCATTTCACCTGTACCTGCACTAACCAAATCAATGCATCCCCATGGTGTATATCCCCAAACATCAACGCCATCATACTCGATAGCAATCTTTATTTGTTCGATATGTTTTCTTAAATAATTAATACGATAATCATCATTAATAGATCCATCTTCTTCAATTGTATCTAATGCACCAAGTCCATTTTCAACAATCATGAGTGGTAATTGATACTTATCATATAAACGATTTAATACAAGTCTTAATCCTTCCGCATCAATAGGCCATCCCCATTCAGATTCCTCTAAATAAGGGTTTTTAGCGCCTCCAATTTGATTTCCTGACGAACCTTCTTTGACTTCCTTAGTAGAAATAACAGAAGAGTTATAATAACTGAATGAAATAAAGTCTACAGTACCTTCTTTTAAAAGTTCCTGATCTCCTTCTTCAGTTTTCAAAACGATGTTCTGTCTTTCTAATTCTTTTAATTTATAGTTTGGATAATATCCGCGACATTGTACATCATAATAGAAATCCTTAAAATCTCTTGCAATTTCCATTTCTTTGATTGAGTCTAGTGGTTTACATGTTTCAGGATAGAATAGAATATTCGCAATCATTAAACCAATTTTAAAATCAGGATTAATTTGATGGCCTAACATAACAGCTTTTGCACTTGCTAGAAGAATATGATAAATTGCCTGCTGCTGATTCTGTACATTTTGAGATGCTTCAAAGATACCAAGTGTAGTATAATCTCTTAAAAAATTAATTTCATTAAATGTTAACCAGTACTTGACCTTATCTTTGTATCTTGTAAATATTGTTTCACAATATCTAGTGAAGAATTCTATTGTTCTTCTGTCTAACCATCCTTGATATTGAACTGCTAGATTTAAAGGGAGGTCGAAATGATTAATAGTAACAAGCGGTTCAATTCCATATTTTAGACATTCATCAAAAACATTATCATAAAATTTTAATCCTTCTTCATTAGGATGCTCATCATCACCATTAGGAAAAATACGAGTCCAGTTAATAGACATTCTAAATGTCTTAAATCCCATTTCTCCCATTAGAGCAATATCTTCTTTGTAATGATTATAAAAATCAGTTGCCACATGGCTTGGATAGTAAACAGAATCATCAATGATTGCCTTTGCATTCTTAGGAACATCCTGAAAACGATTAATTGTTTGTCTTGTTCCATCCTCCAACTCAATAACAATACGTCTTGGATTATGCATATCACCATTTGTAATAACATCCGCAGTAGCTAGTCCTTTACCACCGCTTAAATATCCACCTTCATACTGATTTGCAGCAGTTGCACCGCCCCACAAGAAATTCTTAGGAAAACTCATAATTTACCTCCACTATACTTTTCTTCTTGCATTTGAATATTCATCTGTTCTAGGAATCCAATCTAAAAATCTTTCAATCGCAAGATTCCAGAAACGCCATTCATGCTCATAATCTTTAACACTGATCCACTCAACATTCATTCCTTTTTCTTTCATTGCTTCAACAAACTTAACGTCAGATTCATATATAAAATCTTTATCTCCACAAGTCATATAAACTGGGATGTTTCCATCACTGTTTTCTAATATTTGATATAAGTTAATAGGATTGCCTTTCATTTTTACTGCTGCTGAAAAAGCACCAATCGCATTATATTTATGAGTATTTGATAAACCATGATATAAAGCACCAAATCCACCCATTGACAAGCCAGCAATATAGCGATCCTCTTTTCTATGAGAAATTGGGAATACTCCTTCTATAAATTCTGGTAACTCGTTTTCAATAAAGTCATAAAATGCATCCTGTGGGTGATCAATGTAATACTTGTTTTCTCCAGAAATCATAACAACAGCTATCTGTCTCTCTTCCGCAAATAGTTCTACACTTGTATAGCCACCCCATTGTGCATGGTTATTACCAAATCCATGTAAGAGATATAATACTGGATATTTTTTAGAATAATCATGATGAGGTTTTTCACCGCTCATTCCCATAGATTCTGGAATTGTAACTGATGGTAGAATCACATCAATATCAACTGTTCTCATTAATGTATAAGATATTACGTTACACTGTATTTTAGCCATTTTACTTCTCCTTTTATGTGCTCACTTCTAATTTGTACTATGCGTTTTCTTGTTCTTGTCTTAATGCATTCTTATCATCAATTAAGAAGAATGGTAAATACATTAAGAAATCAATACCTAAAGAAAGGAACCAGATCACTAATAGAGGTACCCCACCCTGGAAAAATGCAGTAACAAATCCAGGTGTTACCCATGGCATTGAAATAGTTGGGTTGACTGAAACTGGAATAAATTTCAATAATCCTAATACAAGAAATCCTTTTACAGGGGCTGAGAATATCATTGGAATTAGATAAATAGGATTTAACATAATTGGGAAACCAAAAATTGCTGGTTCGTTGATATTAAATAAGTTTGCAGGTGCAACTAATTTTCTCATAGTTTTGTATTTCTCTGATTTACCAAAGAATGAAGCAATACATAATCCTAAAGTATTTCCAGCTCCACCAATCTGAATACATGAAGCAAGAACTGCAAATGTTAAGTAAGGTAATGCTCGATTTGATAAGAATGCTTCCTGGTTAGCTAATCCAACAATTGTTAAAATAGGCATATAAGGCATTAGAATTGCATTTGGATGAACACCAAAGAACCAGATAAGGTTCATTAATGTAAAAATAGCAATAAGTGAAATAGGATTTGCACCAAAGGCAGATACTGGTTTACCAACCAAAGTACTAATAAGAGTAAATAAATTGCCATATGGTGTAAATGTACAAGCATATTTAACTGCAAATACTGATGTGATTAGGATCATTGCGACAAAAGTAGGTGCTAATGACTGAGAAACCATTGGTGGTACAGAATCAGGAAGTTTTAATTTCAAGTTCTTTTTCATTAAGAAACAATAAAAAGCAGGAATAACTAAACCTAAAATGATTGCTAAGAAAATACCATCGCTTCCTAAATAACTAGTTGCAATTGTTGAAACTGCAGCACCTGCTTTATTTGTAAAAGTCTGAACAGGAATTAAGATAATAAATGCTGCCATAGACATAACAGCTCCGATTGCTCCATTTTCTCCTTCATTCTTAGTAAAAGCATATCCAATAGCTCCTACTACATAAATAGCTAATAAAGATAAAGTTAAAGAAACAACTTCTAATGCAGTCGCATAGATTCCAATACTCTGTAAAAACTGTGTCCATGCAGGAATTGGTAAGTTTGCTAAAACTGCAATTGCTGCTACACCTAATGTAATAGGCATAGTATACATAAATCCTTCTGTTAAAGCTTTAATATAACGGCTGTTTGCTACAGCAGTGGCAAAAGGTCCAACTACTTTTTCTAGACCTCTTTGAAATTTGTCAAAAAAGTTCATATTTAATCCTCCATATTTGATGTAATCATAAAGCTGCGCATATCTTTATACTTACTTTTTAGTACAGATTTAGTATACCAATGTAAACACTTACATAATGTCATATTTTTCATATTTTTATGTCGATAAATAAACAACTTAAACTTTTCTTGTATCATAAAAAGCTGAAATAAAATGAGTCTTCCATTTCATCTCAGCTTACTTCTATTCCCAATCAAATTCATCTATTTCTTTCTTAATATCCATTGATACTGATGAATCATCTTTAAGTTCCTTCATGAGTTCTACAAACATTTCTCTCTTCGGATTATTTACATCATTGAAACAGCGATGTACCATCCATATATTATGTGCTGTAGGATTTTTTCTTACTGAAGAAACTAATAATTCTTCATATCCATACTTATAGAATTGTTCTAGAAAATGAACTAGATCCCCCGGCATACCAAAATCAACCCTAGGATGAGTCCCTATAATTTCTAGAATAGGCTCTACAAGCTCAAAAGGTTCTGGATATTCATTGATTGCATCAATCAAACCATCATCCATATGATATTCTTCATCTTCTTTAGCTGCATTCTGTAATCTAGTGATTATTTCTTCTTTTGTGGCTGGATTTTTCTGTATATAATCAATATTATTGTACTTCATAATTTTACCTCATTAACAATTGTTGCATATTCTACCCATTCGTTCAATGTATTCCCCAAATTAAGAAATTATTCCAAGAACAGAGTCATATCCCCATTAATACAGCATTCGTCATGATATAAAAAAATCGTGTAAATCAATTTTGTTCACACGATTTTTTATATAGTTTCAAACAAACCTTTAATTAGATTTGCGGCAATAATGCGACTTGAAGTTTTTTTATTGAATCATCTTTAGAATTTTTTCTAAAAGTACCATAAATATCCCAATGATAGGGCTCTTCAAATGCAATAGCCTTTAATCCTGCTGGTGCTTCATCTTCAAATTTTGGTGAAATCGCAATTCCTATTTTTTGCCTACATAAATGCATCAAGGTTCCGCCATCCATGGTTTTTGCTTTTATGTTTGGAGTAAACCCCTTTATTTTACAGGCTTTAATGAAATCATTATATATATGAAAACTCTCATTCATTATTATAATATTTTCATCCCTCAGCATATCTAGAGGGATTTTTTCCTTCTCATAATAAGGATGTCCTTCATATACATATAAAACAAGATTACATTGACATAATTTTACTTGTTCTAAATTAGGATAATCATGTAGTCCAACAACAATACCATACTCAATATCATAATTAAGAAGCTTATTTATGACTTCTTCATTACTGTACTCACTCCATTCTACATGAAGAGTTTTATTTGAGTTTGCAAAATCTAATATTGTCTTAAGTTGAATAGCCTTTAAGATACCACTTGCACAACCAATTCGTAAGCGATTTATTCCATTGTTAAGATTATTTATTTCAGTTTTAATATGAGCATCCTGCAAAACTAATTCTTTGCTCCAGTCATAAAATAATTTTGCACTATCTGTAGGAACAACACCATTTTGAGAGCGAACGAAAAAAGTGGTGTTATACTCGTGTTCAAGATTCTTGATGATTTTACCAAGACCTTGTGCAGAAATAAATAAATGTTCAGCTGCTCTATGCATACTATGCATTTCATATACTTTCTGAAAATATATAAAATTCTTTATATCACCCAATTTAAATCACCAGTCACCTTTATATCACTATTAAATATGGTTAGCTACTTCGAATGCATCCCAGATTGCATACATGATGTTGGATACTTTTTTTGCATCTCCAAGCAAATAAAGATCAGGAATATCAAACTGAAGATTATTATAAAGTGTATTCTCTTCTTTATATCCAACTGAAAGGATAACACTATCACTCATAATAGTCTTGCTACCTTCTTTAGTATCTACTTTCACTTCTCCATTCGCAAATTCTGTAACCTTTGCACCTGTGATAATTTCTACTCCATTAAATGGTAG
Source organism: Catenibacterium sp. co_0103 (assembly GCF_004168205.1). Taxonomy (GTDB): domain Bacteria; phylum Bacillota_I; class Bacilli_A; order Erysipelotrichales; family Coprobacillaceae; genus Catenibacterium; species Catenibacterium mitsuoka_A. Next base: position 56,360 of record NZ_RCYB01000005.1, on the reverse strand, counting down.
CAATGCTTCCAACATTTCTTTGTTCGCAGCACAAAGTGGACCATTTACAGCCATTACCTTATCTAATGCTTCAACAATTGTAACATGAATTCCATTCTGCGCCAACCACAAAGCAGTTTCACAACCTACAAGTCCACCACCTACAACAACAGTTTTCTTTCCAGCATCCTTCTGTTTCAATAAAACTTGTTCTGCTGTATAAGTATGTGAATCATCACCCAAAGAGAATACTTTTGGTTTAGATCCTGTCGCAAGAATCACAGTATCATAATCCATAGCTTTAATTTCTTCTTCATTAAGTTCCGTATTCAAACGAACATGTACACCTAAACGATTTAATTCATTTGTATACCAATCTGCTAATGCAATATCATCTTCTTTAAAATCAGGAGCTCCACCTGGGATTAAATTACCGCCAAGTCTGCTTCCTTTTTCATAAACTACTGGTTGATGTCCTCTGATAGCTAATACACGTGCAGCTTCACATCCTGCAACACCACCACCTACAATCAACACTTTCTTTTTTTTAAAAATAGGCACGTATGCATTAACACGCTCTCTAGCCGCCTGTGGATTTACAGCACAATTAATAAGAGAATATGAAGCAACTCTTCCCATACATCCTTCATGGCAAGAAATACATGGACGTATCTGTGTGATTTTACCACATCTTAATTTATTACAATAATCTGGATCTGCTAGTAGTGGTCTACCTAGATCAATAACATCACATTCACCATTTTCAATGGCTTCTAATGCCATATCTGGATTATCCATACGACCTGCACAGAATACTGGGATATCTACTACTTCTTTTACCATTTTGCAGTATTCTCTGTAAAGTCCTTTCTTTTGATACATAGGAGGATGATTCCACCACCAGGCATCATATGTTCCAACATCAGTATCCAACGCATCATAGCCATAGCTTTCAAGTAATTTAGCAGCTTTTAAGCCTTCTTCTGTGTCTCTGCCCTTTTCTTCAAAATCTTCTCCTGGTAATGCCCCAACACGCCAATCTTTTATCATACTTTTTAAACTAAAACGAAGTGTAACAGGGAAATCATCACCACATGTTTTTTTTATTTCTTCTACTATTTCCTTTGCAAAACGAAGTCTGTTTTCAAGAGAACCTCCATATTCATCAGTTCTTTGGTTAAACATTGAAATCGCAAATTGATCAATTAAATAACCTTCATGTACAGCATGAATCTGCACACCATCAAAACCTGCTCTTTTTGCATGGAAAGCAGCTTCACCAAACTGTTTTACAATAGCATGAATTTCATCTACAGTAATGGCACGACAAGTCTTATCTAACCAGCGATGTGGGATTGCAGATGGTGCAATGGGTGGAATATCACCTACATTTGTAGGAATAGTCACACGACCAAATCCTCCTGATAACTGTAAAAAGATTTTACTTCCATATGCATGAATTCGCTCTGTCATTTCTCTACTTGTTTTCACAAAGTTAACAGGCTTGTAAAGTGGATTAGGAACAGTTGTAGGGTCCTGTTTTTCCACAACCTGATCAAAAAATGTAACACCTGTAATAATAAGTCCAGTTCCACCCTTTGCTCTTTCTACATAATAATCAATGCCACGCTGGTTCCAGCCACCACTGGCATCTGCAAGACCTAAAGGTCCCATTGGAGCCATCGCAAATCGATTTTTAATAGTTATACTTCCAATTTTTATTGGACTAAATAATTTTGAATATTTCATAAAATTTGCATCCTTCCTTGTTATTTTATTCTCATGACTACATGATAACATATGTCTTTAGGACTTAATATCAATGAAACGTTTACAGTTATAAACAAATATTTTCTACATACTACTAAAGGTATCAACCTGTAAAAAAGTTGATACCTTTATAAGGTGTGGCATAAGCCACATATTTAATGAACAAACTTTTCATGATATTTATATATGTTTTGTATCTGAAGCACATAGATTGTGTTAAACCTAACAAATACCTTTACTTAAACTCAAATAAATATCACATGACATATCGTTATGGAATTTTTGCTGAATAAGATAACTTAAAGCAACAATACACTTAAAAAGAGTGTTAAAAAAAGAAGCGATACTCTCGCTTCTTTTAATAGTGAGCCCCACACTCATAACTAGAAAGTGATATCTATTTGTTCATTCACCTGAACTTCTTTATTGAGATTATTATTTTTTACTTTATTGCCTTCTGTGAAAAGTACCATTGTAAGTGTTGATTTACCTAACTGATGAATCTTATCTAAATCCACATTGACAAGAACATCACCTTGTTTCACAAAATCACCCTGTTTTACTTTCACATCAAATCCTTCACCATTTAACGAAACTGTATCAATACCAATATGAAGTAATACTTCACCATTTGCTCCTTTGATACCAAATGCATGCCCACTTGGGAATACTGTTTCCAGTTTACCAGAGATTGGAGCTATGATCTTTCCATCAGTAATATCAATCGCAAATCCATCACCTAATAATTTCTGAGAGAATGTTTTGTCTGGAACTTCTTCTAATGCAATGATTTTACCTTTTGCAGGTGATACAAAATATTCATCAGCTGTTAAGTCTTCTTTATCTGGATTATTAGCTTCCTGAGGAATGCCAAATAGATAAGTAAGAATAAAGCATAATACAACTACAAATACTGAAACCAAGAAATAATATAACAACTGATGACCTTCATAGATATACATTAAGTAAGAAGGTAATACGGCTAAACCATATGAATTAGACTGAATATGGAAGATTGATAATAATGCAGCACCAATACCTGAAGTAGTACACATAATAATGAGTGGCTTTAAGTTAAAACGAAGCTGGATACCAAATAAGACCGGTTCACTAATTCCAAATAACTGCGATAACATCGCACCGACTGCAGTCTGTTTTACATGTTCATTCTTAGATTTTTTAATAAATGCGAGACAAGTACCAATATTCGCAAAACCATACATTGCACAAAGCGTAATAAGTGCATTAAATCCTGTATTAGCTAATAAAGATGTTTCAATCATAACATATGTATGATGTAAACCTGTAATAACGGCTAATGGATAAGTAAATCCAATAATAAATCCACCAATACCTAATGGCAGGTCAATTAATGCTCTAATGATTGCAACCATCTTTAGCTCGATAGTATGCATTACTGGACCAACGCCTAATAAGATTACAAGCATAGTAATTAACATCACAAAGAATGGAGTAAAAATAAGATCTAATACATTAGGCATATGTTTACGAAACCATTTTTCTAGATTAGCGCCAATAAGACCTGTAACTATAGCTGTTAATACACTTCCCTGACACCCAACAATCGGGATAAATCCAAATGCCATGACTGCTTCAACACCACTTTTAGGATCCGCAACAGAATATGCATTGGGCAGGATTGGTGACACTAACATGAGACCAATAACTAAACCTACAACTGGTGTACCACCAAACACTTTAAATGCTGACCATACGATAATAGCAGGTAAGAATGCAAATGCTGTTTCTGTTAATACAGAGACAAGTGTTTGAATATAGGCTGGAATATGTGCAGATGATAATCCAAATAAAGCCAATACACTGTCATTAAATAAACAACCCTTTAAACCTAAGAACAAGCCTGTTGCAGCGATAACTGGAATGATGGGTACAAAGATATCTGCTAATGTACGCATCATACGTTTAATACCCTTTTCATTATTCTTTACAGCTTCATCCTGTTCTTTTTTAGATAAAGTTTTTACACCAATGTTTTCAACTTCAGCATACACTTTATTGACAATACCTGTTCCTAAAATAATCTGATACTGTCCAGATGTAAAGAAGACACCTTTTACTTCATCCACTTTTTCCATCTTTTTATCATCAATAAGGTCTCTGTCTTTGACCATAACTCTTAATCTTGTTGCACAATGGGTAACAGAAATAATATTGTCTTCGCCAATAAGTGCAATAATTTCTCTTGCTATTTTATTATATTTATCCATAATTTTATCTCACTTTCAATAATACTGCCTGAAATGGTTTTAACTTAATAACATCATTTAAATCTACAGAATTTAGATTATTGAAGATTACCTCATAATCTTCTTTCTTTTCAAGTTCAACTTCAAAATTAGAGAAGCTAAAGTAACAATCAATGACCATATCATCCAGTTTTCTTCTGTATGCAATGACATCATCATCTTCCACTTTAATTTCTTCAATTGATCCATAAATCAAACAATCTGAATAAACACTTGTTTGTCTAAACTTTATCATTGATTTATAGAATTCTAATATACTTGTAGGATCATTTATCTGATTTTTTGCATTGATATCATCAAAATTTTCAACAAGTTTTAACCAAGGTTTATGCTTTGAAAAACCTGCATTTTCTCCATCATTCCACGGAAATGGCGTTCTTGTATTATCACGGCTTCTAAGATTAACGAATTCTAAAGCTTCTGCTTTTGAATAACCTTCTTCAATAGAACGATGATACTGATCAATACTTGATAAGTCATCAAACTCATCAATAGTTGTTCTCTTGAAATTTATCATACCTAATTCCTGACCCTGATAAATGAATGGAGTTCCTTTAAGGAAGAAATACATAGCTCCTAACATTTTAACTGCAACTGGATTATTTTCATTTTCCAATAGATATTTTGTGGTCGCTCTTGGCTGGTCATGATTTTCAATGAAGTTTGCTGCCCATCCATATTTTTGTACATTTAACTGACTCTCCATAATCAATTTTCTCAAATCAGAAACTGTCCAAGGAATTCTTTTAAACCATTCAGATCCTGAAGCAATATCTAAATCAGCATACTTGAAATCAAATACCATTGAGAAGAAACCATCCTCACCAATAAATTCTTCTAATTGATCATAACGAATACCTGCAGCTTCTGCGACTGTCATACAGTCATATTTCTTAAATGTTTCTTCTTTTAATTCTTCAAGGAACTCTTCAATACCTGGCTGATTTCTAACAGTCTTTGTACATTTTACTAGTCCGTCAGCCCCATCACTTTCTTGACTTGCAAAACTCAAATCCTTTTTAATGAATGTAATAGCATCAATTCTAAATCCTGAAATCCCCATTTCACACCAGGTATTGACCATTTTATAAAGTGCTTGTCTTAACTCAGGATTTTCCCAATTTAAATCAGGCTGTTTCTTGCCAAATGAATGGAAATAGTATTCATCACGTCCATCAACCTTTTCCCATACACTTCCACCAAATACTGAACGCCAGTTATTTGGTACTTCTTTGCCCTGTCTGAAAATATAATAATCATGGTATGCGCTTTCAGGATTGTGTAAAGCTTCCTGGAACCATGGATGTTCATCACTTGTATGATTAAGAACCAAATCTAGAATAATTTTGATATTTCTCTTATCTGCCTCTTCAATTAATTGTTTAAGATCGTCCATAGTTCCAAATTCTTCAGCAATATCTAGATAATCACTGATATCATAGCCATTATCATCCATGGGTGATTTGAAGATTGGACATAGCCAGACTGATGTAATTCCTAAATCTTTCAAATAATCTAATCTAGAAATTATGCCCTGTAAATCACCAATTCCATCATTATTACTATCCTGAAAACTTCTTGGATAGATTTGATATACAACTTCTTTTTGCCACCACTTCTTTTCCATAATTAATCTCCTTAAATAATACCTCTTCTTTTTAACTCCTTATAAATACCATCATCAAAGATATCCTCACATATTGATGTTGCTTTTTCCTTCAACATCGGATGACTTCTTTTCATTGCAATCACTGTATGAGATGCATCGGCCATCGCAATATCATTTTGTCCATCACCAAAACTAATTGTTTCATCTCTACTGATATTAAGATAATTCTGTAAACGTTTGATTGCCTTTCCTTTATCACACCCTGATTGAATAATTTCATAATAATGATGTTCTGGATCACTTTGTGCCAATTGCATTGTATTTCTTAGTAGCGCTTTCATTTTTTTGAATAATTCTTCCTCTGCCCATAAACAGATTTTATGTATCTTCTGATTTCGATATTCATCAATATTATTCTTATAAATTATTTTTTTTGATATAAACTGCTTTGACGTAGAAGAATGTCTTAATTTTGCTTTATTCATTTCATCAAATATTTCTTTAGCCTTTTGATTCATGAATACTTTATCTGAACTTTCTATTGAGAATGCGACATCTTTACTCTTCAATAGTGCAATTGCCTGATTCATCAACTTTTGATCAAACGATTGATGAAACAATTCATTATTCTTATATAGGACACAATTACCTCCACCAACAATAAATCCATCAACACCTAAGGATAGAACATCATTTTGTATTGTTCCCATACTTCTTCCCGTACAAATAATCACTTTACAATTATTTTTTTGGCATAAATGAATCGCTTGTCTGGCAGACTCTGGTATTCCTCTGACTTCATCTCTTAGCGTTCCATCTATATCAAGTAGTAGTAATTTATACATTTATTCCTCCTTTTCTGCTAGCAAACTCATACTAACATTCAAAAAAGAGGATATCAATAAATCGACATCCTCTAATAAATATGTGCATCTTTGGTACAGATTTTCAGTTATTGGGAATATGTGCAGTGTTCACATACATCTTATACTTAATATAAAATAATTCGATAAGTATAAAATAAGGTGTTGTGATATCATATTTCAAATGTTCATTGACTGGTATCTGCATGGATTGGGTATATAAATTATCATCACATAAACGTGCTAACATATTACTCTGCATTTTTGTGATAGAAACCATATAAATCCCCCTCATACGCATCTCCTGTGCAAGCTCAATAATCGTTGGAGATTGACCATTTAATGAAATATAGAAAATAATATCATCTTCTTGTATAAACTTCTTTAATGTTTGAATGATATCATGACCATAAGCATCATATATAATCTTACCTGTTGGCAAAAAGATTCTTTTCATCTCCTTCGCTACTCTGCCTTGAAAGAAGTCTTCACCAAATACTATAATACGATTTGCGGAATTCATCTTTTCAAATATTTTTGTACAATCTTTTTGATCAATATCTTCAATAACCTTATTATAACAATCCATTAGTTGATCAATACTTTTATTATTCTTGACCTGGTTTGATTCATTCAAACGTAATACCGCTCTTAATTCACTATACCCTGATAATTGAATTTTCTGTGAAAAACGTGACAAGCCACTTGTAGATATATGATATTTGATTGCAAACTCGTCAATAGATAATCGTATACAGTCATTTTTATGATTCAAGATACATTCACATATGTACTGTTCATTAGGTGTGAGTGAATCATAGTACTTATTAATCTGTTGTTCTAACTTCATTTAACACACCTTCTTTATAATCAATATAATTCATATATAATAAATCTAATAAAGCATAAAAGGCACCTACAACTTCATAAGAAGTTATTTGTAATGCATCTATCTTCTGCGTTGAAACATATAAGTTGTATTCACAAAGCGATGCAATTGTGTTATTGCATAGTCTTGTGAAAGAAATAAGCTGTATAGTCTTGTTGATTCTTTTTGCGATTTCTATACCTTCTTTTGTTTCACCAGATAAAGAGATAATGATAAAAACATCATTGGATTTAAAGCTACCCATCATGAATTCAACTTCACCTAGATCAAAGAGATCAATAACACATTTATTCATAGATAAGAAGATTCTTTTCAATTCCTGAGCTAAGCTTTTTTGTTCATTGCCAGATCCATAAACATACATAACATCTGCATTATATATCTTTTCACAGATAGGCTGAAATGATATCTTTTTCAAATCATTAATGAGTAGTCCATAATTAAAACAAATCTGATGGAAGTCTGTATCATGATGCACTACTTCATCATAATGCTTTTTTAGTAAATATTTTAAATCAGAAAAAGAATTTAACCCAATCTTTTTACATAATCTAAGCAGAGTTGCTCTAGAAACATGACATTCATTCGCAATCTTTTCACATGAATACTGACTATATTCTTTTTGATTGTTTAGTATTTGTTTAATAATATAGTGTTCGTTTTCATTTAATATATTATAATTTTGATTGACTAATGTTTCTAGATTCATGTTATCACCTCATTAATACAAATTTTAACATCATAGTCCTATCTAGTAAAGAAGTGAGATTTCCTCTTCATACCGAAATGAAATGTAAGTGAGAAAAAGAACTATACTAATAATTTTGAGACTTTTACTTACTGAGATGTTTCTTCATCTGCCTATCCTTATGGAATAAATATTATAGAAGATGAAAAAATACTTATTTGATTGCATATGAAAAAAAGCACTATGTGATGAACTATACTCTATTCAGCCTGTAAAAAATAAAAAAGACTTAATCAACTTACTCTTTAATGATTTAAGAGTAGATACAGATCTATTTCTATTATGCGATTTATACGACTATGTATTTTATCTTTCAAGAAACACAGAATTTAAGAGAAAAGTTGCTTGATTCTCAATATATTGATACTAATAAAAGTATATCCTGTAATGTTATAAAGAAGATGTAAAACCCTTTATTAAGGATTCTAGTGTTCTAGATATCTGGTCAAAGGACTTTTTTATCACAATTACTGATTGATTAAATAATGAATAGTTCTTATCTCTGGAATAGTAATATACTATTTCAATTTTTATATTTAAAAAAGAAGCGATATTCTCGCTTCTTCCAATGGTTTATTCAAACTCTACAAAGACTAACGCTTTTTGTTTAGGAATTATTCTCTGTAATGTTTCTCGTTCTTTTGATTATTTGATATATCCATATTATCCTGCCTATACGAGCTAATGTTATCATTTTGTTATCGGCATTGATAACACCTACTCGATAACTGTGGATAATAACTATATGTAGCATGTCAAATTATAAGCTATTTTGCTTAGAGATTCAACACAAAACTGAAATTTTACTTTTCCTTATATTCATCTGGTATTGCTATTTGAAATGTTTCACACAACAGCATCACATCATGCACATCATTTTTATCGTGTTCATATCCCAAATGAAGCATTACCTGACTCAATGGTTCAATACAAGAAACAGTTATATCTCCAACTTTTCCAATACCGGAAAAAGTTTTTGATGGAAATATATCTCCCTCATAAACAATTCCGTCATCTGTAAATTCAAAACAATGTAAATCAATGATTCTTTGTTTATCATCTTTCCAGACAGTATGACCATCCGTTGTATAATCAGTATTTACTTCCTCAAATCCATGCTGCTTAATCACATAAATATAATCATGATAATGTTTCAGTTCAACAAACAAATCAATATCATTGTGTATTCTTGATTCTCTTTTAAGAAGTGCATCAACACCCCATCCGCCATCTAAATATACTTTAATTTCGTTTTGCAAAGCATATTTTATAATTTCACATGCATCTTCTGTACGTACCATAATCTATCCTCCAAATTCAAATCTTTGTATGCTTTCCAACTCACTAAAAGCCTGAAATTTGTCAGTCTTTCATCCTTTTTGTTATCAATCACCAATTAGCTGTAATCCATTAGGATTTAGCTGATATATTTTATCGCACACCTCTTCAATATACTTTCTATCGTGAGAAATGCTAATGACAGCCCCCGGAAATTCTCGGAGCATTTTTCTTATTACCGGACCGGACAATGGTGAAAAATTTCTTGTCGGTTCATCCAGAATAAGAACATTTGCACCACTTAAGCTCATCCTCAAGAGAAGCACTTTCGCCTTTTGTCCGCCTGATAACTCCCGAATCGGATGCTCCATTTCATCTGGTATGTATTTAAGTGAACCAAGGTATGTTCTAATTCTTGTACGCTCTTCTTTATCTCCTGTTTTATCAAGGTAATCAACCGGTGTAACATCCAAATCCAGCAGGTCTTCATAAGTTTGAGGCATATATTCTGCTTTAATGTCATTCCGATTTAGGAGTTCTTCCGCTATCTTTTTTAGAAGAGTCGTTTTTCCTGCCCCGTTGGCTCCTATCATACAGATTTTTTCTGAACCTTTTATTTTTAAATGAATTCCTTCTGCTAAAATTCTTTTGCCATCCGGAGTCACAAGCTTTGAAAGTTCATATTCTATGACCGTTTTTCCTGCGGGAATGTGTGAGTTTTCATCCCCTAATTTGACAAAGATTGCTTCTTCCTGTTCCGGCATCTGAGTCATATTTTCATCTTCTTTTTCAAATCTTCGTTCCATTGCCTTAACCGTATGCATTTTGTCCTTTAAGTTTTTGGCAACAGACGGTGCTTGTCTGGTACAACTTCTTAATGCACCTTGTACACTCTGCATAACTCTTTGATATTTTTCATCGCGAATCTTTTTCTCCCTACGGTCACTCAGTGCCCGCTGTTTTTGGATTTCAAATTTATGAAGCCGTTCTTCCACATAGCGTCTATAGGGAAGCTTTGCCACGGTATATCTCGCCTTTGTTTTTCGTATAATCTGCTCGATATGTATCACCATGTTGGCAGTACGCTCTATCAGCGTTTCATCGTGTGAAATAAAAAGCACAATGTGCTTCCAGTCATTTATGATTTTTTCCAGTAATGTAAGCGTCGCAATGTCGATGTCATTGGAAGGTTCGTCCAACAACAGCACAGAAACATCGCGAATGAAAAGCCTCATAAGTTGTGTCTTGACTTTTTCGCCTCCTGAAAGACTACCCATTGTCTGGTTACTGTAGAAAAAATCATTTTTCATTCCAAATTTTCCCGCAATAACAGACAATTCTTTAGGCGTTTTCTCCCAGAATATTTCCTCTTCAGAAAAATATTCGTATATTGTTTTTTCCTTATCTTCATCGAGCATCTCCTGCGGAAGATAACCAAGACGTTCGTGTCCCATTATCCTTTCCCCATCTGCTTCTATATAGTTTTCTACAAGCGACGGATTGTATATCCACTTCATTAATGTCGATTTCCCATTTCCCTCTTCTCCAATAATAACTGCCTTATCTCCATCATTTAGCACAAGGTTGAAATCATTAAGAATTATTCTCAGGTCTTTTTTATGTGTTAAATTTAATTTTTTTATCTGCAACATTAAAGTTTCTCCTTTTCGAAGTCTGAGCCAATTATTATTTTGAACACACAAAAACGAGTCTTTTTTGCATACGCAAAAATAGACTCGCTAAATAGACCCTTATTTCTTTTCCAAAAGGAAAACAAAGGAAATGCCTCTTGCGATAATCCAACTTAAGCGTACACAAAACAAACCTATTCTCTACAGGCTCAATAACTATATGTGTCTTACTTAAATCAAATTATCTATTAATCATTTCCTCACCTTACACAAAATGTGCCTTTCTTTCTTCTAATGGCAATACTATCATACTGTATTTTTTGTGTCAATACATTTCACCTTATGGAAGTGCAAATTAAAATTTTCACTTCCTAATTATACATCCAACCATTACGAAATTCAATCTTTCACAACCTCTTTACAACCACAACCACAGCACTCCAGCAAACGCAGGAGCACCATACCGTAAAACGCTTATGTGTAAATCAACTCCGTTCCTACAACTTCCCTCACACAAGCCTGAATATTATTCATTCTTCCAATCCATTCGTAGGGATTATCTTTCTTTAATTGTTCCGTCACATCTTGTCTGTCGGCATATTCCTTTACCAGTCGAAGAAACATATCCTCTGCTTGCTTATCGACTTCTGCAAGATAACTATGCAGCTTTCCGCTTGTCAGCAGGTTCATATATAACACTTTATAGTGTTCCTTTAAATGCCTTGCATGTCGTTTCCCCCATAAACCAATCGGCTCTATTTCTTCTTCGGCTGGTACTGTGATGTTCGGCAATAAATAATCACCCACCTGTCTATAAGTTCCGCCCATTTCTTCAAAAATTGTCTTTGTCATTTTCCTTTTCCTCCTGTGATTTTTGTCTATCGTGATCGTGTATTATCACGCTTGCGACCTTTAACTGTTCTTGCCTGCTCCAACAAATCATCTATCTGTTTGCGACCAAAAACCTTACGGAGCAGGCTGTAATCTTTATTTTCTGCTTTTAGGATTTTGTTTTCTTCGGTCAATCTTTCATTGACTTTCTCCAAACGCTGATTGGTGCGGTATAACTGTGCATTCGCTGTATTCAGCCTATGATAGTTGTCCCACCCCTCAAAGCAGCGGGCAAGCACCGTTTTGACAAGTTGCTTCAATTTCCTTACAACCGGCTCTGCCATTTTGGTTTTATATGCCTTTGCAGTCATAAATTTCTCTGGTTCTGGCAACTGATATTTCGGTGCAGTATCAAGCTCTATTTCAAGATTTGACAGCTCGTCTTTTGCCTTATCATAGTTCAATACTCGTTCCGACAACACATCAAATTCAATCTGTTTCTGCTCGATTTTCGCACCTAATGCCGCCACTTCTTTTTCTCTTTCCTGCTTTTTATAATCCAAAACAGAAAGATGTTTTTCGTGTGTGCCTAAATGTTCCCACTCAATCCCATAACGTTCCATCACCGCCGCAAGCTGTTCTTTTTCGGACTGTATCCATTGCGACCACTCCGTATCGCCACGACTGCCGCCCTTAAAACCTTGCGTTGCAAGAGCCTGCTTTAGTGACACTCTTGTATCAAGTCCACGCTTGCTGCCTGTGGTAAAAGGTACAAAATCTATGTGCAGATGTGGTGTAGCTTCATCCATATGCAGATGAGCCGAGAACACCCGAAGCTGTGGATTTCGCTCCTGAAAACCCTGATAGTATTCATCTAAAATCTGCTTTGCCAGTTCTCCGTTTTCCGTATCGGCGTTCATATTTCCCTTACCGCCCACCTGTAAAATGATTTCGTGGAACGGTTTTTCCTGCTTGGAACTTCGGATTTTTTCATAATAATCTTTTATCTTTCGGTCTGACCTTATCTGCTTGGCATTGTATCTTTCCAATGCTTCATCAAACAATTCGTGATAAACTGTCTTTATATTTTCATTGCAGTAGTCGATATTGAGATGAGTACGAGTTCCGTCTACATTTTCTGCTCGGAACTTTCGGCTATTGTGATTGACCGAGCCTTTACCGACCATTGCACTTATCGTTCTCTGCATTTTTTCATCTCCCATCTGTAAATTTCAACATTCTCAGGTTTTGTTACTTTTGTCAAAAGTAACGCAAAAGCACTTTTGACGGGTACACCCATCAAAAATGCGACCTGTAAACAGGTTTTGCGTTCTCCGAAGGCTCTCCGAGGGGTGAGCGTGTGCCGGTGGCACACACGCCTGCGAACCGACCGAGCCAGCAGGCGAGACCAAAGAGCCGCCTTTGAAAAGGCACTCTCTGCACACTCCCCTAAACTTTATCCGGTGTCAAAGTGTGACGATGGTGACAATGTTTTTCACAGCGTGCTGCTCTCAAAAACATTGACACCTTTGACACCGTTTGTCACGCCGTCTGCTCGGTTTCTTTCCAAAGTGAAACCTTTCTTCCGTCGTGTGTGCGGCTGTTCTGATAACGGATACCGTAATCACGAAACAGCCTGCTTGCGTTGATACTGAGCCTTAAAGAAAGTACATTCGGCTTTATATCCACCGCAAGCCTTTCGCAAAGTTCCGAAGCAGTTCCTTCCCATCTGTCACTTTCCGAAAAGAGCGTATCCGCTATCTTCTCAAGCAGAGGTTCGGGCGGTTCTTTCCACATCTCCGTTTCCGATTTTGCAAAGTTCCACACCAATCGCTCGCTGTCCCTTACAAGATGGATTTTCATATCCTGCTGGTCTCTGCCAGCAACATCAAGTGTGGCATTGTTGGAAGTACGCTTGTCCTTACTGAGAACAAATGCACCGTCTGCCGCACCCATCAGACCATTCGTGCCTGAAATCATATCGAATATATCTTCCGATTTTTGTTTGCGTGTATGATGAACAATAAGCATTGAAACCTTGTAACTGTCTGCCAACGCTTTCAGCCTTGCCACAACATCATAATCACTTGCGTAGCTGTAATCTGCTCCGCCTGCTTCACGCACACGCTTTAAGGTGTCTATGATAATCAAGCCTGTGTCTGGGTGTTCCCTCATAAACCCTCTTATCTGTTCTTCCAGTCCGCCATTGACCGTTTTACATTCCGTTGCGAAATACAGATTGCCTGTCTCCTTTGCACCGAACATCTGAAACAATCGCTTCTGCAAACGTGGGTAATCATCTTCAAGGGCAAAATAAAGCACCGTTGCCTTACGCACCTTATACTCCCAAAGCGGTGTGCCTGTGCTGATATGATAGGCAAGCTGTGCCATCATAAAGCTCTTTCCCACTTTCGGGGAACCTACGAAAAGGTAAGTTCCCCTTTGGAGCAGACCGTCGATAAGTGGTGTCTGAACCTCAAACACCGTATCATACAGCGTTGTCATTGATACTGTTTTCAGATAGGAAGGGTCTAACTGTCTGAGTATTTCCCTTTGCATTTCTTCAAAAGATTGCTCGTACCCCTTGAAATCCGTATCCTGATTGACTATACTATTGTCAGTACATTTGGAAAGTGACTGTTCCGCATCTGTTGCCGCAGATACATTTGGAATAGTCATTTCTTTTTTATTCTCCATTCGCATCCTCTCCTTTCAAACCGCCGAGAATAATGGAAATCAGTTCTATTACACTCAGCAGTTCATCATCCACACCTTTTCCTGCTTCAATCCTTTTCAGTTCCGCAAGGACTGTGGCAAATTCCGTTTTCAACGCCTTATACACTCTCGGATTGCCCTGTACCACCACATCCTGATTTAAGCAACGGCGGTAACAATACTCCTGTTTTGGCAATCCTGATAGAGCTACAGCTCTGTTAATGAGTTCGTTTTCTTCGGGCGATACTCGAAACCCTACTGTGATATTCCTCCAACGATTTTTGTTATCTCTGTTCTTAGCTGACATTTTCAAAATCTCCTTTCCCTAAATCATCTAATTTTTCTGCCATCTCAATCTGCTTTGACGGAAAGAGGTGTGCGTACTGATAAGTAATATCAATACTTTCGTGACCAACTCGGTCAGCAATCGCCACCGCAGAAAAGCCCATATCAATCAAGAGTGAAATGTGGCTGTGACGGAGATCGTGAATGCGGATACGCTTCACGCCTGCCGCCTTTGCCCCTCTGTCCATCTCGTGATGAAGATAGCTTTTCGTCACCGTAAAGATACGGTCTTTCTTCTTCAATCCGTAAAGCATACCGAGATATTCTTTCATTTCCTCACACAGAAACTTCGGCATTTTAATCGTGCGGTTGCTCTTTTTCGTTTTCGGAGAAGTAATCACATCCTGCCCTTTCAAACGCTGATAGGATTTATTGATTGTGACTGTTTCCTTATCAAAGTTGAAATCTGCCGGAGTCAAAGCTAACAGCTCGCCCTCTCGGATACCGCACCAGTAAAGCATTTCAAACGCATAAAAGGAAACAGGCTTGTCCATCATCTCAAAAGAGAATTTCTTGTATTCTTCCTTTGTCCAGAACAGCATTTCCTTGTGTTCCTCACGTCCCATATTTCCCACCTTTGCCGCAGGATTGGAACGCAGTTCATAGTAGCGGACAGCGTGATTGAAAATGGCGGACAACTGATTGTGCAGCGTTTTCAGATACGTCTGTGAATAAGGCTTTTTCTTCTCATCACGATAGGCAAGCATTTCATTCTGCCAAGTAATAATCTCCTTTGTGGAAATCTCGCTGATTTTCAGTTTCCCGAAATACGGAAGTATCTTTGTGCGTATGATATGCTCTTTGGTAAGCCACGTGTTTTCCTTCAAACGGTTCTTCACATCATTGATATAAAGCTCCGTAAAGGCTTCAAAACTCATATCAAGGTCTGAAGAAGTCTGCAATTTGAACATTCTTTCCCATTCCTGTGCTTCTCGTTTGGTAGCAAAGCCACGCTTGCATTTCTGCTTGCGTTCCCCTTTCCAGTTCACATACCTTGCCATCACATACCAAGTACCGTTATCTTCATTCTTAAATACCGGCATTTACATTTCCCCCTTTCCTGCTCCGTAGAGCCTTTCGTAAAAATACTGGCGATTTACACGCCCTGCAATCGTAATAAAGCCCTTTGCTTTCAATTCCTCATTTAATTGTCTGATGAGTTTATATGCATAAGGTTTTGATACGTTTAGTTCCTGAGCCACATCTTCGGCTCGGATAAATCTGTTTTCCATATCCTTTTTCTTCCTTTCTTAAAATAATTTTTTGCTTGCCGCTTTCTCCGTGTTAAAGTTCCAACAGGCACTCCTGCTTGTCGGCAGGCGCTGTGCTGTCCCAATGCACCGCAGTACATCAGGCGCTCGCTCGTATAGGGGTTCCCGAAAAGTCGGAGACTTTTGGGGAAGAGGAGGAGCAGTGCAGCGAATGAGCTTTTGTGCTTGCACACAAGCGAACGATACGGAACTTGCTCCGACGAGGTCTTGGCGGTTTGGCTTTTCGGACGGTCATTCAGTTGTCGCATTAAGCATATTTGTTTAATTCGTAATTTATTTTACTAAACATATTTGCTATTGTCAAGTGGTTGCAAAGAAAATATTAAACATTTTTGTTTCGGTTTTTCTTGACTTCCACTAAACATTTCTGCTATACTTATTTCACTAAATATAAAAGGAGCGTATCATTATGGCTATCAGCGAAAGAATACATTTTTTCAGACTAATGCGTGGTATGACACAAAAGTATCTCGGTACAGCAATCGGTTTTCCAGAAAAGAGTGCTGATGTGCGTTTGGCACAGTACGAAACTGGTACACGCAAACCGAAAGCAGACCTTACAAATGCATTGGCACAGGTGCTTGATGTTTCTCCACAGGCTCTTGATGTTCCTGACATAGACAGCTATATCGGTCTTATGCACACTCTGTTTACCCTTGAAGATATTTACGGTCTTACTGTCAGTGAAGCAGACGGAGAGGTATGCTTAAAGGTCAACAAGGACAAAGGCAGAGAAGCATATGAACTCCTCAAAATGCTGTATGCTTGGAAAGAACAGGCAGACAAGCTATCTTCCGAAGAAATCAACAGAGAAGAATACGATAACTGGCGTTACCATTATCCAGAGTTCGACACCACACAGCGTTGGGCAAAAGTTCCATCACAGGAATTAAGTGACGCTCTCGTGGAAGCATTCAAAGACCACTTGAAAGATAAATAAGCACCTACAGGACCTGCCACTGGCAGCTCCCTACAGATGCTTTGGCAACGACAAAAAAGCCCTTAACTATGGTTATTAACCACAGCTAAGGGCTTAGTTTATAATATGGAATTTGTTCAGAGCCAAGCTCCGAACTTTAGTCTGCAAGCCACCTGTTAATTGTTCCGTTACCCATAAACCACTGGATAACAAGAATAATGGCACTTGCTATGACTGTTATCAATTTGTTATCAAAAGACTAATCGAAATCGCTGAAACCCGCATAAACACTGGCTTTTTTAAGCAACTCGATTTATTCAAACTCAATAGTTCCAGGTGGCTTAGAAGTAATATCATACATTACTCTATTCACACCACGTACTTCATTGATGATTCTATTCATAGTCTTATTTAATACTTCATAAGGGATTTCAGCTGCTTCTGCAGTCATGAAATCAACAGTATTAACAGCTCTTAAGGCAACAGCATAGTCATAAGTTCTTTCATCACCCATAACACCTACTGACTGCATATTAGTTAATGCTGCAAAATACTGACCGATAGAACGATCTAATCCAGCATTCGCAATTTCTTCTCTATAAATCGCATCTGCATCCTGTACCATACGTACCTTTTCTGCAGTGACTTCACCAATAATTCTAATACCAAGACCTGGTCCTGGGAATGGCTGTCTGAATACTAAATATTCTGGAATACCAAGTTCAAGACCAACTTTTCTTACTTCATCCTTGAATAAGTCTCTTAATGGTTCAATGATTTCTTTGAAATCTACACAATCAGGTAATCCACCAACATTATGGTGAGACTTGATGACTGCAGATTCTCCTCCAAGACCGCTTTCTACAACGTCTGGATAAATAGTACCCTGTACTAAGAAATCAACGGCACCAATCTTCTTTGCTTCTTCTTCAAAGACTCTGATGAATTCTTCACCGATGATTTTTCTCTTGCTTTCAGGTTCAGTTACACCCTTAAGCTTAGAATAGTATCTTTCCTGTGCATTGACTCTGATGAAGTTTAAGTCATAGCTGCCATCTTTACCAAATACAGCTTCAACTTCATCACCTTCGTTTTTACGAAGTAAACCATGGTCTACAAATACACAAGTTAACTGATTTCCAATAGCCTTAGATAATAAGACTGCTGCAACAGAAGAATCAACACCTCCAGATAAAGCACATAATACTTTACCATCGCCAACTTTTTCTCTGATTGCTTTAATAGATTCTTCTACGAAAGAATCCATCTTCCAGTCACCAGAACATCCACATACATCGATTACGAAGTTTCTTAACATCTTCTTACCTTCTGCTGTATGTAATACTTCTGGATGGAACTGAATACCATAAAGGTTCTTTTCTCTGTTTTCACATGCTGCAACTGGACATTCATCAGAATGTGCTACAGATTTGAAACCAGGAGCTAAAGCTGAAATATAGTCATTATGACTCATCCAGCATACTGTCTTTTCAGATACATTTGAGAATAATGGTGAAGTTGTATCAACAACGATTTCAGTCTTTCCATATTCTCTAGTAGGTGCAGCTTCTACATTACCACCTAATACATACTGCATTAGCTGAGCACCATAACATAAGCCAAGCACTGGAACACCACATTCGAAAAGTTCTTTTTCGCATGTTGCAGCTCCTTCTTCATAGCAGCTATTAGGACCACCTGTTAAGATGATTCCCTTAGGGTTGAGTTCTTTGATTTTCTGCATAGCAACCTTATATGAATAGATTTCACAATATACGTTGCTTTCACGAACTCTACGCGCTACGAGCTGATTGTATTGGCCACCAAAATCAATAACCAGTACTAATTCTCTCTTCATAAGTTCTCCTTTACTATTTATTTATTAAAATACTTCCTTAAGCACAATTGTCTGAGTACGATCAGGTCCAACTGAGAACATAATCACTGGGCAGTGAATAAGTTCTTCAATCTTCTTGATATAGTTCTGAGCATTAACAGGAAGTTCTTCAAATGAAGTGACATTTGTGATATCTTCCTTCCAGCCTGGTAATTCTACATAAACTGGTTCTACTCTTGCTAATTCTTCAATTGTAGAAGGTAAACCATGGATTTCTTTACCATCTAACATGTAAGCAGTACAAATCTTAATAGTATCTAAACCACTTAATACATCTAACAACATTAATGAACATCCAGTTAATGAAGCCATTCTTCTTGACTGGTTAACGACAACTGCATCGAACCATCCAATTCTTCTAGGTCTCTTAGTTACTGTACCAAATTCATGACCTGCATTTCTGATATAATCACCTAATTCACCTTCAATTTCAGTAGGGAAAGCACCAGAACCAACACGAGTAGTATAAGACTTAATAACACCTACTACATCAGTTAAATAAAGAGGACCAATGCTTGCACCAGATGATACACCATTAGCACCTGGGTGAGAACTTGTTACATATGGATAAGTACCATAATCAATATCAAGCATAGTACCCTGGGCACCTTCAAATAAGATCTTCTTCTTTGCCTGGAATGCTTCATCTAATAAAATACCAGTATCACAAACCATAGGTTTGATTACTTTAGCATATTCCTTATATTCTTCAAAGATTTCTTCTGCAGTACACTGTAATCCAGGATACTGTTTCTTCTTGAATGCTAATGTTTCTTCAAGTCTCTTCTTAAATAATGGTTCATTAATGAATTCACCAACACGAATACCGATGCGGTCATATTTATCTACATAAGTAGGTCCAATACCTTTCTTAGTTGTACCGATACTTGCAGCACCACGCATTTCTTCTTCTAATTCGTCAATTTCAATATGATAAGGTAAAGTGACATGTGCACGATCTGAGATGTGCATCTTATCAGTCTTGATACCTGCATCATTTAAATACTTCATTTCTTCAAGTAAAGCTTTAGGATTGATAACCATTCCGTTACCTAATACAACTTCACCAGTTGTAAAGATTCCGCTAGGAATAAGTCTTAAGGCAAATTTCTGGCCATTAAATTTAATAGTATGACCTGCATTATTACCTCCAGAATATCTCACTACTACATCTGCCTGCTGTGCAAGATAATCTGTAACCTTTCCTTTTCCTTCGTCGCCCCACTGGCTTCCAACAACAACGACTCCTGCCATTTATGTTCATCCTTTCTTTCATTAAAATACAACTATATTATAGAGGATAAAGAACATTATGTAAAACATAAAACTCTCGTTAAATCAATGAAATTATGTGAATAAGTGCTATAATCAAATCACACGAGGTGATTTGATGAAAAAACTAGCAGTTCTATTTCCTGGAATTGGTTATCATTGTGATAAACCACTCCTCTACTACTCTAAAAAATGTTTATCAGCCTATGGCTATGAGATCATTGAAGTGAACTATAAACACTTTCCTCATATGAAAGATAAAGATGAATTAATTAAGCAGGCTGAAGATATTGGTTATGCGCAGACTGAAGAAATTCTTAAAAATATTCCATTTTCCACTTATGATGAAATCTTATTTGTATCAAAAAGTATTGGTACTGCCATTAGTGCACGTTTTAATGAAGAACATCATGTGAATGCGTATTCTATTTATTTCACACCACTTGTTGCAACTTTCAAGTATAGCTTAAATGGTATTGCCTTCCATGGTACAAATGATTCATGGGCCAAAACGAATCTCATTCAATGTGCATGTGATGAAGCGCATATTCCACTTATTCTCTATCGTGATGCAAATCACTCATTAGAGTGCGGAGATGTGCTTGTTGATATTTCTAATCTTCATGACATCTTTCTTCATGTCATAGAAGCGATTCAAACAGTTTATCCACTACATGGGTAAACTGTTTTTTAAATAACGATAAAGATAAAGCTGTAGTTTGCTTGTCAAACGATTCATTGAGAGATGATAATCCTTCAACATCCCATCTGTAAATCCTTTATCGTTATTCACATGGATAGTGACCTGATCACCTAAAGAGACATGCTCCACCTTAGAATAAATAACTAAGTCAGCATCCTCTTTCACATAAGGCTTAAACCATGCGGGGACATCTATATCCCCTATGAATTGAATAGGGACCATGATGTCTTTGAGGGCTTTTTCTATAGAACCTCCTGGAATCAGATAACCTTTTAATAGTGTTTCTATTTCATTCCTCATTGGGGTCATATGTTGATAAGCTTCTTCTTTTGTTTTGGCTTTAGTCGCTATGCGTACTCTCACATAGCCTTCTCCTGCATACATTGCAAGAGTGACATCTGTCTGTTTATATTGGGTTTCTGTCAGTTTTTCATCAATCATACTTTCCCCAATACCCATCACTAGAAAGTCTTCTGTATAGATCTGTTCCTGGCGATATTGTTCGAGAAAAGGTTTTAAAGAATGTTCTACGACATAATTGAATTCCTTAGGTGGACCAGGAAGATTAATGATCATTTTCTCGTCTTTGCTCATTACACAGCCATTGGCTGTTCCTATATCATTCTCTAATATATAAGCATTTTCCGGGAAATAAGCCTGTTTAAAGTTGTTGTCAGAAACAACATCGAGGCCTGTCACAAAGCGACATTTTTCATCCACCTTACGAGCTTCTTCTTCGTTATAGACAAGTTCTAGTCCTAGATATTCTGCTGAGAGTTCCTTCGTTAAATCATCCTGCGTTGGACCAAGTCCTGCAGTAGTGATGACACAATCCGCCCCTCTTTTAAATGCAATATCGAGACATTCTAATAAACGTTGTGGATTATCACCTACAGTCGTCTGATGATAAATATCAAATCCTAATTCTTTACACATCTTAAAGAGTACCGGAGCTTCTGTGTTGATGATTTCACCAAGAAGAAGTTCAGTTCCTACATTAATCACTTCTACATTCATATCTCCATATACATATCATTCCATTTTGCTTCTCCATGCGTAGAAGAAGAGACACCAAGGTGCTTATAGCCAAAACTTTCATAAAAGCCAATTAAATGATCTTTACAAGTAAGGAAGATTCCTTTTTTATTTCGCTCCTTTGCAAGAGTAATATAGCCATTCATAAGTGTATGCGCTAAGCCTTGATGCTGATAATCAGGATGTACATCTAAGCCAAAGACTGTCATATAATCACCACTAGGATCATGTAATGAAGCATCTTCATAGAATGCATCTGGTAAGCCTTTAATATTCGATGTATTCCCATTAATAAAGCCAATAACATCTTTGTCTTCTAATACAAGAAAGTTCTCTGAGAAGGCATTAAAGCGTTCTTTAAACTGCTCATAAGTCGCTGCTTCAGCTTCAGGAAAACAAAGAGACTCTATATGAGAGATAGCTTCTATATCACCTATAACTGCTTGTCTTAATCTCATGACATGTTCTCCTCCTTTCAAAATATTTTTTGTATCTTATACAAAAAAGACTTGATAGTCAAGTGACTATCAAGCTTTTTACTGTCCATTTTCAAATTGTGAACGATAAAGTGTTGCATAGAAACCATTTTCTTTAAGTAATCCTTCATGATTACCGATTTCTACAATATCACCATCACGCATAACAATGATTGTATCTGCATCTCTAATAGTAGAAAGACGATGCGCAATAACAAATGATGTTCTATTCTTCATTAACTCATCCATTCCCTGCTGAATTAATACTTCTGTTCTTGTATCAACTGAAGATGTAGCTTCATCAAGAATCAAAATCTTAGGATCCTTCAAGAAAGCACGGGCAATAGTCAATAACTGCTTCTGACCTGCACTGATATTAGAAGATTCTTCATTGATCATAGTGTTATAGCCATCAGATAATGTATGAATAAAGTGATCTACATGCGCATTCACGCATGCTTTTTTTACTTCTTCATCAGTGGCATCTAATCGACCATATTTCAAGTTATCCATGATAGTACCATTAAATAACCATGTATCCTGTAATACCATGCCAAATAATGAACGAAGATCACTACGTTTCATTTGCTTGATATCTTCACCATCAATCATGATAGAACCACCATTGAGTTCATAGAAACGCATCAACAATTTAATAATAGTTGTTTTACCTGCACCAGTCGGACCAACAATGGCTACCTTCTGACCTGCATGAACATGGAGTGAAAAGTCATTGATGATGATCTTATCTGGATTATAACCAAAGTGAACATCCGCAAAAGTGACAGCACCCTTCATATTCTGTACTTCTTCAGTTGTAAGAGTGGCTGAGTCTTCTGTAAGTTCTTCTTCCTCTAAGAATTCAAAGACACGTTCTGCAGCTGCACCCGTACTTTGTAATAAGTTAGCCGCCTGAGCAATCTGTGAGATTGGCTGGTTGAACTGTCTAACATACTGGATAAATGCCTGGATATCACCAATAGTGATTGTTTTAGAACCTGCTAGAATACCACCGATAATACAAACACCTACATAACCGATATTACCGATAAAGTTACTAATTGGCATCATGAGTGATCCAAAGAATTGTGATTTCCATGCAGATGTATAAAGTGATTCATTGTATTCTTCAAACTGTTCTACAGATTTTTCTTCACCATTGAACGCTTTGACTACCTGATGTCCACCATACATTTCTTCAATATGACCATTGACATCACCAAGTGAGTTCTGCTGCTGAGTGAAGTATTTCTGTGAATGCTTCATGACTAAACGCATCAAGGTCATTGATACAGGTAATACAATAACTGCAATTAAAGTCATCTGCCAGCTGATTGTAAGCATCATAATAAAGATACCTACAAGAGTAACTACATTAGAAATAAGTGTAGACAAAGACTGGTTAAGTGACTGAGCGATTGTATCAATATCATTAGTGACACGAGAAAGAATATCACCACTTGTATGCTTATCAAAATAAGAAAGTGGTAAACGGTTCATCTTTTCAGAAATATCTTTTCTAAGTGAGAAGGCTGCATCCTGTGATACACCAGAGATAATCCAGCTCATAATATAACTAAATAGAGAACTAGCTGCATATAATACGACAAGAATCAATAAGATCTTGACGATATAATTAAAATCAATACCACCAGTATTGGCTACTTTCGCCATGATACCTTCTGATAATTTATCTGTTGCTTTTGCAAGAACCTTAGGACCTATAATATTAAAAACAGTAGAACATACCGCGAATACCATAACCATACAAATTTTAAAATGATATGGTTTTAAGTATGCGAGTAACTTCTTTAATGTACCACCTAAATCCTTAGCTTTTTCATTATTACCACGGCCTCTGCCCATACCCATTGGAGCGCGACGATTTTTATTCATTGTCCAATTCCTCCTTTGATAACTGAGATAAGGCGATTTCCTGATAAACAGAACATGTTTTCATTAATTGTTCATGTGTGCCTTTTCCTACAATCTTACCTTCATCAAGTACGATGATCTGATCAGCATGCATGATAGATGCAATACGCTGTCCAACGATTAAGACAGTGTTATGAGTCTTGGCAGTCATTTCTCCTAAACGTTTTCTAAGTGTTGCATCAGTCTTGAAGTCAAGTGCTGAGAAGCTGTCATCAAAGATAAGAATTTCAGGATTTTTCGCAAGTGCTCTTGCAATTGCGAGACGCTGTTTCTGTCCACCTGATACGTTTGTACCACCCTGAGAAATAGGCTCTTTAACACCTAATGGTTTTGTTTCAATGAATTCTTTTGCCTGCGCAACATCAATCACTTCAGCCAATTCTTCATCAGATAAATCAGGGGCACCATATTTAATATTTGATTCAATTGTACCTGAGAATAATAATCCCTTCTGAGGTACTACACCAATACGGTCTCTTAAATCATGCATAGAAACATGTCTTACATCCACACCATCTACCATCACTTCACCTTCAGTGACATCGTAAAAACGAGGAATAAGGTTAATAAGCGTTGATTTACCTGAACCTGTTGAACCAATAAAGGCTGTTGTTTCACCAGGACGGGCTGTAAAGTCAATATCAGTTAAGACTGGTTCATCAGCACCAGGATACTTAAATGATACATGTTTGAATTCTATTAAACCTTTCTTCTCTTCATCAAAAGAAGTGATCTGTTCTGGGTTTTCAATTGTAGGTTCAGTATTTAATACTTCAGCTACACGGTTTGCGGCTACACTTGCACGAGGTAACATAACTGCAATCATTGCGACCATTAAGAAACTCATAACGATAATCATGGCATACTGTAAGAAGGCCATCATTTCACCAATCGCAATATTACCTAAATCAACTTGCTTTGCGCCAAAGTAGATAATAAGTAAAGTCATACCCTGCATAATAAACATCATGATAGGCATTAATGAGACCATCACTCTATTAACAAATAAATTTGTCCCTGTTAAATCCTTGTTTGCCTGATCAAAACGTTTTTCAGATTCTTCTTCATTTCCAAACGCACGAATAACAAGAATACCTGATAAGTTTTCTCTCATAGCTAAGTTTAATTTATCAATTAATTGTTGGATAATCTTGAATTTAGGCATTGCGATAGAGAAAGTCACACCAAGTACTCCAAATATAATAATGACAACTAGGAAGATCATCCATGTCATGGATGGTGAGTTCTTGACAGCTTTCATAATACCACCAATACCATTAATCGGCGCAAGCATACACATTCTTACGATTATCACAAGAACCATCTGGATCTGAACGATATCGTTTGTACTACGAGTAATTAAAGAGGCTGTAGAGAACTTATTGAATTCAGTATTAGAGAAGCTTTCAACCTTCTTAAATACAGCTAAACGTAAGTCTCTTGCCACTGATGCACCAAGTTTTGATGCTAAGAATGCAACACAGATAGAAGCCACAGCACCAAGTAAGGCAATAGCTAACATCTGAATACCTTTATGAGCAATATACTGGTTTTGTACTTTATTGATATCAGCACCAAGCTTCTTATATTCCGCTTTAACACCTTCACCAGCTGCAATCTTCATTGTAGATTCACCCATAGTCTTCATCTGCTTATCGACGCTTTCAAACATCTTATTACGTTCATCTTCACCCATTGAACCAATGAAATAATAAATATCTCCATTGTTTAAATGTGTTTCCATGGCATTAATCTGTGCTTTTGCGTCATCTAGTTTCTTCTTAGATTCATCTAATTGAGGTTTTGCAGAAACGACTTTTTCTTTAGCCTGATCAAGCTGTTTCTTGATTGTTGAAGACTGGCTCTTCATTTGTGCCATCTGACCTGCTGAAGCATTGAGTTTTTCATAACCAGCAACTGCCTGAGAAATACCAGCTAATTGAGCCTGAAGCTTTGTTTTTGCGTCACCCTCAGGTAATGCATTATATTGTGCAGTTAAAGTGTTCTGCATTTCTTTGGCCTTTTCATATGAACCAAATTGAGTGTTTAGTGCATTTAATGCACTATCATATTGCTTAATAGCAGTCTGCATCTGTTCATACTGCTTCACACCCTGATTGTACTTAGCCATACCAGCATTATACTGTTCTAAACCTTTATTATAGCCATCTAAGCCTTTTTGATACCCTTCCTTAGCAGAATTAATAGCTGAATCAATCTTTGTTTCAAATGACTTATACTGCTTTGTACCAGGTTTCATTTTATTCATAGAATAAACAATCAACATTGGCTTAGTTAATACTTTATTGAGTTTTTCTTCATCTACATCTTTCTTTAAGATATATAAAGTCTGATTTTTTGCTTTCTTGAATGTCTTATAATAAGACTTGTCCACATCTTTTGCGAGAGTCTTCTTATACGCATTTTCTAATACTTTTTGATCTTTTGAAGATACAAATAATAATAAATGATTATATGTCTCTTCGCTTAATACAGGAGACACAGCTGAATCAAACCCTCCTGCCTGAATACCGCTAGATACGATATCAGACATATAATCAGGAAGTGTTAATTCAGTATAGGCCTGTCCAAATATACAAACGATGGCTAATACAAATAATAGCCAATATTTTTTAAAATATTTCTTTAGCTTAAGCATCGTCTTCCTGCCACTCAAAATGTGATTAAATATACTCACATCGAGATAATGTAAGTTCTCACGAACATTACTTACTATGTCACCGTGCATGCTTTGGATTGACCGAAATCATATCTACTCACAAGTTCAAGTACACTCCATAGTCTTAAATTCCCGAAATAGCCTTCGGTACATACTTACGTTTGCGTTCATTTATGCAACTTCGTAAGTCGTAGCATCTCTCAGATTAAGTGCAGCATTGAAATCTCTGTCTTCGATATAGCCACAGTCACATCTGAAAATTCTATCTGAAAGCTTTAAATCTTTCTTGATACTTTTACAGCAATGACACGTCTTAGATGATGGGAACCATCTATCTACTATTCGAAGTTCAATTCCATTCTCCTTGCATTTAGCTAGAAGCTTTGTTTTAAATTCATAAAACTTCTGCGAAGCAACTGCCTTTGAAAGATGTCTGTTCTTCATCATTCCTGATACGTTTAAATCTTCAATCGTTATATGAGATGGCTTGGTTTTCACTATCTCTGCGATTGTCTTATTGATGTAATCAGTACGAATATTGTCAATTCTATGATGAAGCTTCTGTATCTTGAGCCTTTGTTTCTGTATATTTTTCTTTTGAGTGGGCTCTCCTTTCTTTATATTTTCATACTTTCGAGAAAGACTTCTCTGTTCTCGAATAAGCTTCTTTTCAAGCTTCTTTAATTTTGCAGATTTATTGATGTTCTTATAAGTCTTGCCATTAGAGACAATCGCAAAATCCTTTAGTCCAAGGTCAATACCAATTCCTTCACTGGAATTATTGACTGTCTTTCTATCTGGGATTTCTATAAGAACTGAAACATAGTATCTGTCACCTTTTATTGAGACATGACCGCTCTTAATTACGTATCCATCTTTTGTAGTTGGAATATATCCTTTCTCTTTGATGCGGACCCAGCCAAGTGATGGAATCTTGATTCTGTGTCTTTCGCAATGACAATCTTTTGGATTATTCCTTACAAAATACATTTTCACATCAGATCTGCCTTTCTTCTTAAATTTTGGAAAGGCGCTCTTGTGATTAAAGAATCTTTTAAATGCGGTCTGTCCGTTATTTACTGCCTGTGTTACTGATTTTGAATAAGCTTCCTTGATCCAGGAATATTCTGGATGGCTCGGAAGATACTCATTGTTGAGCCATACTCTAAACTGGCTGCTGCTCATAAACTTTTTGCCACTTTCATAAAGTTCCTTATTATGAGCAAGATAGAAGTTATAGATAAATCTGCAAGTACCTATTGTTTTACGAATCCTGACTTTCTGCTCATCTGTCGGATTTATTTCCGTCTTGAAGCTTTTCAGCAATTTCCTCATCCCTTTCTATCTGTTTTTTTATACTTACTAAACCCATACAGCCTGCAGGAGAACACATGAAGTATTGAAACAATATCCTGCACGAGGTCTTCATCTGATTTCTAATCTAATTATAGTACAAATGGAAAATCCATGCACCAAGTTTGACTTCATGAACGCCGATTTATAGGCGTTAATAAAATTTAACTTTCACTTACCTGTGGCTTGTGGGTATTCAAATAATTCTTTTGCATTACAAACTATCTTAAAAATGCAACTTGATTTAGTAAATGCTGATTGTAAGTATAATAATGCCTTTAGTTTGGGGTCGGTTTGCCTTTAAATTTCCTTCTCTAGCTCAACGTTATAATATCTTAACAGATACGCTTAAAAGTTCAGCAAAATCCTTTGGTTTATAATTTGTGATATTTGATGTGTTCATATTAAAGCTTTCCTTTGAGTAGATTTGAACACATTTAATCACAATGGTCGTTATATTTAGTTACTTATATTTCCCTCCTTTAATTCATCTTCCATATTCTTAATAATCATATCAATCATATGTAATACGGCATCATGATCTTCTTTTGTAAGTCCTCTGCTGCATACTTCTTCCATATGCCTCATCTTATCCTTACAGATTTCTAAATATTCTTCGCCCAATTTACTTAAACGCACTGTAGAATGACGTTTATCTTGAGGATTCTGTTCACGAATAATATAGCCTGCTTCTTCTAGACGCTTGATTCTTACTGAAAGTGTTGCATCAGAAATATGAAGACATTGTGCCACTTCTTTTTGAGAATGACCATGTTCTTTAATCACAAATAATAAGCGTGATTGATCGCCTGTTAAAGGCATATCCTTAAAGTTGCGCATCATATACTTTCCTACTACTTTTTTAAGTACTGCGACCTTATCCATCATCACCTTGACATTCTCTTGCATATCCATAGTACACCTCCTTGCTATTAGTTAGTATGCTAAATATTATAGTTAGGGTGCTAATTATTGTCAATAAAAAAAGAGTAGTATTTTTACTACTCTCTAATCTGGCCATTTCCTTCAATTTTATATTGGTAAGAACACATTTCTTTTAAACCAAGTGGACCTCTGGCATGAAGTTTCTGTGTACTGATACCAAGTTCTGCGCCAAAACCGAATTCTCCACCATCTGAGAATCTTGTAGAGGCATTATGATACACACAGGCACTATCTAAGCTGTTCATGAATAATACAGCTGTTTCATCATTTTCAGTAATAATGGATTCTGAATGTTTTGTAGAATATGTATAAATATGATTGATTGCTTCTTCTACTGAGTCAACAACTCTAATATTCACAATATAATCATCATATTCTGTTGCATAACTGTCATCTGTGACATGTTCACAGTGAATGATCTGACATGTTGCATCATCCCCTTTGATTTCTACTTTTTCAAAGGCTTTTTTAAGTTCTGGTAAGAACTTGTCTGCAACATCCTTATGTACAAGTATTGTTTCTATCGCATTACATACTGAAGGTCTTTGAATCTTCGCATTGACTGCAATAGTTAATGCTTTATTAAGGTCTGCATCCTTATCAACATAAAGATGGCAGATACCAGCGCCTGTTTCAATAACAGGTACTGTTGAATTCTTAACAACAAACTGAATGAGTCCTGCACCGCCTCTAGGTACAATAACATCCACATATTCATTGGCATGGATGAGTTCTCCTACAATGGCATGATCTAGTTCTGTGATCAGTTCAATCGCACCTTCTGGTAAGATATCTTTAGTGGCACACTTCATGATTTCTACTAATTTCTTATTTGTATGAATGGCTTCTTTACCACCTCTTAAAACACAGGCATTGCCTGATTTTAAGCAAAGAGAAGCAATATCTACAGTCACATTAGGACGGGCTTCATAGATAATTCCAAAGACACCAATAGGCACTCTCACTTTAGAAATTTCTAGACCATTTGGTCTTGTCCAGGATTCCATCACTTCACCAACAGGATCAGGTAATGTGGCCACTTTCTTGACTCCATCACTTACTCCTACAATACGTTCATGAGTAAATAAGAGTCTATCCTGCATAGCCTTAGTCATATTGACTTCCTTGGCATGTGCCATATCTTTTTTGTTGGCTTCTAATATTTCTTCACTATGTGCAATTAATGCGTCGGCAATTTTATCTAATGCCTGATTCTTTGTGCAAGTAGGCATATTCTTTAAAAGACGTGCTGCTTTTTTTGCACTCTTTAATTGTGTTTCTAATAATGTATTCATTATCTTTCCTCCAATACAACCATGTTATTCGCATGTACTACTTCATCATAGTCATGACGATGTAATATGTCATCTATTTCAGAAGACTGGTGTCCCTTGATCAGTCTGATTTCATCACTGGCATAATTGACAACACCCTTCGCAATTGTATTTAACTCTTCATCCTTGATATCAACAACCTGTCCTTCTAAGAATCTACCTTCTACATCTTTAATACCTGTAGGTAAAAGACTGACATGCTTGCCAACAATCGCTTTTCTACATCCTGCATCAACTATAATTGTTCCTCTTGGTTTAGTACGATAGGCAATCCAATGTCTTCTAGCATTCATATTTGTGCCTGAAGCCCCATTGAACCAAGTTCCTTCATTATCTAGGGCATTTAATATACTGTTTTCTTTCTGTCCATTCACAATACACATATGACTGCCTAATGCATTGACCATTTGAGCCGCTTTTAGTTTAGTCGCCATACCACCTGTACCTAGACCACTGACTGCATCTCCTGCATAGCTCAAAATTGTATCATCAATCTTATCTACATAGTGGATAAGCACAGCATCAGGATCAGTATGAGGATTGCCTGTATAAAGACCATCAATATCACTCACGAGAATTAATAGTTGTGCTTCTACTAGAGGAACGATAAGTGAAGCCAATGTATCATTGTCTCCTACCTTGATTTCATCTACTGCCAAAGCATCATTTTCATTAATAATAGGAACCACACCATAATTGAGTAGTGCATTGATTGTATGGTTTAAGTTCATTAAACGATGACGATCATCAAAGTCATCATGGTTTAATAAGATCTGAGAACATTTCATATTAAAGACCTGGAATATTTCTTCATAGATTTCCATGAGTCTTGCCTGCCCAATCGCAGCTAAAGCCTGTTTTTCCGGTAGTGTTTTCGGTTTACTGTCTAGTCCTAATGCGCCCATACCCGCTGCAATAGCTCCTGAAGAGACAAGAACAACAATATAGCCTTCTCTTTTTAGTTTGGCAATCTGCCATGTTAACATCAATATTTTTTCTTTATTGATTTTTCCATCTTTGTCACAAAGTGAGCTTGAGCCTACCTTAATGACAATTTTCTTTACTTCTTCTATTCTACGTTTCATCGAAAACACTCCTTTATTGTTTAATCTATTATAGGGGGTAAAACACTTTAAAAGCAAACAAAACATACTGATTTTTGTCTTTTCACAAAAAAAGACTCCCATTAAGGGAGTCAAATGTATTAGTGGCTTAAAGTTTTGTTTTCTACTTCTGTATTTAATAATTCTACGAATTCTTCAAAAGTCACTGTAGTCTGTTTCTTTTCACCATGTTTACGATAAGTCACAGTACCATTATCTCTTTCGTTATCACCAAGTACTAACTGATAAGGAATCTTCTTTAACTGTGCTTCTCTGATACGATAACCAAGTTTTTCATCTCTATTATCGTTATTTACTCTGAAGTGTGCTTTTCTTAACTTAGCCACAACTTCTTTTGCGTATTCATCATGGTATTCAAGTTTAACTGGAATAACTTGAACCTGAGTAGGTGCTAACCATAGAGGAAGGTTACCTTTTGTTTCTTCTAATAAGAAGGCAACGAAACGGTCTAATGAACCTAAGATTGCTCTATGAATAACAACTGGTCTTACCTTATCACCATTTTCATCAACATAAGTTAATTCGAATCTCTCTGGTAACTGGTAGTCTAACTGGATTGTAGATAAAGTAACATCATGTCCTAATGCACTCTTTACCTGTACGTCAAGTTTAGGACCATAGAATGCTGCTTCGCCTTCTGCTTCATAGAATTCTACATCCATTTCTTTTAATACTTCACGTAATTCATTTTCACTTTTTTCCCATAATTCATCATTACCGAAATACTTTTCTTTGTTGTTCTTATCTCTTAATGATAAACGGAATGAGTAATCTTTGAAACCAAAGTCCTTATATACATCTAAGATTAAATGTGCTACATTCTTGAATTCCTGAGCAATCTGATCTGGACGACAGAAGATATGTGAATCGTTCTGTGTGAAGGCTCTTGCACGTTCAATACCAGTTAAAGCACCACTTGCTTCAAAACGGAAATCGTTCGCAATTTCCGCAATTCTAACTGGAAGATCACGATATGAATGTAATGTGGATTTATACATAACCATATGGTGTGGACAGTTCATAGGTCTTAATACATATGCTTCATCATCTAATTCCATCGCTGGGAACATATCATCTTTATAATGAGCCCAATGTCCTGACTTCTTATATAACTTAACGTTACCAAGAGAAGGTGTCATAACATGTTCATAACCTAATTCTAATTCTTTGTTCATGATGTAATCAGATAATAAACGTCTTACAGTGAAACCATTTGGTAACCACATTGGTAAACCTTTACCTACGATATCCGCAAACATGAAGATACCTAATTCTTTACCAAGTTTTCTATGATCTCTTTCCTTTGCTTCTTCTAATAACTGAAGATGTGCTTCTAATTCTTCTTTAGTTGGGAAACATACACCATAGATTCTCTGAAGAACCTTGTTGTTCTTATCACCTTTCCAATAAGCACCTGAATGTTTAATTAACTTGAAGTTCTTACATAATTTAACTGTTTCTACATGTGGACCACGACATAAGTCAGTGAAATCACCCTGTGAATAAGTAGTGATTGTACCATCTTCTAAACCATTGATTAAGTCTAGCTTGTATTCATCATCCTTGAATTCCTCTAAAGCTTCTTCTTTAGAGACTTCATGTCTCACGATTCTCTTACCATCTTTACAGATTTTCTTCATTTCTTTTTCAATCTTAGGTAAGTCATCATCAGAAATAGTCTGATCACCTAAATCGATATCATAATAGAATCCTTCTTCTACTACTGGGCCTACCCAGAACTTAGCCTGTGGGTAAAGATGTTTAACTGCCTGTGCTAATACGTGTGCACATGAATGATTTAAAGTATTTAAATCTTTGTCATTTAAAAAATCGCTCATATTCTCCTCCTATAAATAAAAAGAGACCTCATCAAAGGACGAAGTCTCGTGTTACCACCTTTATTCGTTATGCAATGCATAACCTCTCATCTCTTAACGCGAGTTACGGAATCTCTTTCGAGTTCAGCATCACAGGGAGTACCTTTAAGTAAATATCTTGGAAGTTTCCACCTATTCTTCCTCTCTAGTAAGCTTTTATCTTAAAGACATGTCCTGTTTCGTAGCTTGTGACTTTATTGTACACCACTTCAGTTAATTGTCAATAAAGAAAAAAGGAATAGGTCACCCTATTCCTAATTATCAAAAATTATTTGATTGTAACGATTTCTAAGTAACTTGTTAAACCAGAAACACCTGGAGTACCACCAGTTACGATTACCTGTTCACCAGCTGAAATTCCGTTTTCCTTAGCGATAACCATTGCAAGATCCATTAAACCTTCTCTTGATTTCATAGATTTGCAAAGTACAGGCTTAACACCCCAGTTAAGAGCTAATTTCTTAACTGTATCATCAAATGGAGTTGGAGCAATGATTGGGCAATGTGGTCTATAACGTGACATACGTTTTGCAGTAGCACCTGTTTCAGTGAATGCGATGATAGCTGAAACGTTGAAGTTTGCAGCAATTTCAGCAACTGACATACAGATAGCTTCTGAAGAGTTAGAGTTATCAGCAGTTCTGATAGCTCTTCTTAAGATTGAAGCATAGTCTAAGTTTCCTTCGATCTTATGAGCAATCTTGTTCATAGTTAATACTGCTTCTTCAGGATATTTACCCTGAGCAGATTCACCAGATAACATAATAGCATCAGTACCATCATAGATAGCGTTAGCTACGTCAGATACTTCAGCTCTTGTTGGTCTTGGGTTTTCCTGCATAGATTCAAGCATCTGAGTTGCAGTAATAACGATCTTACCAGCAGCATTACATTTCTTGATGATTGACTTCTGGATTAGAGGTACATCTTCAGCAGGTACTTCTACACCTAAGTCACCACGAGCAACCATGATACCATCAGCTACTTCGATGATTTCATCGATGTTTTCAACACCTTCAACACATTCGATTTTTGGTAATACTTTGATATCTGGCTTACCGTTTTCAGCAATTAATTTCTTAATATCTAATACATCCTGTTTTCTTCTTACGAATGAAGCAGCGATGAAGTTTACATCCTGTTTGCAACCGAAGATTAAGTCGTTCTTATCTTTTTCTGATAAGAATTCGAACTGTAACTTAGTACCAGGAACGTTGATACCACGAGTGTTCTTAACTCTACCATCGTTAGCAGCTACACAATAGATATCCTGTCCTTCAACGTGGTCAACTAATAAAGCAACCTGACCATCGTTAACTAAGATATAAGCACCAGGCTTAACATCTTTGTATAATTCCTTATAAGAAATTGTGAAACGATCTGAAGAACCAACAATTTCTTCTGGAGTGATTACTGAAACCTGACCTTTCTTGAATTCAGTGAATCCACCTTCGAAAGCACCAGTACGGATTTCAGGACCTTTAGTATCAAGCATGATAGCTACATCAGTACCTAATTCCTTGTTTACTTCTCTTAAAGTATCCATCTTCATAGCATGTTCTTCATAGTCACCATGTGAGAAGTTACAACGCATTACGTTCATACCAGCTTTAATAAGCTTCTTTAACATTTCTTTATCCTGTGAAGCAGGACCAATAGTACAAACAATTTTTGTTTTTTTCATTTTTTCTTTAACCATTTTAGACTCCTTAATCAACCAAATAAATTTACACTCCGTTATATATATTTAACAAACACACTGAGAAATTAACGTAACTTCTTAGCGTCTTCGTAAATACCAGCATCAGCTACATGCTTATGACTTAATACTTCTGTGATAGGGAAAGCAGTAATCTGGCCATGTACTTCACCTACGCAAAGTCCACCTTTACCTTCTTCAAGAAGTTCTACAGCCTTAACACCCATACGGCTTGCTAAGACACGGTCTCTTGCAGTTGGTCTACCACCACGCTGTAAATGACCTAAGACATTCGCACGAGTTTCGAAACCTGTTGCAGCTTCGACTTTCTTTGCAAGTTCATTGACATCAGTGATATGTTCAGTAATAACCACGATTGCATGGTCCTTATCAGATGCCTTTGACTGTTTTAATCTTTCGATAATCTTATCTTCATCATAACCAGTATCAGAAGTGATTACTAGTTCAGCACCAGCTGCGATACCTGCATTAATTGCAAGGTCACCACATCTTCTACCCATAACTTCAAGGATAGTACATCTCTGATGTGAAGAAGAAGTATCTCTTAATCTGTCTAATGCTTCAACAATTGTATTTAATGCAGTATCAAATCCAATTGTGAAATCAGTATCAGGAATATCATTGTCAATTGTTCCTGGAAGACCAATACAATTAACTCCCATTTCTGTAAGTTTTAAAGCACCATTGTATGAACCGTCACCACCGATGACTACTAATGCTTCCATACCTACTTTTTTCATCTGTTCGATTGCTTCTTTTCTGATTTCAGGATCTTTGAATTCAGGGAAACGAGCAGATTTTAAAATAGTACCACCATTATTGATGATATTACGAGTACTATGACGATCGAATTTCATGAACTTACCTTCATGAAGACCTTTATAGCCAAGTCTAACGCCATAAACTTCGATACCCTTGTTAAGACAAGTTCTAGCTACTGCACGAATTGCAGCGTTCATTCCAGGAGCATCTCCCCCAGAAGTTAAAACACCAATACACTTAACCATTTTTTTCTCCTCTCAACTTATGCATTCTATTTAAGAACCATTCTAGCATAATTGTTCGTTCCTTACCATCACCAATTCTATTCCAATCAATTTTTTTAGTCAATAATTATTTCACAACATAGCGCTTTCATTTTAGAAACAATATTCTTTGCACGAAGCTGTTCACGTTTATCATTATATTTATTCATGTAAATCGTTTCCAGGTCTTCAAAACCATATGCAGAAGTCATGAAAGTAGGTAATTCATTTAAGATACGATAGTCTAAAATCATCGCTAGAACTTCGTCTCTAGACCAGTTAGTCACATTTTCTTCACCTACACTATCTAAGAGTAAATAAGGAATGTTTTTTACTAGATCCACTAAAGAAGTATCTTCATTTGAATTAAAGCTTGCTTTGACGTCTGCCATAAGTGTAGGTACATGACATAAGCCTACTTCATAACTACGTCTAGCCAGTGCATTCATCATACCTGCCATAATTCTTGTTCGATTTGATCCGCCACATACTAAGAAACCTTTTGTTTGTGGTTTATTGATATATTCAATCAGCTTTTTAGTCAAAATCATCATACTTGCATCATTTTTATTCATTGCTTCAGCTGCCATATCTTTCAAGCTAATAAGTGCAAGTCTAGTAGACATGTTATTGTAATGAAAGCGAGAAAGAAGCTGATCATTTTCATGCTTTTCAAGACCATATTGACAGCTTTTGACATCACGATGGACGTAAGTTTCATAGCTCAAAGTGATCTGCTGGCCTTTATTCATCTTAGGACATTCATTGATACCATGGCAATGTAAACAAGGTTCATGATCATCTACATAAGCAAGTAAATCTACCCAGGCATCTTCTAGAGTCTTTTTAGTTAAATGATTCTTTTCTACAAATTCTCTAATATCCTGTCTTTTGACTAATTCCTGCAAACTTTGGTTTCTTGTATTTTCTAATTCTTTATCAAAAGAAAGAATCTGTCCTGCTTTTATCATCATAGATCACCTCCTAGACCTTCCATTAATCGTCTTAATTCTTCTTGATCCTGCGCACTGACTTCTACAGGTTTATTTTCTTTTTTCTTTGTAGTCTTTTTGATTGTTTTTTGAGTTTTTGTATTATGAACCTCCTGATAGGCATCACGAGCTGTCTTTAATCCTTTTCTCACCCATGAAGCCCCTATTGTTTCACAATAGTTCTTCTCTAAACGTCCATCACATCTACCTAAGACATATTCTATCAACATATTAGTGACTGCAGGAGTAAGTCCCATAGCCATCAATGATTCCGCAATATTGAGATCATGAAGGGCTGGCTCTTTTCCTCCCTGCTTATTCTTTAATAGCTGATAAGGTGAGATTGTCTCTAGATATCTAAAGTGCTTGTTTAAGTTATCATCATCAGTTTGTGGTGAAGCATGCTGGATGGGCTGAGTGTGATAGACCTCTTTGAGTGAACTTGCTGAATCAGCACTATAGTAACGTTTAGCCTGTTCTACTAAAGCTTTACGATTAAACTTACCTTCCACAATCGCATCCTTAACCATTAAGGCGAGAGATAATTGATCTATCGCATAAAGAGTCGCAATCTGCTTAATTGTATCTTCATTACGATTCACTATTTTCATAGGAACCTGATAATCCTTCAATGTTTCATAGAAGAGAGTAAGATCGTAATTAATAATTGGACGTTCACTTTCTTCTTCTTGATATCCCGATTCATGTTTCAATGGTTTGTTTTGTGATAAATCAATTGTAAAGACATCTTCAAAGCATGATGTGACTTCTTCATATTCAGTGAGCTTTTCTAGTCCTGAACGGAAGTAATTCTTTGTTTTAGTATATTCTTCTACACCGATTGTCTTCTGTAATAAACCTGCAAGTATCTGATTTCTAAAGAAGGCATTGACAGAAAGTGGTGTGATTAAGTGAAAGACATAGACACCCTGTCCTTCTGATTCTTTATAGTAGGACTTAAGTAAACTTAAGCCTTCTAGAGTCTTTCTTGCCTGATCTAGTTCTTCTAAATCTAGATTTAAAGCCATAGTTAATCGACTGATTGCACAAGGCTGATGGAAATGACGCATACGCATAGATTCTACATTCAAATACATATAAAGACTATAAGCCTGTGTTTTAAGTAATGGGGCATACAAATAAGTGAGAATATCACAATCATTATTACTTAATGGTAATGAACGTTCACTTAAATAAACATCTGTCGCATACAACATCTCATTCCACCTCCTTTAAGACTTTGAGTATTTCTTTTTCTAAATCATAGTAGTTTGTATTGTTTCTAATGATATAGTCTGCACGTTGTTCTTTGTCTTCTAAAGACATCTGATTTCTAATACGGTCTAATGCCTGCGTACGTGTACAATGGTCACGGGATAAGACTCTTTGAATCTGTGTTTCTTTGTCACAGCTGACCACTATTGTAGAATCACATAAATCATCCCAGCCTGCCTCAAAGAGTAATGGTACATCAATAAAAACAATGTTGTTTTTAGATTGTTTGATTTTTTGTACAATGACGCTTCTAATATAGGGATGTAGGATGCCTTCTAGATAGTTCTTTTCATTCTGATTATTAAAGATAATATCTGCAAGTTTCTGTCTATTGATGATTCCATTATCAAGTACAGGAAAATGTTCTATAACCTGTTTAAAAGCCTCTGTAGCCGGTTCTAAGGCATGACGTGAGATATCATCTGCATCAATGACTTCATAACCATGAGTGATCAGATAATAACTGACAGTACTTTTACCACTCGCAATACCACCAGTGAGTCCTATGACCTGCATATTGTTTCTCCAATACGTTCCATAAGTTCAATACAATCAATACTATCCTGATGACTCATACGATCACTTTCTACCTTAATATAGGCAATAGCTTCATGACAGGCTTCTATTTCAGTATGGAAATCATCGATATCATAAGGGATTTCTCCTGTAAAAGATTCACCATTAAATGAAATAACTGCTTTTGTAGGACGATAGAATGGATCTAGTGTGATAGTCCCTTTAGTACCTGTAATAATCATATCTTTTCTTACCGGTCCATCAAGTGACGCTTCCATAAAAGCTTTGACACCATTTTCAAATTCTAGAGTAATCGAATCGTGAACATCTACACCATGTTCTACTTTCACATCATTAGAAATAGAAACAACTGAACTCTTCACAAAATCTAAGACAGTCGCAATATTATATATACCTATATCATATAATGCACCACCTTGTTTTGGATCATAAATATAAGAATGTTCATCATAAGGTACAATGGATTGGAAATGGTTTTCTATAGAAACAATATCTCCAATAATACCTTTTTCTATTTCTTTATGTACTTGATTGATCATTGGAATAAATCTAGATTTCATGGCCTCCATAAAAAAGACATGATTTTTTTCTGAATATTCACAGAGTGTTCTTATTTCTTTGCTTGTCAAGGTGGCTGGTTTTTCTACTAAAACAGCTTTATGATGTTTCATTGATTCTAATGCATACTTGTAATGAGAGGCATGTGGCAATGCGATATAGACAATGTCTACATTCTCATCTTCTAGTAACTTCATATAATCATCATAGAGTTTTTCTGGATGATAGAGTTCTTTAAATTGTTGTCTTTTTTTTGGATTATGTGATGCCCCTGCATAAAAGCATGCTTCATCAAAATGAGAGAGACTCTCACAGAATCTCTGGGCAATTCTTCCTAATCCTATTACACCCCAATTCAACATATTTAATACCTCCGTTTCTGACAGTGAGGACAATAATATGTTCCTCTTCCTGCAATTGTGATTTTCTTAATAGGTCCCTTGCACTTTGAACATGTTGTTTGTGCATGAACAGATAAAGTAACCTGAAATAAGCCATGGATGCCATTGGCATCAAATGAATGGATGGTTGTCCCGCCCTGAGCAATGGCTTCCTTTAAAATAGTACTGGATACCTCTATTAATTCTAAAATACGTTTCTTTGAAAGTCTATCTCCTCTTGTACGAGGATCCATCCCCATTCTAAAACATATTTCATTCGCATAGATATTTCCTATACCAGTAAAAATAGACTGATCTAATAATAATTGTTTAATAGGCAAATGACTTTGATGGATACGTGGATAGATGTAATCAAAAGAAGCATCCATTGGTTCCTGACCTAAACGATTAAGTGGTGGATATTCACGATAGTGTTCTTTGTCTACTAACTGCATACGACCAAACTTTCTTGTATCGTTATAACGAAGATCTGTGCCATCTGTCATATGAAAGATAATATGATCATGTTTATCATAGGGTTCATCTTTCATTTTTATATTGTATTTCCCTTCCATTCTAAGATGAGAAATAAATGCATCATGATCTAAAATAAAGATCAAATATTTACCATGTCTGTCTATATCACAAATAGATTGATGAATGAGTGTAGTGACGAATGTCTCTACATCTCCATCAATAATACGTGGATAACGTACTTCTATAGAGTCAATTGTTTTATGAAGTACGAAGTTCTTTAAGGTTCTTCGTACTGTTTCTACTTCTGGTAATTCAGGCATTATTTTAATTCACACCAGTTCTTGGCATAGTTGCCTTCTACAATAAGAGGGACATCCATCTTAATGCAGTTTTCCATCTTTTCTTTTACTAAAGACATGACTTCTTCTAATTCATCTTCAAATACATCAAAAATCAGTTCATCGTGCACCTGTAAGATCATCTGAGATTTGAGATGTTTTTCTTTAAGTGCTTTATCTACTTCAATCATCGCAAGTTTTAGAATATCCGCACCTGTTCCCTGGATTGGTGTATTCATTGCATATCTTTGCGCCTGCTGGCGTACCATGAAGTTCTTATCATTGATTGTAGGAATATATCTTTTTCTATTAAGTAGTGTAGAGACATAACCCTGTTTCTTACATGTTTCTACAACTTCATCCATATATGTTTTTACTTCTGGATATGTTTCAAAATATTTATTAATAAAGTCTCTTGCTTCTGAAATAGACATACCAATATCTTTAGACAGTCTAAATTCACTCATACCATAAATAATACCAAAGTTAACGGCTTTTGCCTGTGAACGCATTTGTGGAGAGACTTCTTCATCCTTTACGCCAAATACTAAAGCTGCAGTATGTCTATGGATATCTTTGCCTTGATTAAAGGCATCAATCAAATTAGTGACATGAGCCATATGTGCAAGTATTCTTAATTCAATCTGTGAATAGTCAAAAGATACAAGATAGCCATTATGTGATACAAAGGCTTTTCTAATGAGTTTTCCTTCTTCACTTCTAACTGGAATATTCTGTAAATTTGGATCAACAGAAGAGAGACGTCCTGTATGAGTAAGAGTCTGTTTATAGATTGTGTGAATTTTGTTATCTGGGAATACCTGCTCCTGTAGTCCTTTTAGGTATGTAGAAGAGAGTTTAGTCAACATTCTATATTCTAATACTAATGGAACAACGGGATGGGCATCAATAATTTTTTCTAAGACATCCTGACTTGTAGAATAACCAGTCTTTATCTTCTTACCACCCTTTAATCCTAAATCTTCAAATAAAACCTGACCTAATTGTTTAGGTGAAGAGATATTGAATGTAGTACCTGAGATACGATAGATATCATTGGCTAGTTTTTCAATTGTTTCATCAAAAGCTGTATCCATTTCCTTTAATACATCTAAGTCTATTTCAGTACCTGCAAATTCCATTTCTCCTAAGATACGTGTGACAGGAAGTTCAATGTCTTCATATAGTTCATACTGATTTTTATCTTTTAATTCTTTAGTGACAACATCTTTAAGTTCATAAATAGCTTTGGCTTTAGAGACAATATGACTCGCTAAGATGTCATCTTCTGGAATATGCTTCTTTGCACCTTTTCCAAATACTTCTTCATCATATTGCACACCTTCATAATCAAAATGTGTACAAACATATTTAAGTTCTTCTTTAACAGCTGGTTCTAATACATAAGAAGCAAGTGATAAGTCAAATGTATAACCATTGATTTCTATTCCATTCCATCTAGAACCAATGACAGCACTCTTGATATCATAGCCATACTTTTTCTTATTTTCATCCTTTAAGTAAGCTAAGAATAATTCATCCTTTAATGCATTTTCATAAGAG
The DNA here is from genome assembly GCF_004168205.1 of Catenibacterium sp. co_0103. Taxonomy (GTDB): domain Bacteria; phylum Bacillota_I; class Bacilli_A; order Erysipelotrichales; family Coprobacillaceae; genus Catenibacterium; species Catenibacterium mitsuoka_A. The sequence continues at coordinate 13,728 of NZ_RCYB01000005.1, read as the reverse complement.
ATGAAATAAGCCTGTTCATCATTATAAATACCATATCCTAGAATAATAGAACGATGATAGTTTGTATCATAGATAGAAGGATAAACAGCACTGTCCTTTGTGATTTCAGGCATATGATCTACTATTTCTAGTTTCAATTCCTTTTTAGGTGCTGCTTCAGTCGTCATAGATTTAATCAAAGAATTCATATCATATTTTTCATAGAATGACTTGAGTGTTTCATAGTCATAGCCCTGATATGTGGCTTTTTCTAAATCTACATCTATTGGTATATTTCTTAGTATTGTGGCTAATTTTTTACTCATCAAGGCATCTTCCATACCTGCTCTGATTTTTTCACCCATCTTACCTTTGATTTCATCCTGATGTTCCTGTAATCCTTCAATAGTGCCATATTGATGTAATAGTTTTAATGCAGTCTTTTCACCAACACCTTTAATACCCGGGATATTATCAGAACTATCACCCATGAGTCCTAAGAAATCTCTAAACTGATCTGGCTTTAAACCATATTTATCAAGTAAAGTCTGTTCATTATAAATATCAAGTTCAGTAACACCTTTAACGGTACGATAGATTGTAGTCTGAGATGAAATCAACTGATTGGCATCCTTATCTCCTGTATAAACAGAAACTTTTAAGTTATTCTTTTCACCAAAGTCTACAAGTGTACCGATGATATCATCCCCTTCATAGCCTTCTACTTCATACCAAGTGATGTTATGAGCAGTTAGGTATTCTCTTGCAAGCGCAAATTGAGGAACAAGTTCCTGTGGTGTTTCTTTTCGTGTAGCTTTATATGTATCTAATAATTCATTACGAAATGTTTTCTTACCATAGTCAAAAGCAACAATGACATATTTAGGATTGATACTGATGATTTTTTCCACCATACGTGCAAAGCCATAGACACCATTAGTGGGAATACCATTACGATTGACCATATAGTTACCCGTATAGCTAGTAGCATAGAATGCTTTAAATAGTAATGAGTTCCCATCTATTAATATTAATTCTTCCATTTTATAACTCCTTTACTTGATTAATAATAAGAGATAAGCGATCACGGTATTGAACACGCACATTCATTTCCATAGTCTTACCTCTTTCAAATATATTCTTATAACGTTCATATTGGTTAGAGAAACAGACAAATTCTACCTGCCCTGTTTCATCCTGACCTTCAATAAAAGCCATTTCTCTTCCTTTCTTATCTACAATGGCACGCACTGAACTAATAGAACATACAACTGGTATTGTACGATCCATATAGTTTTCTACATCTATGAGATTAACTAAAGGATGTTTAATCTTCTGTTTTGCATAGACAATAGGATGTGTAGATATATAAAGTCCGAGTACTTCTTTTTCTCTTTCTAAACGTTCAAATTTATTTTCTCTGACTTCTTCAAAGATTGGTTTTTCATCGACCCCTAATTGTATATATTCCATCATGAGTGAAATATTCTTACGTAAATAGGCACGATTTTTATTAAATTCATCAAAAGCCCCTGCATCTATTAAACTTTCTAACATCTTAGATGAAAGAGAAGGTATACGAGCTAAGAAATCATACATATCTTTAAAGAGACCTTTTTCTCTTTCTTTAAGTATCATCTTATAACCTGCAGAACCTACATTCTTAATAGAAACTAATGAATAACGAATACCACCTTCTTCTACCATAAAACGTGAATAAGAGTAATTGATAGAAGGTGGAAGAATCTTAACTCCATAGCGTTTAGATTCTTCAATTGTGCGCATCTTACTAGAAGCAGAACCTGATTCATTAGAAAGAATAGATGCAAAGAAATAGAGTGGATAATTAGCCTTTAAGTAAGCTAATTGATAAGCCACATACCCATAAGCAACAGAATGACTCTTATTAAATCCATAGTTCGCAAACTTTTCTATCATCTGATAAAGCCTTGTGGCAACATCCTCTTTAAAGCCTTTTTTAATAGCCCCTTGAATAAATTCTTCCTTCATACCTGCCATCATGCTTTCATCTTTGCTGGACACAGCTTTTCTTAATATATCTGCACGTCCTAAAGAGAATCCAGCGATAACCTGGGCAATCTGCATAATCTGTTCCTGATAGATCATAATACCATAGGTAGATTTTAAAATAGGTTCTAGTTCTTTAAGCAAGTAAGTAATATTGTTTTTATTCTTTCTACCCTCTAGATAAAGGGGAATATTTTCCATTGGGCCTGGTCTATATAAGGCAATGGCTGCAACGATATCATCAAAGCATTCAGGTTTCATCTTCTTAAGTAATGAGCGCATACCACTTGATTCTAATTGGAAGACACCTGTTGTATCTCCACGAGAAATAAGATGATAAGTACGTGCATCATTAAGAGGTATTGTGTTAATAGAGAATGTTTTCCCTAATTTTCTTTCAATATCTTTCATAATATAGTCAATCATAGTGAGGTTCTTTAAGCCTAGAAAGTCCATCTTAAGGAGTCCTGTTTTTTCAATATAGTCCTTAGAGTACTGACTCATGATCATATCACTAGGACCAATAACTAAAGGAACTACATCTCTTAATGGTTCATAGGATAAGACAACACCAGCTGCATGCATAGTAATATTACGTGGTAAATATTCTACTAAGCTCATAGGCGCAATAAGACGTGAAAGAACTGGATCTTTTTGAATCATATCCTGGAATGAAGCACTTGTAGAATAGACTTCAGTAATACTTTTACGATGTTTAGGGGCAGTAGGAACCATCTTCGCAATCATTTCTAGTCTTGGTAAGGGGATTCCCATCACTTTTCCTATATCTTTTATCGCAACACGAGGACCATAGGTAGAAAAAGCGACAATCTGAGCCACATGATCATGTCCATATTTATCGCATACATATTGAATGACTTCATCACGACGATCATCCTGGAAGTCTACATCAATATCTGGCATGGATACTCTTTCTGGATTTAAGAAACGTTCAAAGAGCAGATCATATTTTAATGGATCAATATTTGTGATACCTAAACAATAGGCAACAAGTGAACCTGCGGCAGATCCTCTTCCAGGGCCTACGAGTATACCATGTTTCTTTGCATATTGTACATAATCAAATACAATCAAAAAATAATCATCATAACCCATTGTATGAATAGTTTTTAATTCATAGAGTAAACGATCTTTATAGTCATCTGTGATAGGCTGATTTTTAAAGCGTTGTTTCAATCCTTTAATACATAAATGTCTTAAATATGCCCCACTATCACCTGTAGGTGTTTTGTAGTGAGGAAGACCATTTTCTGCCTTTTGGATAGACCCATAACAGTTATCAAGCATTTCTTCTGTATTTTTAATAATATCTGGATAACGCCCAAATATCTCTCTGATTTCTTTTTCTGATTTTAAGTAACGGTCAGTTGTAAGTGGTTCATGATCCTTATTCAAAACTTCTCCTTTTTTAGAAGCTTGTAATAAATCTAATGTGAAAGCATCATGAGAATGCAAGTAACGCACATCATTACCCCAGATACAGGGAATATCTAAGAATTGAGCATATTTAATAAGTGTTTGGTTACGAAGTGAATGTCCTTTAATCCCATCTTCTACAATCATAATACGATAAGAGGCACCAAAAAAACTCTTCATAGTCTTCATAAAGCTCATTACTGGTCGTTCTGTTTGTGCATGTGTTAATAAATCTTCTTTACTTGTTGCTTCTTGTTCAATGAGTCTATCTTCATATTCATGAGAAACAATATAAAGATGATCACGATAGTTGGATAAAGCTTTCAATGTGATAGCTTTATTCTCATTGAGATTAATATCACTCACAATACGTACTAAGTCTTTATAACCTACATCATCACGTGCATAAAGTAATAAATGTATTAAATCATCATTAAACATTATAGAGGCATTCACACCTAGTATTGGTTTAATTGAAGCTTTTGTACATGCTTCATAGAATTCATAGGCCCCATACATGTTATTATCATCTGTTAAGGCAAGAGCCTGGATATGTTTTGATTTTGCGTTGTCTATAAGAGATTGAATAAGTATTGTACTCTCCTGAAAGCTATAAGCACTTTTAATCTGTAAGTGTCCAAACATAGGATCCTCTCCTTCCTTGTTCACCCATTATACCAAATTATCCCTTCTATTTATAGTTTCATGAAAAAAAGAACATACCTAAGCACGTTCTTCGAGTTCATTCATTTTAGTCTGTATTCTTGTTTGTACAAGATTAGCTACTTCCACACTATTCATATCCTTATATTCTTCATAAGGGATTGGTGATAGATAATGAATACCACAATCAACTCTCTTAATAGAATTACTATCTAATACTTTAAAACAGTTATGCATAACACATGGAATAATTGGCACCTGTGCATCCATAGCTGGTTTAAATGAACCACCCTTGAATTCTAATAATTCATTTCCCTTTTTAGAACGTGTTCCTTCTGGGAAGATCACATAAGGGATACCTTCAGACATTTCCTTTTTAACCTGTCTCATAAGCTTCATAGAAGCTCTTAAGTTTGTACGATCAATGGCAGGATATTCCATGAATTCAGCCACATCTCTTAAGAAGATAACATCTAATAGTTCTTTTTTAAAGACAATCTTGAAAGGACGTTCAATACTGTCAAATAATGCAAGGATATCAAATAATCCCTGATGGTTTGGAGCTACAAAGAAACCATCTGTTTCAGGAAGATATTCTGTACCTGTAATAGTTAGATTAACACGTGCTCTTTTAGTTGCTTTCTTTAAAAGTCTTCTTGTCCAGTCAATACGATTTTCAAAAGGAATCGTATCCTTATGCTTCTTGATATGTTTTAACTGGAAGATCAGTACGGGTAATTCAAAGAAAAAACGAAGCACAATTAATATAAGTCTTTTCATTTTTGATAGATTTCTAGTGTAAATGTCTCAAATGGCTTTTCTTCTACGAGACGATAGTTATATTCAGAAAAGTCAGGGAAATATGTTTCTCCTGTATAATCACCAGGAATACGTGATAAAAGAATCTGATCACAATATGGAAGTGCCTGTTGATACACAGAAGCACCACCAGAAATAAAGAGATCTTCACCACGTTCTTTAAAAGCTTTAATAGTGCCTACTAAATCATCTACCACTTCTACTCTATCATCTTCAAAATTATGAGAAAGTACAATAGTATGACGTTTAGGTAATGGTTTACCTATTGCCTTGTAAGTTGTTTTCCCCATTAATAATGTATGATTGAGTGTTGTACTTCTAAAGTGTTTAAAGTCTTCACTATTGTGCCATGGCATCCCATTGTCTGTTCCCTTTTTCCCAATGAGATTATTTTGATCAGCTGCGACAATAATAGTAATCATACACTGACCTTGCCTTTCAATGGACCATGAGACTGATAACCTTCTAGCTTGATATCTTCAATCTTGAAATCAAATAGATTATCAATGTCTTTATTTAATACAAGATGAGGAAGAGGAAGTGGTTCTCTTTCAATCTGTGTCTTGACTACATCAAAGTGATCCTTATAAATATGTGCATCGCCAATAGTATGAATGAATTCTTTTGGTTCATAGCCACATACTTGTGCAAGCATACATGTAAGTAAGGCATATGATGCAATATTAAATGGAACACCTAAGAATGTATCAGCACTTCTCTGGTATAACTGACAGCTTAAATACTTCTTATCACTAGATACATAAAACTGCATAAGTGTATGACATGGTGGTAAAGCCATCTCATCTACCTGACTAGGATTCCATGCAGAAATAATATGTCTTCTAGAGAATGGGTTATTCTTTAAAGAATCAATAAGCTTCATTAACTGGTCAGTGCCTTCATTATTAAAGTTACGCCACTGTGCGCCATAAACTGGGCCTAAATTACCATGTTTCTTCGCAAATTCATCATCATTCTTGATCTTTTCTACAAACTCTTCTAATGTTTCACCATTGAAGTCTTCACTCTTCTTAAAGTCTTCATAAGGCCATTCATTCCATATTTTCACATTACGATCTACAAGATATTTGATATTTGTATCACCTTTGATAAACCATAATAGTTCTTCCGCAATAGGACGTAAATACATCTTCTTAGTAGTAAGAAGAGGAAATCCTTCACGTAAATCATAGCGTGTCTGATATCCAAATACAGAACGTGTACCAGTCCCTGTGCGGTCAGGACGGTCTTCTCCATGTTCTAGGATATAGCGACACATATCTAGATATTGTTTCAAATTCTATTCCTCCTTTTATGCATTTGACCACATGATAACACAAATAATCATAAATGGGATATACAAATACTTCTTCTTTGTATAAAAAAGAAGAAGTATTTCTACTTCTTCATCTGTTCACGATAGTTTTCCATCATACCTTTGAATATTTCAGCACTTGTAGGAGGGGTAAATGTCACTGCGTTTGCACCTGCTTCAATGACTTCTTTAATTGTGTCTTCAGTTGGTCCACCTGTCGCGATAATTGGGAAATCTTTATCAATAGCGCGTAGTGCCTTGACGATTTCTACTGTTTGTTTTCCACCAGATACGTTGATGATTCTCGCACCACTATGTAACATACGTTCTTCTAAGTCTTCATCTAGTGATACTACAGTTAAAACAATAGGAATATCTACTAGACGCGATAATTCTCTGATCATTTCTGTATGTACGGGAGCATTGAGTACAACAGCAGCTGCACCATGTAATTCTGCATCCAAAGCAATCTTGAATACTCTTGCACCATTAGTAGTACCTCCACCTACTCCTACAAAGACTGGTTGTCTAGCGACACCAATAATCGCATTGGTGATCTGAATAGTAGGTGTAAAAGGATAAACAGAAAGGATGGCATCAGCGTTATTATTCGCAATAAGTGCAACATCCGTACTAAATAGTAAGCTTTTTATACGTCTTCCATTCACATTAATACCACTGGCTTTGTACATCACTTCTGGTACTTCTACAGTATGTTTTAATGTGGACTGTATTCTTGGTGTTATTTTAGGGGTTTTCATTAAATCATTCATATTTTTCTCACTCCTTTGCGTATTATTGTACTCACGTTTTAAAAACATTATATGAACAAAAGAAAAAACCAGCGATGCTGGTTTTAGATTAAGAATGCGAAATATGCGATAAATAGCAAGAATAATACCCAGACCATCTTGTTGATGTCTTTAGCCTGACCTGTCGCAATCATACTGATAACATAAACGATGAATCCTAATGCGATACCATTACTAATTGAATATCCAAGAATCATAAAGATGATGGTCACAAAACCACTTGCCGCAAAGATCAAGTTATCCCACTTGATATCCTTTAACTGTGACGCCATTAAGATACCAACGATAACTAATGCTGGGGCAGTAACTGCATCAGTGATCATAGATAATACCGGATAGAAGAATACTGTTAATAAGAAACAGATACCTGTTGTACATGCAGTTAAGCCAGTACGTCCTCCTACTCCAACACCTGAAGTAGATTCTACGAAAGATGTCACTGTAGAAGTACCAATCATTGAACCAAATACAGTACCTACAGCATCTGCAAGTAATGCACGTTCAACATTCACTAATTCACCATTTTCATCAATCAAATCAGCTTTAGATGCAACAGCTACTAATGTACCGGCTGTATCAAAGAAGTCTACAAATAATAATGAGAAAATTGCAACGATACACTGTGGATGAGTGAACATTTCGTTGAACCCTCTCACAAAAGCACCTACTAAACTGAAATCAAAGTTCACTGATACAAGTTTAGAAGGTAACTGTGGCATACCTTTTAGTCCAAAGAACGAACCAAATACAACACCAACTACCGCAGTAATGATTAAGCCATAAAATACGGCTGCTGGCTTATTCTTTACTAATAATACTAATGTGATGATGATTCCAAATAAAGCAAGCAATACTGTTGGATTCTTAAAGTTTCCTAGTGATACAAATGTAGATTCACTTGCCACTACGATACCTGCATTCTTTAAACCTACAAAGGCTACAAAGAAACCAATACCCGCACCAATCGCAAGTTTTAACTGTACAGGAATCGCATTAATAATCATACGACGGATGTTTGTCACTGTAATGATGACAAAGATGATACCTGATACAAATACGCAGGCTAATGCGCCTTCTGGTGATAATCCCATCTGTCCTACAATTGTATAAGTGAATAATGCGTTAACCCCCATCCCTGGTGCAAGAGAGACTGGGTAGTTTGCCATTAATCCCATAAAGATGCTTGCGGCACCTGCAGAGATTGCAGTCGCAAGGAAGACACCTTGATGACTCATGTGTGCCTGTCCTAGAATAGCAGGGTTGACTGCAAGAATATAGGCCATTGCTAGAAAAGTTGTAATACCAGCTAGTATTTCAGTCTTAACATTTGTCCCATGTTCTTTTAAGTGAAATAATTTTTCCATTCTTTTCTCCTCTCGAAACAAAGCCCTATTATAGTATATATTTACAATTTATGCAAATATAAAAAATCCCCTTAGAATGGGGATTTATCGTATTTCTTCATGATATCTAGAATGGTATCTATGACTTTTTCAAGTGAACCATCATTTATAATATGATAGTCACATGAGGACATATATTTATCTCTACGTTCTTTATCTAAGGCATAGAGTTTGTCTGGGCCATCCTTTAATAGAGGTCTGCCGCTTGGATCGACATCCTTCACAATATCTTCAATTGGACGGTCAATATAGAAAACAACACCATTCTTCTTTAGATATGCAATGTTTTCAGGTCTTTTAATCACTCCACCACCAGTAGAGATGATTTTACCTTCAAGTTCTGATACTTCTTGACAACATATTGTTTCATTGTTTCTGAAGTAGTCTTCAGAAATTTGAAACATATCAGGAATGGACATATTAAAGCGATTCACAAGATAAACATCAAGGTCAATCATTTCATGACCTGTTTTTTGTGAAAGAATTTTCCCAAATGTTGTTTTACCACTTCCCATGATTCCAATTAAAACGATATTTTTCATGATTCCTTCCTTTCATAGTTACCAATCATTCTAAATGTATTGGTATATGTTTTGATTTCCTGTAAAGCACGCTGGACATGATCTTGATTCAAGTTGCCATCTACGTCTAAATAGAAATAGTATTCCCATGGAGATAGTGGGAGTGGTCTTGATTCAATGCGGGCCATGTTGATGTTATGTTCCCTTACAACTCTCATGACTTCATAAAGAGCACCGACTTCATGATTGACTGTGAAGACCATGCTGATACGATTAGCAGATGGTCTGATTTCATATTGTCTTGCGATAATGATAAAGCGTGTATGATTGCTTTGATCATTTTGTATTGCCTTGGCAATAATATCAAGATTATAGAGTTTAGCTGCTTCACTAGAGGCAATGGCACCGATATGTTTATCCTGTGCTTCACTGATATACTTAGCAGCCGCAGCTGTATTGAGATAGTCATGACCTTCAATGTGATGTGCATTTAAGAATTCAGATGTTTGTTTTAAGCCCTGCACATGACTATAGACATCTTTGATATCTTCTAGAGTGGCTCCTTTGATACCAAGTAGATTCTGATCTATTGTGATAGACTGCTCACCTACAATATAAAAGCCATATTGAGTCAGTAAGTCATAGTTATCATTAATAGCACCTGTAGAAGAGTTTTCTAAAGGGAGTACACCATAGTCTATTTCACCTTTTTCCAATGCCTGATAGACATCTTCAAAGTGAGGGTAGTTGATGCCTTCAATGTCTCCAAACCAGCAATTCAAAGCCTGATTAGAAAAAGATCCTGGAACACCTTGGTAACCTACTTTAAAGTTTTCTTTAATTTTAGTCGCTTCATATTTCTTTAAAGGAATAAAAGTAGACTGATAACTTTTAGAAAGATTCATTGTATCCTGGACAAATGTTTTTGCGTAAGATTCTAGAGATTTATCTTCTAAACGATCTACATTCTTCTGGATAACTTCTTTTTCTCTATCCTTCTGGAAGATCTGCATATCATGCGCTAATTTATATGTAATAACATCCTTAGAAACATGCATACGTTTTTCAAATAAGGCAATAATTTCCTTATCGATTGCATCTATTTCTTCTCGACATGTTTTTAAATCTTTCATAGTGCCTCCAGCATATCTAATACACCTAGTGCTGCCATAGCTTCTACAACGACAATCGCACGAGGAATGATACATGGATCATGTCTTCCTACGATTTCTAATTCTGTATTTTCATGTGTTTTCACATTGATTGTATTCTGTTTTAAGGAAATAGATGGGGTTGGTTTAATACCTACCGTAAAGAGTAATGGCATACCGTTAGTTATACCACCTGTAATACCACCATTATGGTTTGTAGAAGTTTTCACTTCTTCTCCTTCATAATAGTAGGCATCATTCGCTTCTGATCCTTTAAGTAAAGTAATATCATCTAGATCACCAAATGAAACTGACTTAACTGCAGGAATACTAAAGAGTAATGGTGATAAATGGGCTTCAATACTATCAAAGAAAGGATTTCCAACTCCTGCTGGTAGTCCAGTGACAGCACATTCAATCTTTCCACCCACACTATTGCCTTCCTTTCTCGCTTCTTCGATTGTTTCCTGCATTAAAGCATATACATCATCATGAATAACAGGATAGTCTTTTTGACTTAGTTCTTCTAAGTAAGATGGAGTAATATCTAATGGATAATGCGTATCCTTCACATCTTTAATAGAAAGAATATGTGCACCGACATGAATACCTTTTTCTTTTAAGATCTGTTTTGCGATAGCACCTGCAAAAACGATTGGTGCTGTAAGTCTGCCAGAGAAGTGTCCCCCTCCTCTCACATCATTAAAGCCTTTATATTTAATATAAGCAGGATAATCTGAATGTCCTGGACGCATATTATCCTTCAAATAAGAATAGTCTTTAGAATGCTGGGATGTATTTTTAATAATTCCACATAATGGTGCACCTGTTGTAAAACCATCTAATACACCACTGAGTATTTCTACTTCGTCTGCTTCTTTTCTTTGTGTACTCATTAGGTTCTTACCTGGCGCACGTCTTTGCATATCCTTATTAATGGCATCCATATCTAGCTTAATACCAGCAGGAAGATGACCTATTGTGATACCAATAGCCTTCCCATGGCTTTCACCAAATAAAGATAATTCGATATGATGTCCCCAATTAGCACTCATGATATTCACCACCTAGAGATGTGAAGTCTTCAAAGAAGCCTGGATAGCTCTTCTTAACACAATCCTTATCATCAATAGTAATTGGACCATTGGCACGTGTAGACAAAATAGCTTCAGCCATACACATACGATGATCATTAGAACCTGTTACTTCTGCACTATTATAAGAATCAGAACCAACAATAGTCATACTGTCTTCTTCTTCAACTGCATCAATACCAGCAGCTTTTAATAGTTCTACAGAAGCAGTGAGACGGTCACATTCTTTAATACGTAAACGTGATGCATTGATGATGTGTGATGTCCCTTCTACAAGACCACAAGCCACTGATACAACAGGCATCAAATCTGGACATTGTGAAGCATCAATAGTGGCAGGTTTGATTTTGTCGCAGACTACTTTAATACCCGCACTTGTTTCTACAATTTCTCCACCCATCTGTTCCATAATATCTAAAATAGCTCTATCACCTTGTGATGAGTGCATATTAAGATTAGTAAGTGTAATATCACTTCCTAGTAAATCAGCAACTAGATAGAAAGCAGCTTGTGAGAAGTCCGCTTCTACATTGTAATCACATGGTTTATAGTTCTGATTACCACGGATTTGGAATGCCTGATAATCATGATTAATAATTTCAATACCAAACTTTTCTAACATATCAAGTGTTAAGTCAATATAGCCTTTAGATTCTAATGGTGTAGTGATTTTAATTAAAGAATCACCCTTTAATAAAGGTAAAGTGAATAATAAACCACTGATAAATTGTGAAGAAACATTACCTGGTACTTCAAATATATCTGAATGAAGCTGACCATCTAGAATAACATCTAAACGTTCTGAGTCTTTTCTAAGGTATGCAATCTTTTGTTTATCAAAGATATCATAGTATACATCAAGTGGTCTTTGTCCAAGTTTTCCTTTACCTACAAAATGTACACGAGAAAAGTTAACGAGTGATAAAGGCATTAAGAAACGTAATGTAGAACCTGATTCATGGGCATCTATTTCTACTCTTCCTAGTCCTAAAGTAATAGAACCATCAATAATTAAAGTATCGCCTTCCTGTTTAATAATAGCACCTAAGGCTTTCATACCTTCTATTGTGGCTTCAATGTCTTCTGAGTAATCAATACCGCTAATACGGCTCATACCTGGTGCGAGGGCTGCACAGATAATAGCACGATGGGCTAATGATTTAGAAGGGGGAACCGCAATTGTTCCTTGAAGTGTTTTTGGTGTAATAGTGATTTTTGTCATTATATGTCCTCTACTTCCAGAATCATCTCTTTTTGATCCTTATGTACATAATACTCTCCTATTGTTTTAAGTAAAACAAAAGATAGTGTTGAATTGATGTTTTTCTTATCTAGATCAATGGCTTTAAGTAGTTCTTTTGTAGGGACATTGGCATGAGTAGGAAGGTTATAGTGACTTAAGGCTTCTTCTATACGTTTAGTAGTGCCTTGTTCACATAATCCTTTAAGTTCTGCGATACGGGTGATAGCTACCATACCGATTCCTACTGCTTCACCATGAGAATATTTTTCATAATGGAAATGTTGCTCGATTGAGTGTCCAATAGTATGACCAAAGTTTAAGCATAAGCGATCACCAAAATCATATAAGTCCTTTTCTACAACATCTCTTTTGATATCTACACATTTATAGATGATTTCATCAATGTCTTTATAAAGATCATCAAAGTCTCTATAACCAGCTAATTGATCAAATAGTTCTTTATCCTTGATACAACCGTATTTAATGACTTCTCCCATACCATCAGTAATAAAATGAGGATCTAATGTTTTAAGAGTAAGTGGATCAATAAGAACAAGCAATGGGTGTTTAAAAGCACCGACTAAGTTCTTTCCTTCAGGTAAATCTACAGCCACTTTACCACCTACTGAAGAGTCTACCTGTGATAATAATGAAGTAGGAATCTGTACAAACTTAATACCACGCATATAAGTACTTGCCACAAATCCAGCTAAATCACCAATAACGCCTCCACCTAGCGCAATAAGTAAATCAGTTCTTGTAATCTTAGCTTCTAGTAATTGTGAATAAATAGAAGGTAAAATATCAAATCTCTTAGATGGTTCTCCATGAGGAATAACTACTGTAGAGACTTCATAAGTATCTTTTAACTGATTGACTAACTGTTCTCCATAAAGTGGAAAAACGTTATCGTCAGAGACAATAACGATTTTCGCACCTGTGAAGACCTGGGAAATTAGTTCTTTTGTTTTATTTAAGATACCTTGTTCAATATATATAGGATAACTGTCTTTTCCTAAGTTCACATTTAATTTCATTTTAAATTTCCTTTCCAACAACCTTACCGATTTCTCTTAATTCTTCAATAAGTTTTGTATATTTTTTAGGCTTTAATGACTGAGCCCCATCACATAATGCATGTTCAGGATCATTATGTACTTCAATAAGTAATCCATCACATCCTGCCGCAACACTTGCCTTAGCCATTGGTTCTACTAACCACCATTTACCACCAGCGTGTGATGGGTCAATGATTACAGGTAA